>NZ_CP070356.1:4501394-4816743 GCF_016919445.1 Pseudomonas sp. PDNC002 | reverse complement strand
TTTCGATGATTTCCATTTCCTCGACCGGCCAGCCGCCTTCCTCGGTGGTGGCTTCCAGGTCGATCACCAGCCAGTGGGGCATAGTCGGTGCTCGTGGTTGGGTTCGAATCGAGTATGGAAGGCGTTTGCGGGACCGGCAAACTGCTGTGCTAGGCTGACCGGCTACACGGACAAGGGGTATCGCGATGGCGAAAGTGGCATTCATCGGGCTGGGCGTGATGGGGTATCCCATGGCCGGGCATCTGGCCCGCGAAGGGCATGAAGTGTGCGTCTACAACCGCACCGCGAGCCGGGCGGCGCAGTGGGTCAGGCAATTTGGCGGCCAGTCGGCGCAGACCCCTCGCGAGGCCGCCCAGTGGGCCGATTTCGTGATGTGCTGCGTGGGCAACGATGACGATCTGCGCAGCGTTGTGCTGGGCGAGGATGGTGCGCTGGCCGGCATGCAGCCCGGCGCGGTGCTGGTGGACCACACCACGGCTTCGGCGGAGGTCGCCCGCGAGCTGGCGGTGGCGGCGGCCGAGCGCGAGCTGGGCTTTCTCGATGCGCCGGTTTCCGGCGGCCAGGCCGGTGCCGAGAATGGTGCCCTGACGGTGATGGTCGGCGGCGATGCGGACCTCTATGCCCGCGCCGAACCGGTGATCGCCACCTACGCGCGCATGGTGCGGCGCATGGGGCCGGTGGGCAGCGGCCAGCTGACCAAGATGGTCAACCAGATTTGCGTAGGCGGTTTGCTGCAGGGACTGTCCGAGGCGCTGCACTTCGCCCAGAGCGCCGGCCTCGACGGCATGGCCGCGATGGAAGTGATCAGCAAGGGCGCCGCGCAGTCCTGGCAATTGGAGAATCGTCACCAGAGCATGCTGGAAGGGCGCTTCGACTTCGGCTTCGCGGTGGACTGGATGCGCAAGGACCTGGGGATCGTCCTTGACGAGGCTCGCCGCAATGGCGCGCAGTTGCCGGTCACCGCGCTGGTCGACCAGTTCTACGCCGAGGTGCAGGCCGCCGGTGGCGGACGCTGGGACACCTCCAGCCTGATCACCCGCCTGCAGGATCAGTCCGAGTCCTGACGCCTCTGTTCAAGAGAGTCCTTCCCATGGCGCCATCGGTCGCAGAGATCGTCGTGCGCCGCTCCTGTCCGCCTCAGGCGCGGAAGATAAAGTACACCGCGCCCAGCAGGCACAGCCCGGCCCATAGATAGTCGAGCTTCAGTGGCTGCTGCATGAAGTACACGCTGAACGGCACGAAGACCGCCAGCGTGATGACCTCCTGCATGATCTTCAGCTGCCCCACCGACATCACCGTGTAGCCGATGCGGTTGGCCGGCACCTGCAGCAAATACTCGAACAGTGCGATCCCCCAGCTGACCAGCGCCGCGATGATCCACGGCTTGCTGTTCAGGGTTTTCAGGTGGCCGTACCAGGCGAAGGTCATGAACAGGTTAGAGAGCGACAGCAGAAACGCGGTTTGCAGCCAGACCGGCATGGCAGAGGCTCCAGAGGGGGACTGCGCCTGAGCCTACTGGATGCGCCATGAGACAGCCAAGGGGCGGGGATGATCAGGTTCGTATTGCGCGGCACCATACTGCTGTTGGTGCTGGGGGGCGGCGGCTGGAAGGGCTGGAACTGGTGGCAGCAGCGGCCCGTGTGGGCGCAGTTGACGGTAGCGCCGGCCATGGCCTCCGAGCGGAGCTGGGGCCTGGGCGACTATCGCCTGGACTGGGACGGCGAGTCCTTCGCCCTGCGCGCGGGCGAACATCCGGCGCAGACGCTGTGGCAGACCCGTGGCGGGTTTCTCGCGGCCGGCATCGGCCGGGTCGACGCCGAGGAGCATCGCGGCGCGATGTTCGTCCACGAACACCGCGATCTGCTGTGCCGCCAGCAACAGTTGGATGCCGTGCGAGTTGATGGCGAGAAGTTGCTGATCGAGGGGACGCTGACCTGCGCCGATGGTCGGCGATCCGCTTATACCGTGACACTGCGGGCCGATGGCGAGCGCGGCGCGGTGCTGGATGCAAGCCTGGGCGACCCTGCTCTGAACCGCCTGTACCTGGCCTGGGCGAGAGAGGCCGACGAGCAGTTCCACGGCTTTGGCGAACAGTTCACCCGCTTCGACCTGAGCGGGCGACGCCTGCCGATCCTGGTACAGGAGCAGGGCGTAGGCCGTGGCCTGCAGCCCATCACCATGGCCGCCGACCTGACCGCACGTGCCGGCGGCGACTGGTGGACCACCTATGCGCCGGTGCCGTTCTACCTGACGTCGCGGCTGCATGCTTTCTTCAGCGAGGCTCCGGAGTACCAGGTTTTCGACCTGCGCGACGACCAGCGCGTAGCGCTCGAGGTACACGCCGGCAAGCTCCAGGCCCACCTTTATAAAGGTAACAGTCCCAAGGCGCTGATCGAGGCGCATACCTCGGTGGTCGGGCGGATGCCGCCGCTGCCGGGCTGGACGCAGCAGGGCGTGATTCTCGGCTTGCAGGGCGGGACCGAGCGGGTACGCAACATCGTCGATCAGCTGGAGCAGGCAAAGGTGCCGATGGCGGGCGTCTGGGTGCAGGACTGGGTTGGCCAGCGCACCACCAGCTTCGGCAAGCAGTTGTGGTGGAACTGGGTGCTGGATGGCGAGCGCTATCCGGGTTGGGCGGCCTTCAATGCCGGCTTGCGGGCCAAGGGAATTCGCAGCCTGGCTTATGTAAACCCCTTCCTGGTGGACACGGCGGAGAGAGGCGGGGCGACGCGCAATCTCTACCGCGAGGCCTTGGCGCACGGCTATCTGACGCAGGATGCCAAGGGCCAGCCGCTGCAACTGCAGAACACCAGCTTCAGCGCTGGCATGGTTGACCTGACCAATCCCCAGGCGGCTGATTGGCTGCGCGGTGTGATGCGCGAGGAAATGCTTGGGGCCGGCTTCTCCGGCTGGATGGCGGATTTTGGCGAGGCCTTGCCTTATGAGGCGAAGCTGGCTTCCGGGGAGCCGGCCGCAGCGGTGCACAATCGATACCCGGAGTTCTGGGCCCAGTTGAATCGACAGCTGGTGGACGAGGAGGGCGCGGGCGACCTGCTGTTCTTCATGCGTTCCGCCTACAGCCACAGCCCTGGCTTGACCACCAGCCTGTGGCTGGGCGATCAGTTGGTGACCTGGGATGCCGACGACGGTCTGCACAGTGCGCTGTTGGGGCTGCTGTCCGGCGGCGTGTCCGGCTTCAGCCTGAATCACAGCGACACTGGCGGCTACACCACTATCACCAGCCCGATCAGGAACTACCATCGCAGCGAGGAATTGTTGCTGCGCTGGATGGAGTTTTCCGCCTTCACCAGCCTGTTGCGTACGCACGAGGGCAATCGCCCGGATGACAACGTGCAGACCTACAGCACGCCGGCTACAGTGGCGCAGTTGCAGCGCTTCGCCACGGTATTCCGCGAGCTGGCGCCCTATCGCCAGCGGCTGATGCAGGAAGCGACGAGGCATGGCTGGCCACTGGTTCGCCCGCTATGGCTGGAATTCCCCGCTGATCCGGCGAGCTTGGCGGAAATGCCGACGAGCTATATGCTCGGCGACCAATTTCTGGTGGCCCCGGTGCTGGAGCCCGGCGTGCAGCGTCTGAACGTGGCGTTGCCCGAGGGCCGCTGGGTGCACCTGTGGAGCGGCAGCACCTTCGAGGTGGCTTCCGGCGGGGCGGTCGAAATCCCTGCACCGATTGGCGAGCCGGCGGTGTTCTATCGCGCCGGTTCTGCCGACGGCGAACGCCTGGCAGCGGCGCTGCGCAAGCAGGGGCTGCTGCGCTCCAACCCATGATCAGCGAGTCGAGAGTTCATCATCCATGCAATGCCGTATCGGCTGTGGCGCCTGTTGCATAGCGCCGTCGATTTCCTCGCCCATCCCCGGCATGCCAGACGGCAAGCCGGCGGGCGTGCGCTGTGTGCAGTTGGATGAGCGCAATCTGTGCAAACTATTCGGCGACTCTCGGCGTCCAAAGGTCTGTGCGGCCTTCGATGCGGACGCCGATGCCTGCGGCAGCAGCAACGAACAGGCGTTGCAGATACTCACCGAGTGGGAACGTATCACCGCCGCCTGATGTGACTTGGAAGTCACGATTTCGCGGTCCATACTGACGCCCCGATCCGCTCAAGACCGCGGATTGCGACAGGGCGCCGGCAATTGCCGACCCCCACGAGACCAAGAATAAAGAGAGGTAAGACGATGCGTGGTGTATTGCGTATGACCCTGCTGGCCACTGCCGTGATGGGCTTTGCCGGAACCGCCCTGGCGGAAGACTGGAAGCTGGAGAAGGACGAGGACGGCGTGAAGGTCTACCTCAGCCCCGTTGCTGGCTCCAAGTACAAGGCCTACCGTGGCGTCGTCGACATCAAGGCCGATGTGGCCAAGATCAACGCCCTGCAGGAAGACGTGGCCGGCTCCTGCAAGTGGATCCACGCCTGCGCCGAGATGCGCCTGCTCAAGCACGAAGGCGATGATTCCTGGACTTACTCGAAGATCGACATGCCCTGGCCGGTGACCGGCCGCGACGTGGTGATCCACGTGACCACCGAGAAGACCGCCGACGGCGGCCTGATCCGTCACCTGAAGGCCGAGCCGACCTATATCCCGGAAGAGAAGGGCGAAATCCGCGTGCCGAAGCTGATCGGCGAGTGGAAGCTGGTACCCAAGGGCGCCGGTGTGACCGAAGTGACCTACCAGGTACAGACCGAGCCGGGTGGCAGCATTCCGTCCTGGCTGGCCAACAGCTTCGTGGTCGACGCGCCGATGAACACCCTCAAGGGCCTGCGCAGCGCTGCCGAGAAGTAATCGGCGCTGTCGTTCCCTTTCGTGAAGAAGCCGCCCTCGGGCGGCTTTTTCGTTTTTGTAGGACCGAGGGGGACGCCCAGTTCTTGCTCGCGAACCGAGTCGTGGGAAACTCGCAGCGGGGCTGTTCGCGAGCAAGCTCGCTCCTACAGAAAAGCCATGGCAATAAAAAGGCCGCCCGAAGGCGGCCTTTTCACATGCACCGTAGCGCTTAGCGGGCTTTGAGGTCCACGAAGTCGCGCTGGGTGGCGCCGGTGTACAGCTGGCGCGGACGGCCAATCTTGTACGGGCCGGAGAGCATTTCCTGCCAGTGCGAGATCCAGCCCACGGTACGTGCCAGGGCGAAGATCACAGTGAACATGCTGGTCGGAATGCCGATGGCCTTCAGGATGATGCCGGAGTAGAAGTCCACGTTCGGATAGAGGTTGCGCTCCACGAAGTAGGGGTCGTGGCGGGCGATTTCTTCCAGCTTCATGGCCAGTTCCAGCTGCGGGTCGTTGATACCCAGCTCCTGGAGAACCTCGTCGCAGGTCTGCTTCATGACCTTGGCGCGCGGGTCGAAGTTCTTGTACACGCGGTGACCGAAGCCCATCAGCTTGAACGGATCGTTCTTGTCCTTGGCCTTGGCCACGAACTTCTCGATGTTCGATACGTCGCCGATTTCGTCCAGCATGCGCAGAACGGCTTCGTTCGCACCGCCGTGAGCCGGACCCCACAGGGCAGCGATGCCCGAGGCGATACAGGCGAACGGGTTGGCACCCGAGGAGCCCGCCAGGCGCACGGTGGAGGTGGAGGCGTTCTGCTCGTGGTCGGCGTGCAGGATGAAGATGCGGTCCATGGCCTTGGCCAGCACAGGGCTGATCGGCTTGGTCTCGCAGGGGGTGTTGAACATCATATGCAGGAAGTTTTCTGCATAGTTCAGGTCGTTGCGCGGGTACATCATCGGCTCGCCCTTGGAGTACTTGTACACCATGGCAGCGATGGTCGGCATCTTGGCGATCAGACGATGCGCCGAGACTTCCCGGTGCTTCGGATTATTGATGTCCAGGGAGTCGTGATAGAAGGCGGAGAGGGCACCGATCACGCCGCACATCACGGCCATCGGGTGCGCATCACGGCGGAATCCGTTGAAGAAGGTCTTCAGCTGTTCATGAACCATGGTGTGGTTCTTGATGGTGCCGACGAACTTTTCCTTCTGCTCGGCAGTGGGCAGTTCGCCGTTGAGCAGCAGGTAGCAGGTTTCCAGGTAGTCGGACTTCTCGGCGAGTTGTTCGATCGGGTAGCCGCGATGCAGCAGTACACCTTTATCACCATCGATGTAGGTGATCTTCGACTCGCAGGAGGCGGTGGACATGAAGCCGGGGTCGAAAGTGAAGTGACCCGTGGAGGTCAGGCCCCGCACGTCGACAACATCGGGACCCAGCGTGCCGGAGAGGACAGGCAGTTCGACGGGGGCAGCGCCCTCGATGATCAACTGCGCTTTTTTGTCAGCCATGATGGCCTCCTATTTATGCTTGAAATCATCTGTACGACCCCCCACGCAGGGCCCGCACCACTATAGAGAGATAAATCCGAATGTCAATTTGCACAATCGGAGAAGTTTGGCTCCTCCAAGCCCCTGTTTTGCCGGAAAAATTTGCCTGTTTACGCCTTTTATGGGGGTGCGGCAATTAGTCCTTAGGTGGAGGTCTTTCCGTTGTCATTAGGGGCCTAACTGTCTATACTCGGCGACCAGCCGCCAAGGGCCGTCCGGCCTAGCTTGATTGGTGGTTGTCACTCCCGAAGGTGATGGGTACCTGACAAGTGCACCTCCCGACAACTAGCCCTGATCCATAGAAGGGCTCTCAGTGTGAAAAAAGCCGTGAATAGCAAACGACCCGTAAACCTAGACCTAAGGACCATCCAACTCCCTATCACTGCTTACACGTCGATTCTCCACCGTATCTCTGGCGTCATTCTGTTCGTGGGCATCGCAGTGCTGCTGTTCGCACTGGATCGTTCCCTCGCTTCGGAAGAAAGCTTCGAGCAGGTGAAGGCGTGTCTGACCCATCCGTTGGTCAAGCTTGTGATTTGGGGCCTGCTGTCTGCGCTGCTGTACCACCTGGTAGCCGGTATTCGTCACCTCGTCATGGACGCAGGTATTGGCGAAACACTGGAAGGCGGTAAGCGTGGTTCGAAAATCGTCATCGCTGTCGCAGTGGTGCTGATCGTTCTGGCGGGGGTATGGGTATGGTAACTAACGTCACTAACTTGTCGCGTTCGGGTCTCTATGACTGGATGGTCCAGCGCGTCTCCGCGGTCGTTCTCGCGGCTTATGTTCTCTTCCTGCTGGGCTTCCTGATCGCGCATCCGGGAATCACCTATGCGGAGTGGCATGGTCTGTTCTCCCACAGCCTGATGAAGATCTTCAGCCTGTTGACGCTGGTTTCCCTGAGCGTGCACGCCTGGGTCGGTATGTGGACCATCACCACCGACTACCTGACTCCGATGGCGCTGGGCAAGTCCGCGACCGTCGTGCGTTTCCTCGTCCAGGCAGTATGCGGCATGGCCATGTTCGCATTCTTCGTCTGGGGTGTGCAGATTCTCTGGGGTAACTGATCCATGGCTAGCATTCGTACTCTTTCCTTCGACGCCATCATCGTTGGTGGCGGCGGCGCCGGCATGCGTGCCGCACTGCAACTGGCCCAGGGTGGTCACAAGACTGCCGTGGTGACCAAGGTCTTCCCGACCCGTTCGCACACCGTATCCGCCCAGGGCGGCATCACCTGCGCCATCGCTTCGGCCGACCCGAACGACGATTGGCGCTGGCACATGTACGACACCGTCAAGGGCTCCGACTACATCGGTGACCAGGACGCTATCGAATACATGTGCTCCGTCGGCCCGGAAGCCGTGTTCGAGCTGGAACACATGGGCCTGCCGTTCTCCCGTACCGAGCAGGGCCGCATCTATCAGCGTCCGTTCGGTGGCCAGTCCAAGGACTTCGGCAAGGGTGGCCAGGCTGCGCGTACCTGCGCCGCGGCCGACCGTACCGGTCACGCCCTGCTGCACACCCTCTATCAGGCCAACCTGAAGAACGGTACTTCCTTCCTTAATGAGTGGTACGCGGTCGATCTGGTGAAGAACCAGGACGGTCATGTGGTTGGCGTGATCGCCATCGACATCGAAACCGGCGACACCGTTTATATCCGCTCCAAGGCCGTGGTCCTGGCCACTGGCGGTGCCGGCCGTATCTACGCCTCCACCACCAACGCCCTGATCAACACCGGTGACGGTATCGGCATGGCGCTGCGCGCCGGTGTGCCGGTGCAGGACATCGAGATGTGGCAGTTCCACCCGACCGGCATCGCCGGCGCTGGTGTACTGGTCACCGAAGGTTGCCGCGGTGAAGGTGGCTACCTGATCAACGCCCATGGCGAGCGTTTCATGGAGCGTTACGCTCCGAACGCGAAAGACCTGGCTGGTCGCGACGTGGTTGCCCGTTCCATGGTTAAAGAAGTGATCGCCGGTAACGGCGTGGGCCCGAACAAGGACCACGTACTGCTGAAGCTCGACCACCTCGGCGAAGAAGTTCTGCACAGCCGCCTGCCCGGCATCTGCGAACTGTCGAAGACCTTCGCCCACGTCGACCCGGTCGTCGCTCCGATCCCGGTTATCCCGACCTGCCACTACATGATGGGCGGCGTTGCCACCAACATTCATGGCCAGGCGTTGACCACCGATGCCAACGGCAACGAGCAGATCATCGAAGGCCTGTTCGCCGTAGGCGAAGTGGCTTGCGTATCGGTACACGGCGCCAACCGCCTGGGCGGCAACTCGCTGCTCGACCTGGTTGTGTTCGGTCGTGCCACCGGCCTGCACCTGGAGAAGGCGCTCAAGGATGGTATCGAGCACCGCCAGGCTTCCGAGTCCGACCTGGAATCCGCTTTCAAGCGCCTGAACGGCGTGAACGAGCGCACCAGCGGCGAAGAAGTCGCTCCGCTCAAGCGCGAGCTGCAATCCTGCATGCAGAACTACTTCGGTGTGTTCCGTACCGGCGAGTACATGCAGAAGGGTATCGCTCAGCTGGCTGATCTGCGTGAGCGTATCGCCACCGTCAAGATCAACGACAAGAGCCAGGCATTCAACACGGCGCGTATCGAAGCGCTGGAACTGCAGAACCTCCTCGAAGTGGCCGAAGCCACTGCGATTGCGGCAGAAGCCCGCAAAGAGTCCCGCGGCGCGCATGCCCGTGAAGACTTCGAGGAGCGCGATGACGAGAACTGGCTGTGCCACACCCTGTACTTCCCGGGTGAGAAACGTGTAGCCAAGCGTGCCGTCAACTTCGCGCCGAAAACTGTTCCGGCATTCGAACCCAAGGTTCGTACTTACTAAGGGTGCCCGCCATGTTGCAAGTGAGTGTTTACCGCTACAACCCTGAGAAGGACGCTGCACCCTACATGCAGGACTTCCAGGTCGATACCGACGGCAAGGACATCATGGTCCTGGACGTACTGGCGCTGATCAAGGAACAGGACGAGGGCTTCTCCTATCGTCGTTCCTGCCGTGAAGGCGTGTGCGGCTCCGACGGTATGAACATCAACGGCAAGAACGGCCTGGCCTGCATCACCCCCCTGTCGGCCGCTGGCCTGAAGGGCGGCAAGCTGGTCCTGCGTCCGCTGCCGGGTCTGCCGGTCATTCGTGACCTGGTCGTCGATATGCGCATCTTCTACAAACAGTACGAGAGCGTTAAGCCGTTCCTGCAGAACAAATATGCAGCGCCGGCCATCGAACGTCTGCAAAGCCCGGAAGAGCGCGAGAAGCTGGACGGTCTGTACGAGTGCATCCTGTGCGCCTGCTGCTCGACCTCCTGCCCGTCGTTCTGGTGGAACCCCGATAAGTTCCTGGGTCCCGCCGCGCTGCTGCAGGCCTATCGCTTCCTGGCCGACAGCCGTGACACCGAAACTCAGGCGCGCCTGGCGAGCCTGGATGACCCGTTCAGCGTATTCCGCTGCCGCGGGATCATGAACTGCGTGAACGTTTGCCCGAAGGGTCTGAACCCCACCAAGGCAATCGGTCACATCCGTAACATGCTGCTGCAGAGCGGCACTTGATCCGCGGGCCTCGCGCCCACAGATCATGAAAGAGCGACACCTGTGCCGCCGGAACATTGTCCGGCGGTACAGTCCTTAGGACCCAAGCCCACAAAGCGGGGGTCCTGTTTTGAAAACGTATATATGACCAGCAGGGGCATCCGGGCTGGTACCCGGACTATCTGCGGGGATCGGTGGCTTGAAGTCGCTGTGTTTGACTTCGCGCCATAGGTTCCACAGGTGGAGTCCCCTTACCGAGGGTGACCAAGCATGCACGAAAGCGTAATGCAGCGGATGTGGAACAGTGCCCATCTATCCGGTGGAAACGCTGCCTACGTCGAAGAGCTCTACGAGCTCTACCTGCACGACCCGAACGCTGTGCCAGAAGAGTGGCGCACGTACTTCCAGAAGCTTCCCGCCGACGGCAATCCCGCCCCCGACGTCTCGCATTCCTCTATCCGTGATCATTTCGTACTCCTGGCCAAGAACCAGCGCCGTGCTGCGCCTGTTTCCGCTGGCAGCGTAAGCACCGAGCACGAGAAAAAGCAGGTTGAAGTCCTGCGTCTGATCCTGGCATACCGACTGCGCGGCCATCAGGCGGCATCGCTCGATCCGCTGGGTCTCTGGGTGCGTACCGCTCCCTCCGACCTGTCGCTGGAACATTACGGGCTCACCGCTGCAGACCTCGACACCACCTTCCGCACCGGTGAGCTTTACATCGGCAAAGAAGAGGCGACCCTGCGTGAAATCGTCGATGCGCTGAAGCAGACCTACTGCAGCACCATCGGCGCCGAGTTCATGCACATCGTCGATTCCGAACAGCGCCACTGGTTCGCCCAGCGCCTGGAAAGCGTGCGTGGCCGCCCGGCGTACTCCGCTGATGCGCGTTCGCACCTGCTCGAGCGTCTGACCGCTGCCGAAGGCCTGGAAAAATACCTGGGCACCAAGTACCCGGGCACCAAGCGTTTCGGCCTGGAAGGCGGTGAGAGCCTGATTCCGATGGTCGACGAGATCATCCAGCGCTCCGGCTCCTACGGCGTGAAGGAAATCGTCATCGGCATGGCCCACCGCGGCCGTCTGAACGTCCTGGTCAACACCCTGGGCAAGAACCCGCGCGAGCTGTTCGACGAGTTCGAGGGCAAGAAGCTGGTCGAGATGGGCTCCGGTGACGTGAAGTACCACCAGGGCTTCTCCTCCAACGTCATGACCACCGGCGGCGAAGTCCACCTGGCCCTGGCGTTCAACCCCTCGCACCTGGAAATCGTTTCCCCGGTGGTCGAGGGTTCGGTACGCGCCCGTCAGGACCGTCGTAAAGACGGCACCGGCGACAAGGTCGTGCCGATCTCCATCCACGGTGATGCCGCCTTCGCGGGGCAGGGCGTGGTCATGGAGACCTTCCAGATGTCGCAGACACGTGCTTACAAGACGGGCGGCACCATCCACATCGTGATCAACAACCAGGTGGGCTTCACCACCAGCCGCCAGGACGATGCTCGTTCCACCGAGTACGCGACCGACGTGGCGAAGATGATCCAGGCGCCGATCTTCCATGTGAACGGCGACGATCCGGAAGCGGTCCTGTTCGTGACCCAACTGGCCGTCGACTACCGCATGCAGTTCAAGCGTGACGTGGTCATCGACCTGGTCTGCTACCGCCGTCGCGGCCACAACGAGGCCGACGAGCCGAGCGGCACCCAGCCGCTGATGTACCAGCAGATCGCCAAGCAGCGCACCACCCGTGACCTGTATGCCGACGCGCTGATCGCAGCCGGCGTGCAGACCACCGAGCAGGCCCAGGAGAAGGTCGACGAATACCGCGACGCTCTCGACAACGGCCAGCACGTGGTGAAGAGCCTGGTGAAGGAGCCCAACAAGGAGCTCTTCGTCGACTGGCGTCCGTACGTCGGCCATGCCTGGACCGCGCGACACGACACCCGCTTCGACCTGAAGACCTTGCAGGACCTGTCCGCCAAGCTGCTGGAGACCCCGGACGGCTTCGTCATGCAGCGTCAGGTGCAGAAGATCTACGAAGACCGCGCGAAGATGGCTGCCGGTGGCATGCCCATTAACTGGGGCTTCGCCGAGAACCTGGCTTACGCCACCCTGCTGTTCGAAGGTCACCCGGTGCGCATGACCGGTCAGGACGTCGGCCGCGGCACCTTCTCGCACCGCCACGCGGCGCTGCACAACCAGAAGGACGACTCGGTCTACATCCCGCTGGCCAACCTGTTCGAAGGTCAGCCGCGTGTCAGCCTGTACGACTCCTACCTCTCGGAAGAAGCGGTACTGGCATTCGAATACGGCTACGCCACCACCATGCCGAACGCGCTGGTGACCTGGGAAGCCCAGTTCGGTGACTTCGCCAACGGTGCGCAGGTCGTGATCGACCAGTTCATCACCAGCGGCGAAACCAAGTGGCAACGCCTGTGTGGTCTGACCATGCTGCTGCCGCACGGTTACGAAGGCCAGGGTCCGGAGCACTCCTCCGCACGTCTGGAGCGTTACCTGCAGCTGTGCGCCGAGCAGAACATCCAGGTCTGCGTACCGACCACCCCGGCTCAGGTCTACCACATGCTGCGCCGCCAGGTGATCCGTCCGCTGCGCAAGCCGCTGATCGTGATGACTCCGAAGTCGCTGCTGCGTCACAAGCTGGCCATCTCGACCCTGGAAGATCTGGCCGACGGCTCGTTCCAGACCGTGATCAACGAGATCGACAGCCTGGATCCGAAGAAAGTCGACCGCATCGTGCTGTGCAGCGGCAAGGTCTACTACGACCTGCTGGAGAAGCGTCGTGCCGAAGGTCTCGAGAACATCGCGATCGTTCGTATCGAGCAGCTGTATCCCTTCCCGGAGGACGATCTGGCCGAGGTACTGTCGCAGTACAAGAACCTCAAGCACATCGTCTGGTGCCAGGAAGAGCCGATGAACCAGGGTGCCTGGTTCTGCTCGCAGCACCATATGCGTCGTGTCATCGCCGCGCACAAGAAAGGTCTCAACCTGGAATACGCGGGCCGCGAAGGCTCGGCAGCTCCGGCTTGCGGCTACGCTTCGATGCACGCCGAGCAGCAGGAAAAACTGCTGCAGGACGCCTTCACTGTTTAACGCCAACGCGCAGTTGATACCGAATTTAAGGAAACACACATAATGGCTATCGAAATCAAAGCCCCAACCTTCCCGGAATCGGTTGCCGACGGCACCGTCGCAACCTGGCACAAGAAGGTCGGTGAAGCCGTCAAGCGTGACGAGCTGATCGTCGACATCGAAACCGACAAGGTCGTGATCGAAGTGCTCGCCGAAGCGGATGGCGTCCTGGCTGAGATCGTCAAGAACGAGGGCGACACCGTCCTCTCCAACGAACTGCTGGGCAAGCTGAGCGAAGGCGGTGCTGCCGCTGCCGCTCCGGCTGCTGCCTCGGCTCCGGCTGCCGCACCGGCCGCCGCTGCTCCGGCCGCTGCAGCCGACGACAACATCCTCTCGCCGGCTGCCCGCAAGCTCGCCGAAGAGAATGGCATCGACCCGAACAGCCTGGCCGGTACCGGCAAGGGCGGTCGTGTCACCAAGGAAGACGTCGTCGCTGCCGTTGAAGCCAAGAAGAATGCCCCGGCCGCCGCTCCGGTTGCCAAGGCTGCAGCTCCGGCTGCCGCTGCTCCGGTCTTCGCCGCTGGCGACCGCGTCGAGAAGCGCGTTCCGATGACCCGCCTGCGCGCCAAGGTTGCCGAGCGTCTGGTCGAAGCCCAGTCCTCCATGGCCATGCTGACTACCTTCAACGAAGTCAACATGAAGCCGATCATGGACCTGCGCAACAAGTACAAGGACCTGTTCGAGAAGAAGCACAACGGCGTTCGCCTGGGCTTCATGTCCTTCTTCGTCAAGGCCGCCACCGAAGCCCTGAAGCGCTTCCCGGGCGTCAACGCCTCGATCGACGGCAACGACATCGTCTACCACGGCTACCAGGACATCGGTGTGGCAGTTTCCAGCGACCGCGGTCTGGTCGTACCGGTTCTGCGTAACGCCGAGTTCATGAGCCTGGCCGAGATCGAGAACGGCATCGCCACCTTCGGCAAGAAAGCCAAAGACGGCAAGCTGTCCATCGAAGACATGACCGGTGGTACTTTCACCATTTCCAACGGTGGCGTATTCGGTTCCCTGCTGTCGACTCCTATCGTCAACCCGCCGCAGACCGCCATCCTCGGCATGCACAAGATCCAGGAGCGCCCGATGGCCGTTAACGGCCAAGTAGTCATCCTGCCGATGATGTACCTGGCGCTGTCCTACGATCACCGCATGATCGATGGCAAGGAAGCGGTAAGCTTCCTGGTCACCATGAAGGATCTGCTGGAAGACCCGGCTCGCCTGCTGCTGGACGTCTGATACGTCAATTCACACGACGGCCCCGTACTACATGACGGCCCCGCAAGGGGCCGTCCGCTTCACCGGAATAAGGATTGAGATATGAGCCAGAAATTCGACGTGGTTGTGATTGGTGCCGGCCCCGGCGGCTACGTGGCCGCCATCCGTGCCGCCCAGCTCGGCCTGAAGACCGCTTGCATCGAGAAGTACATCGGCAAGGAGGGCAAGGTTGCCCTCGGCGGTACCTGCCTGAACGTAGGCTGCATCCCGTCCAAGGCACTGCTGGACAGCTCCTGGAAGTACAAGGAAGCCAAAGAAGGCTTCGACGTCCACGGCATCTCCACTGGCGGCGTGAAGATGGACGTTCCGGCGATGATTGCCCGCAAGGCCAACATCGTGAAGAACCTGACTGGCGGCATCGCCACCCTGTTCAAGGCCAACGGCGTGACCTCCTTCGAAGGCCACGGCAAGGTCCTGGCCAACAAGCAGGTCGAAGTGACCGGCCTGGACGGCAAGACCCAGGTCCTGGAAGCCGACAACATCATCATCGCTTCGGGCTCCAAGCCGGTTGAAATCCCGCCGGCCCCGCTGACCGAAGACGTCATCGTCGACTCCACCGGCGCCCTGGAATTCCAGAGCGTACCGAAGAAGCTGGGCGTGATCGGCGCTGGCGTCATCGGCCTGGAACTGGGTTCGGTCTGGGCTCGCCTGGGCGCTGAAGTCACCGTCCTGGAAGCCCTGGACAAGTTCCTCCCGGCTGCCGACGAGCAGATCGCCAAGGAAGCCCTGAAGGTCCTGACCAAGCAAGGTCTGAACATCCGCCTGGGCGCTCGCGTCACCGGTTCGGACGTGAAGAAGAAGCAGGTCACCGTGACCTTCACCGACGCCAACGGCGAGCAGAAGGAAACCTTCGACAAGCTGATCGTGGCCGTGGGCCGTCGCCCGGTGACCACCGACCTGCTGGCTGCTGACAGCGGCGTGACCATGGACGAGCGCGGTTTCATCTTCGTCGACGACCACTGCAAGACCAGCGTTCCGGGCGTCTACGCCATCGGTGACGTGGTCCGTGGCGCCATGCTGGCGCACAAGGCCTCGGAAGAGGGCGTGATGGTTGCCGAGCGCATCGCCGGCCACAAGGCCCAGATGAACTACGACCTGATTCCGTCGGTGATCTACACCCACCCGGAAATCGCATGGGTCGGCAAGACCGAGCAGCAACTGAAAGGCGAAGGCGTTGAAGTCAACGTCGGCACCTTCCCGTTCGCCGCCAGCGGCCGCGCCATGGCTGCCAACGACACCACTGGTCTGGTCAAGGTCATCGCCGA
Source organism: Pseudomonas sp. PDNC002 (assembly GCF_016919445.1). Lineage (NCBI taxonomy): Bacteria > Pseudomonadati > Pseudomonadota > Gammaproteobacteria > Pseudomonadales > Pseudomonadaceae > Pseudomonas > Pseudomonas sp. PDNC002. The sequence continues at coordinate 4,801,199 of NZ_CP070356.1, read as the reverse complement.
TGCCAAGACCGACCGCGTACTGGGCGTCCACGTGATCGGCCCGAGCGCCGCCGAGCTGGTACAGCAAGGCGCGATCGGCATGGAATTCGGCACCAGTGCCGAAGACCTGGGCATGATGGTCTTCTCCCACCCGACTCTGTCCGAAGCGCTGCACGAAGCGGCCCTGGCGGTGAATGGCCACGCCATCCACATCGCCAACCGCAAGAAGCGCTAAGGAACGGGACCACGGCGAGGAGGGCGGCAGTCTTTTGCGAGGGGCTGCCGTCCATCCCGCCGGATCGTTTCTCCCCCGAGGGGGACTCGGTCACAGGTGGCGTGGTGCCACGAGCGCCGCGCCGAATGCGCAATACCCAAGACGAAAACGGTAGACAAGCATGAATCTCCACGAATATCAGGGTAAGCAGCTGTTCGCTGAGTACGGCCTGCCCGTATCCAAGGGCTACGCCGTCGACACACCCGAAGAGGCCGCAGAAGCCTGTGAAAAGATCGGTGGTACCGAGTGGGTCGTCAAAGCCCAGGTACACGCCGGTGGCCGCGGTAAAGCGGGCGGTGTGAAGCTGGTCAAGAGCAAAGAGGACGCCAAGGCGTTCGCAGCCAACTGGCTGGGCAAGCGTCTGGTGACTTACCAGACTGACGCCAATGGCCAGCCGGTCAGCAAGATCCTGGTGGAATCCTGCACCGACATCGACAAGGAGCTGTACCTCGGCGCCGTTGTCGACCGTTCCAGCCGTCGCATCGTCTTCATGGCCTCCACCGAAGGTGGCGTGGACATCGAGAAAGTTGCGCACGAGACCCCTGAGAAGATCCTCAAGGCCACCATCGACCCGCTGGTTGGCGCTCAGCCGTACCAGGGTCGCGAGCTGGCCTTCCAGCTGGGCCTCAAGGGCGACCAGATCAAGCAGTTCACCCACATCTTCGTGGGCCTGGCCAAGCTGTTCCAGGACTACGACCTGGCGCTGCTGGAAGTGAACCCGCTGGTGATCAAGAAAGACGGCAACCTGCACTGCCTGGACGCCAAGATCAACATCGACTCCAACGCCATGTACCGTCAGCCCAAGCTGCGCGCCATGCACGACCCGTCCCAGGACGACGCTCGTGAAGCCCATGCGCAGAAGTGGGAACTGAACTACGTCGCGCTGGAAGGCAACATCGGCTGCATGGTCAACGGCGCTGGCCTGGCCATGGGCACCATGGACATCGTCAACCTGCACGGCGGCAAGCCGGCCAACTTCCTCGACGTTGGCGGCGGTGCCACCAAAGAGCGCGTGACCGAAGCGTTCAAGATCATCCTGTCCGACAGCAACGTCGCTGCCGTTCTGGTGAACATCTTCGGCGGCATCGTTCGCTGCGACATGATTGCCGAAGGCATCATCGGCGCCGTGAAAGAAGTCGCCGTGAAAATCCCGGTTGTCGTTCGTCTGGAAGGCAACAACGCCGACCTCGGCGCCAAGGTCCTGGCCGAAAGCGGTCTGAACATCATCGCGGCGACCAGCCTGACCGACGCTGCCCAGCAAGTCGTCAAGGCCGCGGAGGGTAAGTAATGAGCGTCCTGATCAATAAAGACACCAAAGTCATCTGCCAGGGCTTCACCGGCTCGCAGGGTACCTTCCACTCCGAACAAGCCATCGCCTACGGCACCAAGATGGTTGGCGGCGTGACCCCCGGCAAGGGCGGCACCACCCACCTGGGCCTGCCGGTGTTCAACACCGTCAAGGAAGCCGTGGAAGCTACCGGCGCTGACGCTTCGGTCATCTACGTTCCGGCTCCGTTCTGCAAGGACTCGATCCTGGAAGCGGCCTTCGGCGGCATCAAGCTGATCGTCTGCATCACCGAAGGCATCCCGACCATCGACATGCTGGAAGCCAAGGTCAAGTGCGACGAGCTGGGCGTACGCCTGATCGGCCCGAACTGCCCGGGCGTGATCACTCCCGGCGAGTGCAAGATCGGCATCATGCCGGGTCACATCCACCTGCCGGGCAAAGTAGGCATCGTGTCGCGTTCCGGCACCCTGACCTACGAAGCCGTTAAGCAGACCACCGACGCCGGCTTCGGCCAGTCCACCTGCGTGGGCATCGGTGGCGACCCGATCCCGGGCTCCAACTTCATCGACATCCTGAAGCTGTTCCAGGAAGACCCGAAAACCGAAGCCATCGTCATGATCGGCGAAATCGGTGGTTCGGCTGAAGAAGAAGCTGCTGCCTATATCAAGGCCAACGTGACCAAGCCGGTGGTGTCCTACATCGCTGGTGTAACCGCACCGCCCGGCAAGCGCATGGGCCACGCCGGCGCCATCATCTCCGGCGGCAAGGGCACTGCGGACGAGAAGTTCGCCGCCCTGCAGGACGCTGGTGTGAAAACCGTGCGTTCCCTGGCCGACATCGGCAAGGCCCTGGCCGAGCTGACCGGCTGGCCGGTCAAGTAAGCGCCTCGCTTACTAAACCGTCCGTCCACAGAGGCCACCTTCGGGTGGCCTCTGTCGTTATGGCTGCGTCTGACAAAGTGTCGTTCAGGCGACATCGCCGATCATTGCGCGGACGATCTGACGTATGTCAGTGCAGTTCATCGGAATAGATCGTTAGGCTAGCAACTATATGAAGCGTCGCGTTCCCCACAAGGGAAGGCTCGCTCACCGTCAATTCCTACCCGGAAGCGACGGCGATTCCTGACCGTCAAGGATGGCGGGATAACCAGAATGCAGGAGCAAACGGGCCACGAGCCCTTGGAAAACCTCTGCTATCGGACTTCCAAGAACAACTCTCCGTACCGATGACAGCAGCATCACAGGATGCGCAGGCTCGCCCCGAGTGAGTCAGCCAGTCCCGTTCGATGCGGCTTTGTCACGTCCGTACGGCGTGCGTGCCTTGGGAGACCACGAACCCGTTTCAGCACTGTGGTATTTCCCTTCATGAAAGTCTTGAAAGGCCAGGACGTCCTGGCACTTGGTTTTATGACCTTCGCGCTGTTCGTCGGCGCGGGCAACATCATCTTCCCGCCGATCGTGGGCCTGCAGTCGGGGCCGCACGTGTGGATGGCGGCGCTGGGCTTCCTGATCACCGCGGTAGGCCTGCCGGTGATCACCGTCGTGGCACTGGCCAAGGTCGGTGGCGCGATGGACACCCTGAGTCACCCCATCGGCCGCGTTGCCGGAGGGCTGCTGGCGGCTGTCTGCTACCTGTCGGTCGGACCGCTGTTCGCCACCCCGCGTACCGCCACCGTCTCCTTCGAAGTTGGCCTGGCGCCGCTGACCGGGGAGGGCGCGCTGCCGCTGTTCCTCTACAGCCTGGTGTATTTCCTGGTGGTGCTGGTGATCTCGCTGTACCCCGGCAAGCTGCTCGATACCGTTGGCCGCTTCCTCGCGCCGCTGAAGATCATCGCCCTGGCCGCCCTGGGCATCGCCGCCTTCATGCTGCCGGCCGGCCCCATCGGCGTCGCCGAGCCGGCCTACCAGGCCGCGGCGTTCTCCCAGGGCTTCGTCAATGGCTACCTGACCATGGACACCCTCGGCGCGCTGGTCTTCGGTATCGTCATCGTCAACGCGATCCGCTCCCGTGGCGTGGACTCGCCGCGGCTGATCACCCGCTACGCCATCATCGCCGGCCTGATCGCCGGGGTGGGCCTGGCGCTGGTGTATATCAGCCTGTTCCGCCTGGGCTCGGGCAGCCATGACATCGCCGCCGGTGCCGCCAACGGCGCTGCCGTCCTGCACGCTTACGTGCAGCACACCTTCGGCTCGCTGGGCAGCACCTTCCTCGCCGTGTTGATCGCGCTGGCCTGCCTGGTCACCGCCGTGGGCCTGACCTGCGCCTGCGCCGAGTACTTCTGCCGCATCCTGCCGCTGTCGTATCGCAGCCTGGTGATCATCCTGGCCGGCTTCTCGCTGCTGGTATCGAACCTGGGCCTGACCAAGCTCATCCAGTTCTCCATCCCGGTGCTGACTGCGATCTACCCACCGTGCATCGTGCTGGTGGCGCTGAGTTTCTGCGCCAGCCTGTGGCGTTCGCAGACCCGCATCGTCGCCCCGGTGATGGTGATTTCCTTCGTCTTCGGCATCATCGACGCGCTGAAAGGCGCCAAGCTTGACGCCTGGATGCCGGCCTGGATGGAACACCTGCCGTTGGCCGAGCAGGGCCTCGCCTGGCTGATCCCCTCGGTCGTCATGCTGGCCGCGATGGTGGTCATCGACCGCCTGCTGGGCAAACCCCAGGAAGCGATGGCCTGATATCCCGCCATCCATGAAAAAGGCCGCCCACAAGGCGGCCTTTTTCATGTCTGCGATTCTCCACCGTGGGCGTCGTGTCCTGAAACGATAAACTGGCGTCTATCGGCTGCGTACCGACTTCTTTCCGCCTCGAATCGCAAGGAAATCCATGACCGACGTCGTCGACCTGTTCGACATCCAGTACTTCTGGAACCTGCTCGCCATCCTCTGGTTCCTCTTCTGCTGGATCGGCTACACCCGCTACGCCAAGACCAAGGCCCGCGACACCGCGTGCCTGGCCAGCGTGCTGCACCTCTATCGCCAGGACTGGATGCGCCGCGTGCTGCTGCGCGACAACCGCGTGGCGGACGCCAGCGTGATCGGCAACCTGGAGCGCAACGCATCGTTCTTCGCTTCCAGCACCCTGATCATCCTCGCAGGCATTCTGACCCTGCTGGGCTCGGCGGAGCGCACGATCTCGGTTCTCGCGGACCTGCCTTTCGTGACGCCACCTACCCGTGGGCTTTCAGAGCTCAAGCTGCTGTGCCTGGCGGTGGTATTCGTCTATGCCTTCTTCACCTTCAGCTGGTGCATGCGCCAGTACAACTTCGCCGCCGTATTGATCGGCTCGGCGCCCATGGTGGGGGAGCGCAACGTCGGTGAGCTGGAGCGCAAGTCCTTCGCCGAGCGCGCGGCGCGGGTGGTGTCGCTGGCGGCGCACCAGTTCAACCAGGGATTGCGCACCTATTATTTCGGCCTGGCGATGCTGGCCTGGTTCATCAACCCGTGGATCTTCATGCTGGTGACGGCGGGCGTGGTGGGCGTGCTGTACCAGCGCGAATTCCACTCCAGCGTGCTCCACGTGATGGTCTACACGCCGACGCCCCAGGGCGACGCGCCGCGGGACAACGACATTCCTCCCAGCGGCTGATAGCGAACGGCAGAAACGAAAAGGCCCGCAACATGCGGGCCTTTTCTTGTGTTGCGAAGCGAAATTACTGCTTCTGCTCGCCGCCAGCGGGCTCCTGCGGTGCGGTGGCCGGGGCAGCCGGAGTAGCCGGGGAAGCTTCGGGCGCCGGCGGAGTGGTCGGTGCGGGAGTGCTCGGCTGCTCGGTCGCGGCGGGCTCCGCCGGTGCTTTCGGCTCTTCTTTCTTGTCGCAGGCGGCAAGGCTGAAACCGGCGACGAGGATCAGAGCGAAGGGAAGGGTTTTTTTCATTGGAGCCTCCATGTGCGGCTTTCCTGGTGTTAGCCCTTTGAACCGACGTTGTGTGAATTAGTTCAATGAATATTCCTACAGCCCGGTAATGCACCGCTGCAGCCGCGGCGGCGGCCGGGGTATGATGCGGGCCCGTGCAGTCAATCGGTCGGTCGTCCCCATGTCTGAAACTCCACTCCTGGAGCGCGTCGAGCGCTTCCTGTCGGCGCTGCGCCACTGCCAGTTACTGGGCATCGGCGCACATGCGGCGGATGCCTCCGGCCTGACCCTGCGGCTGCCCTACAGCGACGGCATCGTTGGCAATCCGGAGACCGGAGTGATCCATGGCGGCGCCATCACCACGCTGATGGACACTACCTGCGGCATCTCCACGCTCTGTGTCCTGCCCCAGTTCGAGATCTGTCCGACCCTGGACCTGCGCATCGACTACATGCACCCGGCGCAGCCGCACAAGGACGTCTACGGATTCGCCGAGTGCTACCGGGTCACCCCGAACATCATCTTCACCCGTGGCTATGCCTATCAGGATGACCCGTCGGAGCCCATCGCCCACGTGGTCGGCACCTTCATGCGCATGGGCAAGGCGGTGTCCGCCGGCACCGTCAAGCGCGATGTCGAAGGAGGTCGGCAATGAGCACGGTGAACATCGAGCAGATGGTCCGCGCGGCGCACGAGAGCAAGAACTACGATCCGCTGCTGGAGATGATTCCCTACGCTCGGCTACTCGGCATCCGTTGCCTGCGCCTGGGCGATGACGCGATCTTCCAGCTGCCGGCCAACCCGGACAATATCGGCAACCCGACGCTGCCGGCGTTGCACGGCGGTGTCATCGCCGGCTTCATGGAGCACTCGGCGCTGCTGCACCTGTTGATGTTCATGGGCATCCCGCACATGCCCAAGATCATCGACTTCTCCATCGATTACCTGCGTGCCGGGCACTTCCGCGATACCTATGCCCAGTGCCAGGTCTGGCGCCAGGGCAGGCGCGTGGCCAACGTGGCGATCACCGCCTGGCAGACCACCCGGACCGAGCCGATCGCCACCGCCCGCGCGCACTTCAAGGTCGACGGCGCCTGAATGGATACGCTGCTGATCCTGCTGGGGCTGCTGCTGATTCTCGCCGGATACGTCTGGGTCATCAGCAGCGCCTTCGCGCGCAGCCTGTTCTGGGGAATTGCCAGCCTGCTGCCGCCGATGGCGCTGCTGTTCATCGTGACCAACTGGCGCCGCGCCCGCAGTGCCGTGGCTCTGGGGGGGCTGGGCTGCATCCCGCTGGTGGTTGGCTTGACGATGCTCGCCTCGCAGGACTCTGCCCGCCTCGAAGCGATTCTCAGCCTGGCGTGGCTCAAGCCCGAGCCGGTGGTCAAGCCCGAGCTGGCCATCGATCTGCACGGCGAGCTCAACGGCAAGTCGTTCACCCCGGAACAAGCCGAGTACATCGACGGCGTGCTGAGTCTTCGCGAAGGCCAGGACTTCTACGCCCACCGGGAAATACAGGTGCGCCTGCCCGCGGCGGTGAGCGGACCGCTGCGCCTCGACGTCCTTCCCGATGACAAGGGGCGCCTGCCCGAGATCGAAGTCAGTTGGCTGGCGCCGGGCCAGGACCTGCCCGAGGCGGTGCGCCTGCAGCGCGGCTACAGCCTGCACCTGGACCTGACGCCGGAAGCGCCCAATCGCATGCGCGGCGCGTTCCACCTGGTGTTGCCGGCCGAGATGCAGACCACCTTGAGCGGCACTGTCGAGGTGTTCACCGACCGCCTGCGCTACCGCAATGGCCAGGTGGATACGCGCTTCGACTCGCCGGATACCCTGCGCCATGTACTGCAGGATTACCTGGAGCGCCGCTTCGCCAGCCGGGACGTGGTCATAACCCGCCTGCCGCCGCTGGACACCCAGCGCCTCGCGCAGACCCTCTCCGTGGGCGTGGCGGTCGCCAGCGTGCCGCAGGAGCTGCAGGTGGTGCTGGAGAAGACCGATGCCCGAGGCTGGGGCGTACGCAACGACCGTTACCCGCGCCTGAAGGCCGCGGCCGTGGTTGCTGCGCCGGTCGCCGCGCCGGCACCGGTGGCTGCTCCGGCGCCGCAGGGGGCGGAGAGCGGTCGCCTGTCCCTGGAGCGCCTGCAGGCAGCGCCGCAGCGCTACATGAATCGCGGCATGCGGGTCACCACCGAGCGTGGGCGGACTGCCGAGGGGGTTTTCGTTGGGCTGGACGCTGATGGTCGGCTGGTCATCCGTCGGGTGATCGACGGTCCCGGGCAGGCGAGCTACACGCTGCGCCCCAGTGAAGTCGCGGACATCGAACTCACCGCGCGCTGAGCCTTTGCCGGCAGCTGCCGGCGATTTTTCTCCAACCCCTTGAATTGGTTCGGGAAGCCCCCATCTCGCTGACATCGGCCGCATGACGCGGCATTTGTCATCCTCGGAGCGAGAAACGATGAGCGCGGAGACTCAAAAAGAAACACTGGGCTTCCAGACCGAAGTGAAGCAGCTGCTTCACCTGATGATTCACTCCCTGTATTCGAACAAGGAAATCTTCCTTCGCGAACTGATTTCCAACGCCTCCGACGCCGCCGACAAGCTGCGTTTCGAGGCCCTGGCCAAGCCTGAGCTGCTCGAAGGTGGCGCGGAACTGAAGATCCGCGTGAGCTTCGACAAGGACGCCAAGACCGTCACCCTCGAAGATAACGGCATCGGCATGAGCCGCGAGGACGTCATCGCGCACCTGGGTACCATCGCCAAGTCCGGTACCGCCGACTTCCTGAAGAATCTCTCGGGCGACCAGAAAAAGGATTCGCACCTGATCGGCCAGTTCGGCGTGGGCTTCTACAGCGCCTTCATCGTCGCCGACAAGGTGGACGTCTTCACCCGCCGCGCCGGCGCACCGGCCAGCGAAGGCGTGCACTGGTCCTCCAAGGGCGAGGGTGACTTCGACGTCGCCACCATCGACAAGGCCGAGCGCGGCACCCGCATTGTCCTGCACCTCAAGGACGGCGAAGACGAGTTCGCCGACGGCTGGCGCCTGCGCAACATCATCAAGAAGTACTCCGACCATATCGCGCTGCCCATCGAGCTGCCGAAGGAACACCACGGCGAAGAGGCCGACAAGCCGGCCGAAACCGAGTGGGAAGTGGTCAACCGTGCCAGCGCCCTGTGGACTCGTCCGCGCACCGAGGTGAAGGACGAGGAATACCAGGAGTTCTACAAGCACATCGCCCACGACTTCGAGAACCCGCTGACCTGGAGCCACAACAAGGTCGAAGGCAAGCTCGAATACACCTCGCTGCTGTACGTCCCGGCGCGCGCGCCGTTCGACCTCTACCACCGCGAGGCCCCGCGTGGCCTGAAGCTCTACGTGCAGCGCGTGTTCATCATGGACCAGGCTGACCAGTTCCTGCCGCTGTACCTGCGCTTCATCAAGGGTGTGGTGGACTCCAACGACCTGTCGCTGAACGTCTCCCGCGAAATCCTGCAGTCCGGCCCGGTGGTCGACTCGATGAAGTCGGCGCTGACCAAGCGTTCCCTGGACATGCTGGAGAAGCTGGCCAGCAACGACGCCGAGGCCTACAAAGGCTTCTGGAAGAACTTCGGCCAGGTGCTGAAGGAAGGTCCAGCCGAGGACTTCGCCAACAAGGACAAGATCGCCGGCCTGCTGCGCTTCTCTTCCACCAGCGACGAGAGCGGCGAGCAGAGCGTCTCCCTGGCCGACTACATCGGCCGCCTGCAGGAAGGCCAGGACAAGATCTACTACCTCACCGGCGAGAGTTTCGCCCAGGTGAAGAACAGCCCGCACCTGGAAGTCTTCCGCAAGAAAGGCATCGAAGTGCTGCTGCTCACCGACCGTATCGACGAGTGGCTGATGAGCTACCTGCCGGAGTTCGACGGCAAGCAACTGGTGGACGTCGCCCGTGGCGACCTGGACCTGGGCAGTCTGGACTCCGAAGAGGACAAGAAGGCCCAGGAAGAGATCGCCAAGGCCAAAGAAGGCCTGGCTGAGCGCCTGAAGGCTGCACTGGGCGACGAAGTCGCCGAGGTGCGCGTGTCCCACCGTCTGACCGACTCGCCGGCGATCCTTGCCATCGGCGAACAGGACCTGGGCCTGCAGATGCGCCAGATCCTCGAGGCCAGCGGGCAGAAGGTGCCGGAATCCAAGCCGATCTTCGAGTTCAACCCGGCCCACCCGCTGATCGAGAAGCTCGACGCGGAGGCCGACGAGGACCGCTTCGGCGAACTGACCCACATCCTCTTCGACCAGGCAGCCCTGGCTGCGGGGGATAGCCTGAAAGACCCGGCCGCCTACGTGCGCCGCCTGAACAAGCTGCTGGTGGAGCTTTCCGCCTAAGCTGAAGCAGAAGCAAAGCCCGCCTCGGCGGGCTTTGTGTTTTTCCAGTACTCGATGCATTACACCGACAAGCGAAAGGGGAATACCCGAATGACCCAGATCAGCGTGCAACCTGTCGCCTACAGCCTCGATGGCGTGTCCTTCGAAGGCCAACTGGTATTCGACGCGTCCAGCAATGCGCCCCGTCCGTGCCTGTTGATGGCGCCGAACTGGATGGGCGTCAGCCAGGGCGCAGTGGACATCGCCCGCAAGGTCGCCGAGCGCGGCTATGTGGTGCTGGTGGCCGATCTCTATGGCAAGGACGTGCGGCCCAACGGTACGGAGCAGGCCGCCGCCGCGATGATGCCGCTGAAGAACGACCGCGCACTGCTGCGCAAGCGCATGCAACTCTCGCTCAAGACTCTGCTGGACCAGGTGGGCAAGGCGCCCGTGGATACCGCTAAAATCGCCACCTTCGGCTTCTGCTTCGGTGGTTGCTGCGCCCTGGAGCTGGCTCGTGACGGCGCCGCGCTGGCGGCAGCGGTATCCTTCCATGGCACCCTGGATACGCCGAATCCGGCCGATGCGCAGAACATCAAGGGATCGGTGCTGGTTCTCGACGGCGCCGTCGATCCTTTCGTGCCGCGCGAGCAACTGACGGCGTTCGCCAAGGAAATGATCGACGCCAAGGTCGACTGGGCGCTGACCAGCTATGGCGGCGCGGCGCATTCCTTCACTGATCCGCATGCACAGATCCCCGGCAAGATGCAGTACGACGCCAAGGTGGCACGGCGCGCCTTCGCGGCGATGTTCGACCTGCTGGAAGAGCGTTTCGGCAACTGAATCGTCGCCCATGAAAAAGCCCGGCAATCGCCGGGCTTTTTCGTTTCGTGGGTGTGCGTCCTGGCTCAGGGCGAACTGGTGGATGGCCGCGCCAGTTGCTCGTCGGCGCGATAGCCGCGGGCGCCGAACCAGACGATGTACAGGTAGCACACCAGCGGGACGGCGAAGGAGGGCAGCAGACCGATGCGGTCAGCGAAGAACGCCTGCACCAGCGGCATCACGGCGCCGCCGACGATCGCCATGCAGAGTAGGCCGGAGCCCTTGCTGGTGAGATTGCCCAGGCCTTCCAGGGCGAGGGAGAAGATGGTCGGGAACATGATCGAGTTGAACAGGCCGATCAGGATCAGCGCCCACATCGCCGCATGACCGCCCAGGCTCAGCGCCACTGCGATCAGCACCGTGACGACCAGCGCATTGAACGCCAGCAGGCGGTTCGGCGCGATGGCGCGCATCAGGGCGCTGCCGATGAAGCGACCGACCATGGCGCCACCCCAGTAGAACGACAGGTACTTGCCGGCCTGCTCCGCTGGCAGCCCGGCGATGTCCGGCTGGCCCATCAGGCTCACCAGGTAGCTGCCGATGGAGACCTCGGCGCCGACGTAGCAGAAGATCGCGATGACCCCGAATACCAGGTGATGGTGAGCGAAGATCGATTTTTGTCCGGCGGCGCCGTCGGTGGGTTCGCCGTGGTGGATCTTTGGTAGACGGAACAGGGCGATCAGGACGGCGATGGCGAACAGCAGTCCCGCCAGCACCAGGTAGGGCGTCTTCACCGAGTCGGCTTCACCAGCGGCGGAGCCGCCGATCTGCGAGGCGGCGCCGGCGCCAATGGCGAGGATGGTCACTGAGCCCACCAGCGGGCCGACCGTGGTCCCCAGGGAGTTGAAGGCCTGGGTCAGGTTCAACCGGCTGGCGGCGGTGCTCGCCGGGCCGAGGACGTTGACGTACGGGTTGGCCGCTACCTGCAGCAGGGTGATGCCCGAGGCGAGGATGAACAGCGCGGCGAGGAAATACGGGTAGGACTGCGCGCTTGCCGCCGGGTAGAACAGCAGGCAGCCGATCCCGGCCGTGGCCAGGCCGACGATGATGCCGCTCTTGTAGCCGACCTTCTCCACCAGCCGCCCCGACGGGAAGGACATGATGAAGTAGGCGCCGAAGAAGCAGAACTGGACCAGTGAGGCTTCTACGTAGGACAGGGTGAATACCGCCTTGAGGTGCGGCACGAGGATGTCGTTGAGCGAGGTGATCAGGCCCCACATGAAGAACAGCAGGGTCAGCACGGTCAGGGCGCTGGTGTGGCGATTGGCGTTCGACTGGTCCATCTCGGACTCCTAGGGCCAGATAGTGGTGGCTGCCGGCTTAGGGCCGTCAGAGGGCGGCGATGCTGACGCAATTTGCCGTCAGGTTCTTCATTCGGCGCGACATTCCATTGCGCGCGCGATACTTCTAGACCGGCTTCTCTACTTCGGGCCCTGGTGCGGCAGTTCGATGCGTTGGATTTCACCTGGCACTGTGGGCCAGTCCCGCGCCGCCCAGCGCGCCCGGGCACTGTCGATCAGGCTCGGATCGCTGGCGACGAAATTCCAGTTCATCCGCCGCGGGCCGTCCAACGGATCGCCGCCGATCATCACCGCGTGGCAGTCGCCGCAGGCGGAGAGGGTGAAGCTCTCGCCTTCGGGCAGTACCACCAGCGCGTGCAGCGGCAGCGATTCATCGTCCAGTAGCGCTTCCCCTTCGATCAGGTACAGCGCTCGCTCGGGATGCTCGTCGGGGATCGCCAGGGTGGCGCCGGCACTGAGTTGCAGGTCAGCGTAGAGCGTGGCGGAGCGTACCGGCACCGGCGATTCGAGGCAGAACCCGGAGCCGGCGATCATGCGGATGCGCACGCCCAGGCTGTCGCTTTCCGGCAGGCTGGCGGCGGCGTGGTGACTGTAGCTGGGCTCGCAGTCTTCGAGCTCGCGCGGCAGGGCCAGCCAGACCTGCAGGCCGTGCAGGCGCGAGCCGCTGTGCAGCAGGTTGGCCGGGGTCCGCTCGACGTGGGCGACACCACGCCCGGCGGTCATCCAGCTGACGTCGCCGGGCAGCACGAGCTGGTCCGAGCCGAGGCTGTCCTTGTGCTGCACCTGGCCTTCGAACAGGTAGGTGAGGGTGGACAGGCCGATGTGCGGGTGCTGGCGGATGTCCATGCCATGCTCGGGCGCGAAGCTGCTTTCGAGCATGTGGTCGAAGAACACGAAAGGACCGACGCTGCGGCGCTGCGCGGAGGGCAGGGGGCGCAGGATCGGCACGCCCTCGACGTCTTCGGCGCGCGGGCGGATGGCTAGCAGGGTGTCGCTCATGATGATTCCCGAGAGGCTGGTTCACGCATGATAGACGCTCGGCGCGATGCCGCCCCGGCAGAGGCGACCTGTCATCAGGCTGTCACGGCGATGTCATAGCCTCGCGCGGTCCCCAACAAGGAGCGCGACATGCCCATATCCCGCCTGCCAGCAGTCCTGGCCCTCACCCTGGCTTCCGCCTTCGCCAGCTCGGCCTTCGCCGACGTGCGTGTCACCGGCCCGGTCGAGTACGGCGTCTTCGTCAGCAACTACAAGGATTACCAGCCGGGCGAGCGCGTGCTCACCCGCAGCGAGCAGCAGATCGAATCGACCACCCGCGTGCCGGCCAAGCTGGGCACCAAGTTCGGTATGCGCTACCAGCTCAGCGGCAAGCAGGAAGGCGATACTCCGCTGACGCTGCTGTATTTCACGCCCGGCGTCGTGACGCCGGATGGCCAGCGCCACGACCGCTTCGAGGTCGTGCAGAAGCTGGTGGTGGGTGCGCCCACCGACGTCATGGCCTACCAGTTCACCGAGAACCATGAGGTGGTGCCGGGGGAATGGCGGTTCATGGTGTTCCAGGGGGATCGCCTGCTGGCAGAGAAAACATTCACTGTCGAGTGAGTCACTCTGTATGAAAAAAGCCCGGCTCTATGTCGGGCTTTTCTTTGCATCCAATTAGGGGCGCGTGCAACCTTTGGATTGGCAGGGGGGAAACAGTTTGTTACTTTGCATGCACGATAGTGCCAACTTCGAGCGTGCAAGCAGGAAGAGGATGGTACGCAGGGCGCCCGCAAGCGCTCTTGCAGGAGTGTTACTGCACGGTGGCCCGCGATGAAACGAGGCGGCCGGCAGCCGAGAGACAAATAAGAACAGCGCTGGCCGCAATGGCCGGGGCGATAAATCTTGGCCAAGGAGGTAATGCTGTCTATGAACAGTCAGATGGGGGTGCGCTCGTCGATTTTCTGGGCGCCGCGGCGTGCGGGTGCAGTGATGGGGCTTCTGCCGCTACTGGTGGCGGGTTCGGCCCAGGCGCTGGAGTTCAAGCTGGCCGACAACGAGATCACCGGTTCGCTGGACAGCACGCTGTCCTATGGCGCCATGTGGCGCGTGCAAAGCCGCGACAAGGACAACATCAGCGACATCAACGCCGACGACGGTAACCGCAACTTCGATACCGGGCTGGTTTCCCAGGTCTTCAAGCTGACCTCCGACCTCTCGGCCAAGTACCAGAACTACGGCCTTTTCCTGCGTGGCACTGCCTACTACGACACGCAGATCATGGATAAGCGCAACGACTACTACGACACCACCGATGGTGTGGTGCGGCCCAGCCAGTCGTATCCGCAGGACGATCACTTCACCGATGACACCCGCCACATCGCCGGGCGGAAGGCCGAGCTGCTCGATGCCTATCTGTCCGGCAGCTGGGACATTGCCGAGCACCCGCTGACCGGCCGCGTCGGTCGCCAGGTGCTGAACTGGGGCGAGGGAGTGTTCTATCGGGGCGGCATCAACACCATCAACCCGGTGGACGCCGCGCGCTTCCACCTGCCGGGCTCGGAGCTCAAGGAAGTGCTGGTGCCGGTCGAAGCGCTGAGCTTCAACTTCGGCCTCACCGACGACCTGTCGATGGAAGCCTTCTACCAGTGGAAGTGGAAGGAAACCCGGCTGGATTCGGTGGGCACCTACTTCTCCGATACCGATCTGTTCAGCGATGGTGGCAATACGGCGTACACCACCGAGACCGACCCGCAGATCAAGCAACTGCTGGCCGGCTATCCCACCGTTGCGTCACTCGGGCTGCTCGGTAACGGTCCGCACGGACCGAATTCCTTCCTCGATCCGAACACCGGCACCTTCAAGGTGGCCAACATCGGCAAGGACGTCGAAGCGCGTGACAACGGCCAGTTCGGCGTGGCCTTCCGCTACATCGCCGAGGAGCTCAACTCCACCGAGTTCGGTTTCTACTTCGTCAACTATCACTCCAAGGAACCACAGGTCGCTGTCGATCTGCGCGACTACCAGGGCGTGGACGTCGACGCGTTGAACAGCTTGCTCGGGCCACTGGGCCTGGGTGAGGCGGTGCCCGGGCTGGCCACGCTGGACATGGCCAGCAACGCCGAGGCGCGCCGCGACTACGTCGAAGACATCCGCATGTACGGCCTCAGCTTCAACACCACGCTGGGCGATGCCTCGGTGTCCGGCGAGATCGCCTACCGGCCGAACATGCCGATCAGTATCTCCGCCACCGACGATCTCCTCGGTGACCTGCTCACCCAGGGCGTCCTGGGGCAGACCAACCTCTATGACGGCAGCGTGGCCGCCGGCCAGGCCTGCGCTGAAGTCGCCGGCAAGCAACTGTGCCGCGGCAGCCTGTTCGAGAACTACGAGCGCGCCGAGACCTACAACATCTCGCTGTCGACCATCTACAACTTCGGCCCGCACCTGAGCTTCGACTCGATGACCGGTGTGGCCGAACTGGCTTCCGAGCACATCCGTGGCAGCAGCCTGAAATACACCGCCTGGGACGGTAGCGAACGCAAGTTCGTCGGTGCCCAGGACAAGGCCTATGTCGGCGGCAACGACGACGACGTGCAGATCAGCCGCGACAGCTATGGCTACACCCTGTTGCTCACTGGCAGCTGGAACGACGTCTACGCTGGGGTGAAGCTGTCGCCCTACGTCGTCTACCAGGACGACTTCAGTGGCAACTCCGATCGCACCGGCAACTTCATCGAGGGGCGCAAGGCCTACACCCTCGGTATCGACGCCAGCTACCTGAACACCTTCGAAGTCGGCACCCAGTACACCAACTACTACGGCGCGGGCTCCAGCAACTCCATGCGTGACCGCGACAACGTTTCGATCACCGCGAAATACTCGTTCTGATTCGGAGAGGACCATGTACAAGAAGAGTTCCCTGATCGTCCTTGCCACGCTGACGGCCCTGGCCGTCACCGATGCGCGTGCAGCGGTCTCGGCCGACCAGGCCGCCCAGCTCAAGAGCAGCCTGACGCCCATGGGCGCGGAGAAAGCCGGCAACGCTGCCGGCACCATCCCGGCCTGGACGGGTGGGTTGACCTCGGCGCCCGCTGGCTACAAGGGGCCGGGCTCGCACCACGTCGATCCCTTCCCTGGCGAGAAGCCGCAATTCGTCATCACCAAGTCCAACCTGGACCAGTACAAGGCCCACCTGACGGCGGGGCAGATCGCGCTCTTCAACGCCTATCCGGACACCTACCAGATGCCGGTCTACGCGACCCATCGCACTGGCTCGGCGCCGCAGTGGATCTACGACAACATCTTCAAGAACGCGACCAGTGCCAAGCTCGTCGAAGGCGGCAATGGCTTCTCCGATGCCTACGGCGGCGTGCCGTTCCCGATCCCGCAGAGCGGCGTGGAGGCGGTGTGGAACCACATCGCGCGCTATCGCGGCACCTACATCGTGCGCCGTTCCTCCCAGGCCGGCGTGCAGCGCAATGGCGCCTACGCGCTGGTCACCTCGCAGGACGAGGCGCTGTTCCGCTTCTACGATCCCAAGGGCAGCTACGACAAGCTCGGCAACACGCTGTTCTACTACATGACCTTCACCACCGCGCCGGCGCGCCTGGCCGGTAACGGCGCGCTGGTGCAGGAGACCCTCGACCAGGTCAAGGAGCCGCGCCAGGCCTGGGGCTACAACCCCGGCCAGCGTCGCGTGCGCCGCGCCCCGACGCTGGCCTACGACACGCCGATCGAAGACTCCGATGGCCTGCGCACCGCCGACGACACCGACATGTACAACGGCGCGCCGGACCGCTACGACTGGACCCTGGTGGGCAAGAAGGAAATCTACATTCCCTACAACAACTACCAGGTCACCAGCCCGGAAGTTAAGTACAAGGACCTGCTCACCCCCGGCCACATCAATCCCAAGTACACCCGCTACGAGCTGCACCGCGTCTGGGTGGTGGATGGCAAGCTCAAGCCCGGCGCGCGGCACATCTACTCACGCCGTACCCTGTACCTCGACGAGGACAGCTGGGGTGCTGCCGTGGTCGACCAGTACGATGGTCGCGGCGAGCTGTGGCGCGTGTCCCAGGCCTACCTGAAGAGCTTCTACGAGCAGCCGATGGTGTGGACCGCCCTGGACACCTTCCACGACCTCCAGGCGCATCGCTACAGCATCCAGTGGCTGGACAACGAAGAACCGGGCACCGCCGACTTCAGCCAGGCGGCGCCGGACGAATCGAACTTCAGTCCCTCGGCCCTGCGCCGCAAGGCATCGCGCTAAGTCCGGAAACGATAAAGGCCCCGCAAGGGGCCTTTTTCATTTGACTGCCGATGGTTCGCGAGCAAGCTCGCTCCTACAGGCCAGGCCGGCGCGCTCTTTGTAGGAGCGAGAGGGACGCCTGGTTCTTGCTCGCGAACCTGTGCATCCGGGTATCACGCCATCGGCGGCAATCGCCGCTTCACCGGGCTCTTCTTGACGATCGCCGTGTTGGTTTCGGCGAAGCCGTTGAGGTGGTCCAGGATCTCGTCCAGCTGCTCCATGGAGCGCACGCACATGCGCGCGTAGAAACAGTCCTCGCCCGTGACCTTGTCGCACTCGGTGAACTCGGGGATCGCCAGGATCTGCTTCTCCACCTCCTGCAGCTTGCCCGGCAGCGGGCGCACGCGAACGATGGCCTGCAGTTGGTAGCCAAAGGCGCGCGGGTCGACGTTCACCGTGTAGCCGGTGATCACCTGGCGCTCCTCCAGCTTGCGCAGGCGTTCGGCAACGCTGGGGGAACTGAGGCCACTGGCCTGGGCCAGGGCCTTCAGGGAAAGGCGCGAATCTTTCATCAGCGCCGCGATCAGCAGCTGGTCGATTTCGTCGGTCATGGCAGCCTCGAAAGGTGATTCCTGAAATTCGCCTTGATAGTAAAGGTGAACCGGTAAATTTGCCTCTGCCGGGCGATAGAGTGCGCGAAATGACTTCTTCATACTGATCCCCAGTGAATGGAGGTGAGTCATGAACGAACAGATTCGACGCGGCACCCTGGAAATGATCAGCGCCATGCTGATTTGCGGCACCATCGGCTGGCTGGTGGTGGTCTCCGGTCAGCCGGTGCTGGACGTGGTGTTCTGGCGCTGCGCGTTCGGCGCCGCAACCCTGCTGGTGATCTGCGCGGCCATGGGCTTCTTGCGCCCCGGCATCCTCACCCGTGCGACCTTTGGCCTGGCGCTGCTCAGCGGCGCGGCCATCGTCGGTAACTGGGTGCTGCTGTTCGGTTCCTACTCGCGGGCGTCCATCGCCATCGGCACGGCGGTCTATAACGTGCAGCCGTTCCTGCTGGTGCTGCTGGGCGCGCTGTTCCTCGGTGAACGCGTGACGGGGCAGAAGCTTGCCTGGCTGGGCATTTCCTTCCTCGGCATGCTGGCCATCGTCAGCGCGCACGGTGAGGCGGGGCAGGTGGGCAGTGACTACCTCGGCGGGATCGCCCTGGCGCTCGGCGCGGCGGCGTTGTACGCCGTGGCGGCGCTGATCATCAAGCGCCTGACGGGAGTGCCGCCGCACCTGATCGCGCTGATCCAGGCGGTGAGCGGCGTACTGTTGCTGGCGCCCTGGGCGAACTTCTCGCCATTGCCCCAGGCCACCTCGGCCTGGGCCAGCCTGGCGACCCTGGGCATCGTGCATACCGGGATCATGTACGTACTGCTCTATGGAGCAATCCAGAAGTTGCCGACGGCGCTGACCGGCGCGCTGTCCTTCATCTATCCCATCGCCGCGATCTTCGTTGACTGGTTCGCCTTCGGCCATCGCCTGACCCCGCTGCAATGGCTGGGCGTGGTCGCCATCCTGTTGGCCGCCGCCGGCATGCAGCGCGGCTGGAGCCTGAACCTGCGGCGCCTGGCCTGGCGCTGAAATCCATGCTTGCCTGACAATGCCGGGAACCTGCGCCACCGGGCATAGGTCCTGTAGGCGGACTTCAAGCAAGGATCGGACTATGACTGCGGCTGCCCTGACGGCAGATTCATTCAGCCTGAAAAGGCCATCACCACGATTTCTTCATCTGCTGGGCGTGGCCGCGCTACTGGCGCTGGCCGGCTGCGGCAGCCGCGCGCCCAGCGTGCCGGAGCCGACCCCGGAGGAGGTGCGCGGCAAGCTGGTCAGGCTGATTCCCGCTGGTGCTTCTGACCGCGAGGGCTGGGCGAAGGACATCCAGGTCGCCTTCACCACCCAGCGCATTCCGGCGACCACCGAGAACCTCTGTTCAGTGGTGGCGATCACCGAGCAGGAGTCCAACTTCAAGGCCGACCCGCCAGTGCCGGGGCTGGGCAAGATCGCTCGCGCCGAGATCGACCGGCGCGCGAGCAAGGTCCATGTGCCGGGTTTCCTCATCGATACCGCGCTGGCGCTGAAGTCGCCGAATGGCCGCACCTACAGCCAGCGCCTGGCGAGCGCGAAAACCGAGAGGGAGCTGAGCGCGATCTTCGATGACTTCATCGGCGGCGTACCGCTCGGCCAGCAACTGTTCGGCCGCTTCAATCCGGTCCATACCGGCGGGCCGATGCAGGTCAGCATCGAGTTCGCCCAGGCCCACGCCGAGGGTTATCCGTACCCGGTGGACGGCAGCATCCGCCGCGAGGTGTTCAGCCGCCGCGGCGGCATGTACTTCGGCATCGCGCACCTGCTGGGTTACCCGGTGAACTATCCGCGCCAGCTGTACCGCTTCGCCGACTTCAACGCCGGCTGGTACGCCAGCCGCAACGCCGCCTTCCAGCGCGCGGTGATGGATCTCACCGGCATCACCCTGGCACTGGATGGCGACGTGATTCTCTATGGCAGCTACGACGCCGGTAGCACCGAGAAGGCGGTGCGCACCCTGGCGCCGAAGCTGGGCATGAGCGAACGGCAAATCCGCCGCGACCTGGAGCTGGGGGACAAGCCGGAGTTCACCCGGTCGACGCTCTACACCAAGGTCTTCGAACTGGCCGAGCGCTCCGCCGGCAAGCCGATGCCGCGAGCGATGCTGCCGGGCATCACGCTGCACAGCCCGAAGATCACCCGCCAGCTCACCACCGCCTGGTTCGCCCAGCGCGTGGACGAGCGCTACCAGCGCTGCCTGGGGCGGGCGCCGAAGCCGTGACTGTCAGTCGCCTTCGGCGGGCTGGCAGACGCCATTGGCGCCTTTCTTGCCGGTGTACGACACCGAGGGCGTGCCATCGGGGTTGATGCTGATGGAGATGGTGACGCCCGAGCCTTTGGCCTCGTAGTAATTGTCGTTGAAGACCTTGAGCTTGGCCTCCTGCCCATTGATGTAGACCGGCCCGCCTTCGTCGGCGTGGACCTGGATATTCATCGGGCAGTCATAGTTGAGCATGGGGATGGCGGCGACAGCGGGCTGCATGGCGATCAGCAACAACGGGGCGATCAGTAGCGATTTCATGACGTCTCCCAGGCAAGTGTGAGCACGGCGCGCGGCCGTGCGGACTTCCACAGCTTAGTGCAGACGCCGGCGCGCGCTAGAGCGGCAAGGGACGCAGGCGTGCCGCCGGCTCGGGCTCGGTGCCGCGCAGGACCAGGCGGGTGATGGTCGCCGCGGCCGCTTCGAAGTCGTCGGCATCCGGCTGCGGCTTGCCGGTGATCATCGCGATCTGCCAGTCGAAATCGACGTAGGTACGGGTCGCCGCGGAAATGCTCAGCAGCAGGTGCTGCGGGTCCACCGCAGCGAGCAGGCCGCGGTCGATCCAGGCGGCGATGCATTCCAGGCTGCGGCGCGATTCCGTCTGCAGGCGCTGCAGCCATTCCGGCGGCAGGCGCGGTGCACCGTGGAGCATTTCGCTGGCGAACACCTTGTAGGCGTACGGCCATTGCCGGGCGATGTACAGGCGCGCACGGATGTGCGCGGGCAGCGCCCAGGCCGGATCGTCGCATTCGCGCAGCAGCGCCGACGCTTCGAGCACAGCGTCCACCACGTTCTCCAGCAGGCGCAGGTAGAGGTTCTCCTTGCTCTGGAAGTAGTAATAGACGTTGGACTTGGGCAGGTCGGCGCGGCTGGCGATGTCCTGGGTCTTGGCGGCGGTGAAGCCTTTCTCGGCGAACTCCTCGCCGGCCGCTAGCAGGATGCGCTGGCGGTTACGGTCGCGAATGCTGAGGGCGGGACGCTGGCGTCTGCGCGTCGGGGCGGGCGCGGTCTGGGGCATGGGGCAACATCGGGGCAGGGAAACGAAGTACCAGAATATACTTTTCTATATAGCGATTGCCCACCCGTACAGCTCACTGGCGGATGGCCATTTATCCGCCATTAGATTGAACCCGACGTATGACGATTCTGTCAGAGCGTTTCAGTAACCTAGGAAGGGGCTGAAATGCTGTTCGTAGTCATGCTGGGCGGGCGCCATCCACGTGCACGGATCGAGATCCATGACGTGGCCTTCGTCATCGGCGATAACCTGAAATCCACCTACCCGCAGTTGCGTGAAGCCTGGTTCGGTAGCCCGGAAGGCCTGCACATCGACTCCTGGCTGGAGGTGGATGGCGTAGAGGCCTATCGCGTCGAATTCAGCGAATCGATGCCCGGACCGGGCGACCTGCGCCTGTTCTTCGTCAACCTGGGCGGATATGAAATGGGCAGTTTCGGCGAGGCGCACCAGTACGTGCTGGTGGCCGCCCGCGACGCCGCCGAGGCCAAGACCCGCGCGAAGCGGCGCATGCCGCGCAGTTGGGACAAGGCGCACACCGACGCGGTGATCGACGTCGATGACTGCATCGCCATCGACCAGGTTGGCGGGCGCTACGTGCATCTGGTCGAGGGCGAGAGCCGAGGCATCGTGCAGCGCAGCGATTACATCGTCTTGTGAGCCTTCATGGTTTCGACACATTCCTGTCACAAAACCTGACGTATAAGGGGCGCAACGCCGACTCCCGTGCCGAGGTAGCCATGACCGAGAAACGCCGTGTCCTGTTCGTCTGTGTCGCCAATGACGCCCGTTCGCCGATGGCAGAGGCGCTGCTGCGGCACACCGATGGGCAGCATTTCGAAGCCTTCAGCGCGGGCATCCATCCGACGGCGATCGATCCGCGCGCCCGCGAGGTGCTCGAGCACGCCGGAATCTCCACCGAAGGGCTGCGCTGCAAATCCATCGACGAATTCCGTGGCCAGCATTTCGATTACCTGATCGACCTGTGCGACAAGTCCAGCGGCGAGGGTGATGAGTTGCCCAGCTCCAGCGAAGTGATCGTGTGGAACTTCGTCGACCCGGCGCACAGCGAGCAGCACGATCCATTCCGCCACACCTTGCAGGAACTCAGCGACCGCCTGAAGCTCTTCGAAATGGTGAAAAACCGCGAATGACGTTTCAGGTGGGGGGAAAGCAAAAAGCCCGCAGGATGCGGGCTTTTTGCTTTGTAGGCCGCAGGATTCGCCGTTGCCTGGGGAGGATTGGCGGCGGATGCCTGCAGAGATGGGGCGCTGGTCCTTCAGCGCCAGGGCAGTCTGGCGGAGCGGCATGACAGGCTGGTGACGGTCCCGTGAACAGGTGATGGCAATGCGCTTCCAGCGTCGTTATCACTCGCCGGCATGAGCACTATCGATCCCGACAAGTGGCCAGCCAGGGATCGCGCCGATAGAGTCACCCTCAAAGTCATGTCCGCGGCGTCGTCTACTGGCGCCTGCGTGACCCGAATCGGAGTGCCTATGAAGTCCCTGTCAGAAACTGCCTTCTCCATGCTCGACCTGGTGCCCGTGCGCGACCAGGGCACCGCGGCGGAGGCGTTGCATAATGCCGTCGAAGTTGCCCGGCACGTCGAGCGCCTGGGCTTTACCCGCTACTGGCTGGCGGAGCACCACAACATGGACGGTATCGCCAGCTCGGCCACCGCCGTGCTGATTGGCCACATCGCCGGCAAGACCGAGCGCATCCGCGTCGGCTCCGGTGGCGTGATGCTGCCGAACCATCCGCCGCTGGTGGTGGCGGAGAACTTCGGCACCCTGGAGACGCTGTATCCGGGCCGCATTGACCTCGGCCTGGGCCGCGCGCCGGGCGCCGACCAGGCCACCATGCGCGCACTGCGCCGCGACCGCCTGGGCGACGGAGCCGATTTCCCCGAGCAGGTGGCAGAGCTGGAAATGTTGCTCGGCCCGCGCCGTTCGCAGCAGTCGCTGCTGGCGATTCCGGGGGAGGGCACCAACGTGCCGATCTGGCTGCTGGGTTCCAGTCTGTTCAGTGCGCACCTGGCCGCGCAAAAGGGCCTGCCGTATGCCTTCGCCTCGCACTTCGCGCCGCGCTACCTGCACGACGCGCTGCGCATCTATCGCGAGAACTTCCAGCCCTCGGCGGTGCTCGACAAGCCTTACGCCATGATCGGTGTACCGCTGGTGGCGGCGCCGACCGATGAGGAAGCCGAATACCTGGCGACCACCGCGTTCCAGCGAGTGCTGGCGCTGATTCGTGGCGACAGCCTGAAGCAGAAGCCGCCGGTGAAAAGCATGGCTGGATTGTGGCTGCCCCATGAACAGGAAGCAGTCGGTAATTTCTTCGGCCTGGCAGTGATCGGTGGTCCGGAGAAGGTGCGCAGTCGCCTGGAAATCCTGCTGGAGCAGACTGGCGTGGACGAGATCATCTTCACCAGCGACATCTACGACCACGAATTGCGCCTGCGTTCGCTGGAGATCGTCGCCGGCCTGCGCTGATGGCTCCATCGTGGGGAGATGTTTTGTAGGAGCGAGCTTGCTCGCTCCTACAAGTGCATGCCAGATATCGGCAGGCGGCGTAGGAGCGGACTTCGTCCGCGATCAAATCGCCGCCGCTCCAATCGACCAGGGAGCTGGGGGAAGTCATCGCGGACGGAGTCCGCTCCTACAGTGGCGGCGTGGGATTCACGCCTGCCCGTCGTCTTCCTTCTTCTTCAGCAGGTCGGCCAGCCCGGCCAATCCCTTGTGCGTCACCTTTGGCCCCTTGGCGCCGGCGTCATTGCTGTTCTGGTAGTGCAGGTCCACCTGCCGCTGGTGCTCGTTGTCGTGGCAGAACAGGCAGAGCAGCTCCCAGTTGGAGCCGTCCTCGGGGTTGTTGTCGTGGTTGTGGTCGCGGTGGTGGACGGTCAGTTCGCGCAGGCGCACGCCACTGAATTCGCGGGCGCAGCGTCCGCAGATCCAGGGGTACATCTTCAGGGCTTTTTCGCGGTAGCTGCTTTCGCGGCGGCGCTGGGCTTCGGCGAGGACGGCGTCGACTTTGCTGGTGGGCTGGTTCATGGCTCGTAGAAAGTGTGCGGGATCGGACCTTCAGCATAAGTCCGCGGCCGCGCGCTGACTATGGCCTGGGCATGTCCGGGCGCGACCAGATCCACAGATTGCCAACCGCCATGCCGAGGATCACCGCGTACAGCCAGAGGCCATGGGGCAGGGTGACCAGCATGATTGCCAGGGCGGCGAGCATCGCCACGCTGGCGCTGATCTTGGCGCGGCGGGCGACGGCGCGGCCGTTGCGCCAGTTGTGCAGGATGGGGCCGAACAGCCGGTGGTTTTCCAGCCAGGCGGACAGGCGCGGCGAACTTTTCGAGGCGGCCCAGGCGGCCAGTAGGACGAATTCGGTGGTCGGCAAGCCCGGCACGACCAATCCCACCATGCCCACACCGAGGCTGACATAGGCGAGCAGGGCAAAGGCCAGGCGCGCCAGTCGCGAGCGGGCCGGGCCCAGCGGGGTAGCGCGCGCCGCTTCGACAGGCGCGCGCTCAACGGCGTCAGACGGTGGCGGGAGCACTGTCGTAGCTGTGCTGCAGCAGGTGGGCGAAACGCTCGAAGGCGGCGATTGCGCCGGCTTCGGCTTCACGTTCCTCGGCTTCGCTCAGTTCCAGGGCGTCGAGGGTGCGGGTGAAGCGCTTCCAGCCTTCAGCGCGGCCGCCTTCGGGCTCGCCGAGGTGGCGCGCGCCGGTGTTCTCGTCCAGGCCCATCGCGGCGACGCGCTTGATCAGGAAGGCAGCGCCCAGCTTGGAACCTTCGGAGACGAACAGCCAGCCCAGGGCATGGGCCTGGCTCGGCTGGCTGACGGCGCCGGCAACGGGGGCGGGCACTTCGGTATCCAGGTCGGCCAGGTCCAGGCGCGCCTGCTCGGCACGGCAGCGCTGCGGCAGGTCGGGGAAGATATTGCCCAGCTCGGCGTCCTGGTACAGGGCCTGCAGCTCGGACTGGAACAGGTACTGGGCGACCACGAAGCGGGCGAAACGCTCGCGGCTGGAGAAGGGCTCGCGGGCCTTCACGGCGTGGTCGAGGCGCTCGTGGGGGGCGTGGGTCAGCGCGTTCAGGCGCTGCGAGCGCAGGGCGGGGAGTTCCAGGGTGGTCATGTCCAATTCCTTGAAATTACAGGTCTTTGTAGACGAGACGAATCAGCGTTTGGAAAGCGTAAAGATTGTCGGGATAGGCACGGTGCGTCGTGTAGGAGCAGTTGCTCTTTATGATGGTTTGTACCTGTAGGTTCCCTCTCCCTAACCCTCTCCCTGAAGGGAGAGGGGACTGGATTGGTGCCGGCTGAGAACGCAGGTTCATCTGGCACGGATAGCTCCCTCTCCCTTCAGGGAGAGGGGACTGGATTGGTGCCGGCTGAGAGCGCAGGTTCATCCGGCACGGATAGCTCCCTCTCCCTTCAGGGAGAGGGGGCTGGATTGGTGCCGGCTGAGAATGCAGGTTTATCTGGCACGGATAGCTCCCTCTCCCTTCAGGGAGAGGGGACTGGATTGGTGCGGGCTGAGAACGCAGGTTCATCCGGCACGGATAGCTCCCTCTCCCTTCAGGGAGAGGGGACTGGATTGGTGCGGGCTGAGAACGCAGGTTCATCCGGCACGGATAGCTCCCTCTCCCTTCAGGGAGAGGGGACTGGATTGGTGCCGGCTGAGAACGCAGGCTCATCTGGCACGGATAGCTCCCTCTCCCTTCAGGGAGAGGAGACTGGATTGGTGCCGGCTGAGAATGCAGGTTCATCTGGCACGGATAGCTCCCTCTCCCTTCAGGGAGAGGGCGGGGGAGAGGGAGCGCCCAACGTAGGATTTTATTGGCGGAAGCGGCCAGCCGGGCAGCGGATAACCTGCTGTTCCAGGTTATCCGCCCTATGCTCAGCCAGCGTCCTTGCGCGTCAGATATCCCACACCAGGTTGATGGCGAAGTTACGGCCCGGCTGCGTCAGGCGGTCGAGGTTGGCCGGGGCCAGCACCGCCGCTTCGCCGACACCGTCGTAGCCGCGCACGTCATCCCACAGCCAGTACTTCTTGTCGGTCAGGTTGTAGAGGCCGGCGTTCAGGGTCAGGTCGTCGGTCAGCTTGTAGTAGCCGGTCAGGTCGAGGATGCCGAAGCCCGGCGTCTTGAACTGGCTGCTGGTGCCGTCCGGGGCGTTGAACTGGGTATCGTCGACGCGGTTCTTGCGCTTGACCAGGGTCCAGTCGAGGAGGGCGCCGTAGCGGCCGGCCTGTTCGTCGTAGCCCAGGCCGAATACGCCGGTGAGCGGGTTGACGCTATTGATCGGCTCGCCGGTGTCCTTGTTGCGGCCGTAGGCGTAGGCCACCGAACCCTTGGTGTAGAGGCCCTGCGGTGCGCCGAAGGCGCCCAGCTCCAGGCGACCCTTCATCTCCACGCCCTTGATGATGGCGTGCTTGATGTTGTTGCTGGTGAAGGTCGGCTCGGAGTAGCCGGGTGTAATGGCGTCTTCGTTGATGAAGTCGCGGTACTTGTTATAGAAGACGGCGACGTCGAACGAGCCTTCCTCGAAGTTGCCGCGCAGGCCGGTCTCGTAGCTCTGGCTGCGCTCCGGGTCCAGGTCCGGGTTGGGTTCCACGCGGTAGCCGGTGGTGGGGTTGTCGAAGCGCCCGTACAGCGCCTTGGCGGTGGGGGTGCGGAAGCCCTGGGCGTACTGCCCGTACCACAGGTAGTTGTCGTTGAACGCGTAGGTCACGCCCAGCTTCGGCGAGAGTTGGTGCCAGCTCTTGTCTTCGCTGCTCACCTCGCCTTCGCCGCTCTGGTCGACGGTGTTGAGGAACTCCTCGGTGACGTGGGGTTTCAGGCGCGTGTGGTCATAGCGCAGGCCGGGCAGGAAGGTCCAGGCGTTCCAGCGGATTTCGTCCTGGGCGAACAGGCCGTAGGTGTCGATGGTCGGATCGGGAAAGTCGCTGCTGCGGGCCAGGGTATCGCTGGCGCTGGGAGCGCCGATGGCGGTGCAGCCTCGGCCGACGGCCAGGCAGGTGCCGGTGCCCTCGCGGTAGCCGGTGACCTTCTGCCGCTTCAGCGTGGTGCCGTAGGTCAGCAGGTGGTCGGTGTCACCCAGGGCGAAGGCTTTGTCCAGCTGCAGGTCGAACACCCACTGGCGTTCCTTGTACAGGGTCTCGCGGGTGCGCAGCACCTGACGGGTCATCGGATAGTAGAACTCGTCGGTGCTCTGGTCGGTCTTGGCGATCTGGTAGTTGAAGGTCCACTTGGCGTGGTCAGCGATGGCGCTGTCCAGCAGCAGCGAGTGCTCCAGGCCGTAGCGCTCGCGGGTGATGGTGTCGTTGCCGGTGCGCCACTGGTACATGCCGCCGGGCAGGACACTGGGCGGGAGTGCCGGGCCGCCATTGTTGTAGGGGCCGCCATAGGCGCTCTTCTGGTCGGTGTCGACGTCGTCCTTGTACTTCTCGTAGACCAGGCCGAAGCGGCTGCCCTCGGCATAGTTCCAGCCAAGCTTCGCCAGCACGTTGGTGGTGCGCACGTCTTCCGGGTTGGCCTCGGTGCGCGACAGGCCGGTACCGCCGGTGCTGCCGTAGGACTCGGTCTCGTGGCCGTTGCGCTGGCTCAGGTGCAGCAGGCCGTCGAAGTCGTCGTGGCGGCCGGCGACGGTCGCCGAGGTCAGCCAGCTGTCATCGGCGGAGCTGTAGCCGGTCTTCAGGCGCGCGCCGACGTCCTTGCCGTCCTTGATGATGTCGTCCGGGTCGAGGGTGAAGTAGCTCACCGCGCCGCCGATGGCGTTGCTGCCATACAGGGCCGAGGCCGGTCCGCGCAGTACTTCGACGCGCTTGACGATTTCCGGGTCGACGTAGTTGCGCTCGGTCTGCGCGTAGGGGCCGTTGAAGAAGCCGTTGGGCAGCTCGACGCCATCGATCTGCGTCAGCACGCGGTCGCCATCGATACCGCGGATGTTGTAGCCGGTGATACCAGCGCGGTTGCCGGTGCCGCCGACCGAGACGCCGGGCATGTCGCGCACCAGCTCCTTGATGGTGTTGACGTTCTTGCGGTCCAGTGCCTCGCGGCTCACCACGTTGACCGTGGTCGGCACCGACGTGACGCTCTGCGCCTGGCGGGTTGCGGTGACGGTGAGCGGCTGCATCTCGGCGACGGAGGAGAGGTTGCGCTCCAGGACCACGTTGCGCGGGCCGAGCTGGCGGACGCTGAGGCCGGTGCCAGCGAGCAGGCTTTTCAGCGCGCGCTCCGCCGGCAGCCGGCCGTTGACGCCCGGCGATTCCACGCCGTCGGCCAGATCACCGGCCACGCCCACCTGCCAGCCGGTGACCGCGCTGAAGGCGTTCAGCGCCTGCGGCAGGGGTTGGCGGGCGATGTCGAAGCTGTAGCCGGCCTGGGTCTGCCCGGCTTCCGCCGCGACGACGGAGGTGGCCGGCAGGCTGGCGAGGCCGATGGAGAGGGCGAGCAACGAAATGCTGGCCGGCGCGGACAGCCGGCGCAGAGGGGCACGCGAAGAAGCGGTGGTCATCGGGAGGCTCTCTTAGTCAGTCATTGTTCGCATCCGTAAATGCGAATCTATTGCATTGGCTTCTGACTTAACGAACGAGCCTTTCGAATCGCGTAAAAATACTTTCAGTTCAGGGGCGGGCGATTAATTGAGGATCAGCAGTTTCGGGTATTCGTGCAGCTCGGCGGAGGTGATCTGCGCCAGCGAGCGGGCCACGCCCAGCGGATCGTCCAGGCGCCAGTTGCCGGTGACGCTGATGTTGTCCAGGCGCTCGTTGGTATTTACGATCCAGCCGGGATAGTAGCGACGCAGCTCGGCCAGTACCTGGCTCATCGGGCAGTTCTCGAACACCATGCGTCCCTTCACCCAGGCCAGCTGCGATTCCGCCTCGCCGCCGTGCTGGCGCTCGCCGAAGCCTTCCGGACCGACCCGGATGCTGTCGCCGGCACCGAGGCTGACGCGGGCATCGTCCAGGCGCGTGCGCAGGTCCACTTCGCCGCGCTGCACGCTGACTTCCGCCTCGTTACCCAGGTAGCGCACGGCGAACGCGGTGCCGCGCACGGTCACCTGCACCGGCCCGGCTTCCACTTCGAAGGGGCGGCTGCGGTCGTGGGCAACGTCGAAGTAGGCCTCGCCACGGTATAGGCGTGCCACGCGCTGCTGGCCGTCGACCCGGCTGGAAAGCGCGGTATCGGTGTTGAGCAGCACGTTGGAACCGTCGGCCAGCTGGACTTTTTGGCGCTCGCCGACGGCGGTGAGATGGTCCGCGCGCAGGCGCGTCAGCAGATCGCCCTGGACCACGACGCCCACCGCGAGCACCAGTACCGCTGCCGCGGCGAGGGGCCTGAGCAGACGCGAGCGGCGGCGCGACCTGGGCGCACCCTGCACGAGCCGGCGCTCCAGCCGCGCAGCGGCGGTGCTGAGCAGCGGTGACTGCCAGGCATCACGCACGCGCCGATATGCCTGCGCATTGCCGTCGCTGGCAGCGAGCCAGGCGTCGAAGCGCGCGCGGGTGGCGGCATCCATGTCGTCCTCGAGGATCAACCAGTCGAGGGCTTCGGCCATCTGCGGGTCATCGGGCGGCGTGGCGTGGGGCACGGGGCGGTCCTTGGAGTGGGGGCCGCGTATTCTTGTCGAATCGGCCTGCGAGCGGTAGTCCGTCATACCGATTCCTCCAGCCGGCTCACCAGCCCGACGCAGATCGCCATGATCAGTTTCAATTCCTTTTGTACCGTGCTGGGCGAGACGCCGAGTTGCTCGGCGATCTCCGCGTAGCCGCAACCGTGCAGGCGGCTGAGGATGAAGATGCGCTGCTGGCGCTCGCTGAGCTGGCTGAGGGTTGCCCCCAGGCGTTCCAGCAGTTTCTCCGCGTGCAACTGGTCCTCGGCGCTGGAGCCGGGTGCCGGCACCGCCTGCACGACATCGAAGGGCACGTCCTCGAGCATGGTCCGCGACTGCATGCGCAGGTGGCGCAGATGGTCCAGCGCAAGGTTGCGGCCGGTCTGGAAGAGGAAGGGTTCCAGGTGGTCGATGCGCCGTTCCAGCAGGGTGCGGGCCACGCGCAGGTAGGTTTCCTGCACCAGGTCTTCGGCGATGCTCGGGTTCTTCACCATCCGTACGAGCGTACGCAGCAACGGCAGGCGCTGGGCCAGAAAGACCGCGTCGAGGTTGGAAGTGCTCACAAGGGCGTCCAGCAGGAATAATTTTCAAATGATAATTAGTATTATTCGTGAGGGGCTGCCGACACAAGGCCAACCTGAATTCCGCGGGTCTCTGGGCAAATGAAAAAGGGCGAGGCGCGCGCAAGGCGGCCTCGCCCAGTCCCTCAGCCGGCAGGTGAGGGGAAACTCAGGCCTTGTCGGCTTTGCCCGCGGCCGCCGCGAAACGCGCGAGCCGCACGTCCAGGCGGCGTGGCCGTTGACCGCGGTCCTCGGCGTGCTCCTTGCGGCGAATGGCGTTGCGCACCATCAGCGAGCCGACGTAGCGGATCGGCTCGGGCGGGAAGAAGCCCAGCGGACCTTGTGTGAGCGGTGAGCGGGTCCACGCGTTGTCCAGCCCGAGGACCAGTGAACTGAGGATCTGCCCGCCCATGTGGCAGGGCCCGACACCGCTGCCGGAATAGCCGAAGCCATAGAACACGTTGCCCGCGTCGCCCAACTGGCCGAAGAACGGCAGGCCGGTCACCGAGCGGTCGGACGGGCCGTTCCAGCTCGCCGCGATGGGGACCTCGGCGAAGGCCGGGAAGAAGTCCGCCAGGCTTTCGCGCAGCAGGTCGAGGTAGGGCGAGGGGCGGTCGAACACCGGCAGCATGCGGCCGCCGTAGGCGAAGGTGTTGCCACCCTTGCCGAGCATGATCCGGCCGTCCGGGGTGTTGTGGTAGTAGTGCACGAAGATGCGCGAATCCAGCACGGTGACCCCGGACGTCAGGCCGATCTCCCGCAGCAGGTCCGGGCGCGGCTCGGTGATGATCATGTCGCTGGAGACGATCGCCACGCTGCGTTCGAACTGTGGGAAGGCGCGGGCCATCCAGGCGTTCATCGCAAGCACGACGCGGTCGGCGCTGACCGCGCCGCGTGGGGTGCGGACGGTGGCGGGCTGGCCGTGGTCCAGCCCGGTCATCGGGGTGCCCTCGTACAGCCGTACGCCCAGCTCCAGCGCCACCCGGCGCAGGCCGCGCACCAGCTTGCCCGGCTGCACGCTGGCGGCGGCCGGGGAGAACCAGCCTTCGAGATGCTTGCGCGAACCGGCCATGCGCTGCACATCCTGAAGCGGGCGCTTGCTGAAGGAGTTGATGCCGTGTTTCTCCAGGGCGGCGATGACCCCGTCGGTGGCACCGACCTGGGCTTCGTTGCTGGCGGTGTACAGCGTGCCGTCGAGCCGGTAGTCGGCATCCACGCCGTAGTGTGTGCAGAACGCACCGATGGCCTGGATGCTCCGCTCGGATTCCTGCACCAGCCGAATCGCCTCGGTCAGGCCGAACAGGCGCTCGAGCGTGAAGAACTTGGCCGACCACGACAGGGCACAACCGCCGTTGCGCCCGCTGGCGCCGGCGCCGCAGATGTCGGCCTCGACGATCACCACGTCGAGTTCCGGGTTCTGTTCCTTGAGCATGATCGCGGTCCACAGACCGGTGTAGCCGCCACCGACGATGCAGACGTCGGCGCGGGTGTCTTCCTGCAGCGACGCGGCGCGCTCGCTGTCGTGCTGCAGGGCCTGTTCGAGCCAGAAGGGGCGCATGGCGTACTCCGTGGTCAATGGTCGGGCAGGGCGGCCGTGGCGATCATCTCGACGCGCCAGGCAGGATCGATGAGTTGCGCGAGGGTGCAGGCGCGGGTCGGGGCATGGCCGAGGGGGAAGAAGTCGTCCCACACGGCGTTCAGGCCGGCGTAATCCGCGCGGTCGGCCAGCAGGATGCGCACCGACAGCAGCTGGGTACGGTCGGCGCCGACGCTCTGCAGCAGTTGCTCGATGCCGTGGAGGATTTCCCGGGTCTGGCCTTCGATGTCGAGGGATGTATCGCTGGCGACCTGGCCGCCGATGTACAGCGTGCGGTCGTGCAGGACCATC
The DNA here is from genome assembly GCF_016919445.1 of Pseudomonas sp. PDNC002. Classification (NCBI taxonomy): domain Bacteria; kingdom Pseudomonadati; phylum Pseudomonadota; class Gammaproteobacteria; order Pseudomonadales; family Pseudomonadaceae; genus Pseudomonas; species Pseudomonas sp. PDNC002. The sequence continues at coordinate 4,769,069 of NZ_CP070356.1, read as the reverse complement.
TCGGCGCGGCGTTTCACCACGCCGAAGCGTTCGATGTTCATGGGGTCTACCTGTGGGGCGGGTGGGCGCACGTCCTTGTGCGGGGAATTCAGGAGCGCGCCATGCGTACCTTCACGGAGCGGTTGGGGACGCGCGCGGCCGAGGACGCGGCGCCCTCCGGCAGGCTGTTCCAGTGCGGCAGCAGGATGGCGGCGGAAACCAGCGCGGCAATGGTGAAGCCGATGAACACGCTGTAGGTATCGAAGTAGCCGGGCAGCAGGCCGCCGAGGATCGCGCCCACCGAGCCGCAGCCGTTGACGAAGCCCGCAGCGGTGGCAGCGGCCTTGCCGGTGCCGAAGTCGATGGCGGCCGAACCGCTGATCATCGAGTCCGGTCCGTAGAGGGTCAGGCCCATCATGAACAGCAGGGCGAATACCATCAGGCTGCTGCCGGTCTGCATGGCCGGGACGAACAGCGCCAGGCAGGCGGTGAGGGCGATCAGGCTGATCACGCAGGCCGGCATGCGCCGTGCGCCGAAGATCTTGTCCGAGGCCAGGCCGATCAGGATCGGGCCGAGCAGGCCAGCGATCTCGAAGGAGGTCGGCAGGATCGCCGCGCCCACCTTGCCCAGGCCGGGCATGCGCTCATAGACGATCACCGGTCCCCACAGGAGGATGGCGTAGCGCGCCGGCTTGAGCAGGAAGTAGGCCAGGCCCAGGGTCAGTACGGTGCGGTTGCCCAGCACCAGGCTGAGGGTTTCGCGGACGCCTGGGTTCTGCCCCTCGGGCTTGAAGCCGGCGTAGCGCACGGCCTCGGGTTCGGCTTCTACCGGCGGCAGGCCGACGTCTTGCGGACGGTTGCGTTGCAGCAGCAGGAACAGCAGGGCCACGCCACCGACCACCGCGGCGCTGGAGTAGAAGGCCGCGTGCCAGGTGCCGAACACCGAGTACGCCCACCAGCCGGCGAAGGGCGAGGCGACCAGCCCACCGAAGGCGTAGCAGGTGCTCCACAGGCCGAGGATGCGGCCGCGTTCGTGGGTGGCGAAGAAACTGCCGATGTTCTTGCACAGCCCCGACCAGCCGGTGGATTGCGCGAGCCCCTGGATGACCATGCAGGTGGCGAACACCGGCAGGGTCGCCCAGGTGCCCATGACGATGGCCGCGCCGGCGGAAATCACCAGGCCGCCGAGCACCACCACGCGCGGGCCGAAGCGATCGGCGAGCACACCCCAGGTGAACTGGCCCACGGCGTAGGCCGCGAGGTAGGTGGCGTCGAGGTTGGCCATCATGGCCTTGTCGAGGTGGAAGGTAGGGTCCTCGCCGATGCCCAGCTTGGCCACCGAGAAAGCCTTGCGGGTGAAGTAGAAGGCCGCGTAGGCCAGCCAGGTGATGGCGAAGATCTGCCAGCGCCAGCGTTGGATCGATGCGAAGGGCGAGCGCGATGCTGCGTTGCCGTGAGGGTTGAGCATGATCTGACCTCGTTTTTGTTGTTGTGCTGTGCCGGCAGTCGTTGAGCTTTTCTTGTTCTTGTTGTTTTAAGAGCGGGAGCACGTCGCACCGGTAGGGGGTGCGGGTCAGAAGCACGGAGGCTGTCTTGGGTACCGCCGAAATACTTGTGGGAAGCGGCGGTGAGGCGATAGAAACAATTCCGAACAAATAACTGAAATCGATTTATCAAATTTTAAAAATAAGTTTTCCTTGTAAGAGAGTTGCTGTGCGACCTTCGCCTCGGTCGCATGACCCTGTAGTCGCTTTCCGTCGATTTTCCGGGGAGGCGGTCAGTTCGCTGCTTTGCGAGGAATGTCCGGATGTCCGTTTCCCACGCCCAGCTCAAAGCCTTCCACGCCGTCGCCGTGCACGGCAGCTTCACCCGCGCCGCCGAGCGCCTGTTCCTCACCCAGCCGGCCGTTTCCGACCAAGTACGCAAGCTGGAAGAGCGCTACGGCGTGCTGCTGTTCCATCGCAACAAGCGCTCGGTGCGCCTGACGGAATTGGGCGAACGCCTGCTGGCGGTGACGCAGCGTCTGTTCGTGATCGAGGCCGAGGCGCAGGAGCTGTTGCAGGAATCCAGTGCCCTGCAGACCGGCAGCCTGGTTCTGGCCGTGGACGCGGCGGTGCACCTTCTGCCGCAGGTGGCGCTGTTCTGCCAGCGCCATCCCGGCATCCGCGTGCGTATCGAAACGGGCAACACCGACGAGTCGTTGCAGGCGCTGTTCGGCTATCGCGCCGACCTGGCGCTGTTGGGCCGCGCCGTGGAGGACGAGCGGCTGGTGTCCTTCACCCTGCGTCGAGATCCCATCGTTGCCTTCGTCGCCAGTGGCCATCCCTGGGCGGATCGCGAATCGATCCATCTGGCCGATCTGGACGATGCCCCCCTGGTGATACGCGAGCACGGTTCGGTCACTCGGCAGACCCTGGAAGAGGAAATGCGCCGCGCCGGCTTGCGCATGCGCGCGGCCATCGAGGTCGAAGGTCGTGAAGCCGCGCGCGAAGCGGTGGTGGCAGGCATTGGCGTGGGCGTGGTATCGGCGGCGGAATTCGGTTCGGACAACCGCGTCCAGGCGCTACCCATCGTCGATTGCGAAAGGCACATGAGCGAGACCCTGGTGTGCCTGCGCGAGCAAAGCACGCGGCGGATCGTGGCGACGTTTCTAGATCTGGTGAAGGAAGATTTGCCGGCGGAGTAGGGCGGCTGTTCGCATTCATCCGAAGGTTCCGTCGGCACCTGTAGGGCGAATAACCCGGAACGGGTTATCCGCCAGGACGGCGGATAACGCCCTAGGCGTTATGCACCCTACAGGGGATATCGGCGCGCGGCGCTCCTAAAGTCGATTCACAGGCGATGACTATCAGCCCTCCGCCAACTCCAGAAACGCACTCACCACCCGTAATCCCCGGCGGCGCTCCAGGCAGCCGATGGCGTGTCGATTCAGCAGGCCCTCGCCGCTCAGGGGAATGGCCTTCACCCGCGGATCGGGGCTGACCTCCATCGACGACACGATGCCGATCCCCAGCTCCGCCGCCACCGCCTCGGTCACCGCCTCGCGGCTGTCGAGCTCCAGCAGGACGCGCGGTTCTATCGCTTGCGCCGCGCACGCCGCATCGAAGGTGCGGCGGGTGATCGAGTCGGGTTCGCGCAGCACCATGATCTGCTGGTCCAGTTCAGCCAGCGGCAGTTCGCCGACTGACCCGGCCCATACATGGCTGGCTGGCACCAGTGCGCAGATGCGCGACTCCACCAGCCCGCGCAGGAACAGCCCGGCGCGCGGCTCCACTTCGGTCAGCACGGCGATATCGACGTGTTCGTCCAGTAGTGCGGCGAGGGTTTCCTGGGCGTTGCCCAGGCGCAGGTTGACGGTGATGCCGGGGTAGCGTGCACGCAGTCGGGCAAGCATCGGCATCACCAGGTGCGGGCCGTCGGCGGCCACCTCGATGCGCCCGGTGACCAACTCGCGGCTGGCGTCGAGCATGGCCTCGGCTTCTTCCTCCAGGGCGAACAGCGTGCGGCTGATGGCGGACAACCGAATGCCGTCCTGGGTCAGCTCCACACCCCGCGCGGTGCGGCGGAACAGGTTGACCTGGTAGTGCTCCTCCAGCGCCTTCACGTGCCCGGTCACGGCCGGCTGGCTGATGAACAGGCGCTCGGCGGCGCGGGTGAAGCTGCGTTCGCGGGCGACGGCGTCGAAGGCGCGGAGCTGGAAGAGATTCATCAGGTATATGTCCGGCTTATGCAGTGCATCGTGATAAACAATTTGAACGATATCTGGCCCGTCGGCAAGTTATGCCCAGGCCACGGCGATGACGCCGGGCCCCAACCGAATTCAGCCCTGACGACGTTCCCACGAAAGAGGAATCGAGCATGAGCACTGCCGAGCGAGCCCCCATCCTGCTGACTCCCGGTCCGCTGACCACGTCCCCCCGCACCCGTCGCGCCATGATGGTCGACTGGGGCTCCTGGGACAGCGACTTCAACGAGCTGACCGCCGATGTCTGCAAGCGCCTGCTGGCGATCATCCATGGCGAGCAGACCCACACCTGCGTGCCCCTGCAGGGTAGCGGCACCTTCTCCGTCGAAGCCGCCGTGGGCACCCTGGTGCCGCGTGACGGCAAGGTGCTGGTGCTGATCAACGGCGCCTACGGCAAGCGCCTGGCGAAGATCTGCCAGGTGATCGGCCGCGAGTTCTCCATCTTCGAAACCGAAGAAGATGTGCCGACCACCGCTGCCGACGTCGATCGTCTGCTGCGCGAAGACCCCAGCGTCACCCACGTCGCGCTGATCCACTGCGAAACCAGCACCGGCATCCTCAATCCGCTCAAGGACATCGCCAAGGTCATCGAGTCCCACGGCAAGCGCCTGATCATCGATGCCATGAGTTCCTTCGGCGCGCTGGATATCGACGCCCGTGAAGTGCCCTTCGACGCGCTGATCGCCGCCTCCGGCAAGTGCCTGGAAGGCGTGCCGGGGATGGGCTTCGTCTTCGCCCGCAGCACCGCGCTGAATGCCAGCGCCGGCAACTGCCATTCGCTGTCCATGGACCTGCAGGACCAGCACGCCTACATGGCCAAGACCGGCCAGTGGCGCTTCACCCCGCCGACCCACGTGGTCGCCGCGCTGCACGAAGCGCTGAGCCAGTACGAGGAAGAGGGCGGCCTCGCGGCCCGTCATCAGCGTTACGCAAACAATTGCCAGACTCTGCTGGCCGAGATGGCCGAACTGGGCTTCCGCAGCTTCCTGCCGGCCGAGATCCAGGCGCCGATCATCGTCACCTTCCACGCTCCGCGCGACGCCCGCTACAGCTTCACCGAGTTCTACGGCCGGGTGCGCGAGAAGGGCTTCATTCTCTATCCGGGCAAGCTGACCCAGGTGGAAACCTTCCGCGTCGGTTGCATCGGCCAGGTCGACGGCAGCGGCATGCGCGCAGCGGTCGCGGCCATCGCCGAGACGCTGAAAGAGATGGAAGTCTTCGAAATCTGACCCCGGCCACTTACTTGCCACAGGATTGATTGCCATGAACTACGAACAACCCAAGCAACTGCAAGCCGCCATCCTCGATTGGGCCGGTACCGTGGTCGATTTCGGTTCCTTCGCGCCGACCCAGATCTTCGTCGAAGCCTTCGCCGAGTTCGGCGTGCAGGTCAGCCTGGAAGAAGCCCGCGGCCCGATGGGCATGGGCAAGTGGGACCACATCCGCACCCTGTGCGATATCCCGGCCATTGCCGAGCGCTACAAGGCCAAGTTCGGCCGCGTGCCGAGCGACGATGACGTCACCGCCATCTACGAGCGTTTCATGCCGCTGCAGATCGAGAAGATCGCCGAGCACTCGGCGCTGATTCCCGGCGCGCTGGAGGCCATCTCCACGTTGCGCAAGGGCGGCCTGAAGATCGGCTCCTGCTCCGGCTATCCGGCGGTGGTGATGGAGAAGGTCGTCGCCCTGGCGAAGACCAACGGCTACGTCGCCGACCATGTCGTGGCCACCGATGAAGTGCCCAACGGTCGCCCGCATCCGGCGCAGGCGCTGGCCAACGTGATTGCCCTGGGCATCAATGATGTCGCGGCTTGCGTGAAGGTCGACGACACCTGGCCGGGCATCCTCGAAGGCCGTAGCGCCGGCATGTGGACCGTGGCGCTGACCTGTTCGGGCAACGCCCTGGGTCTGACCTACGCGCAGTACAAGGCGCTGCCGGCGGAAAAACTGGACCAGGAGCGCCGTCGCATCGGGCAGATGTTCGAAGGCTCGCGCCCGCACTACCTGATCGACACCATCGCCGAACTGCCGGCGGTGATTGCCGATATCAATGCGCGCCTGGCGCGGGGGGAGATGCCGCAGAGCAGCTGATCCCGAGCGTTAACGAAGAAGGCCCGCTTGTTGCGGGCTTTTTTTGTTGGGGGTTTGGTGTTTCTGCGCCGCTTTGGTGTGCGCGTGGGGTTCTGTCTGAACGGGGCATTCGGGCGCGTGCGGACATTTCTCTGGAAGTCTTCAAGCCAAAGCCGTGTCAGCGGAGTGCTCGCTTTCGTAGGAGCGGACTCCGTCCGCGATCGACCAACCGTCGCTCCGATCAACCAGGGGGCTGGGCACGACCATCGCGGACAGAGTCCGCTCCTACGCAGCTGGAAACGCGGGAGTCGACCTGTAGGAGCGGACCTTGTCCGCGATCAGCGCCGGCAGGCGCGCCTATCCGTTGATCTCAATTCACAACGTTGCGCACAAACCGCACCAGCACATCCCCATGGTTCTGGTAGGAAAACGGCTGGCTGCTCTTGAACACATGGAATCCACCGGCCTCGACATCCACCGTCTCCTCGGCGAGCACGATGGTCAGCCGGCCTTCGATGACGTAGGCCATGTCGTACCAGCCTTCGGCATCCGGCTCGGCGTTGTAGCGGTCGCCGGGAGCCAGCGACCAGTGCCAGAGTTCCGCCTGCCGCGAGGCGGGCGTACTGGCGAGGAGGGTGCCGCGGCTGTCCGCCTGCTGGCCGCCCCAGGCGACGGCGTCGACGCGGGTCAGGCCGCCGGTGGCCGGTGGGCGCACCAGGTCGGCGAAGGTCACGTGCAGCGCGGCGGCGATGCGGTCGAGGGTCGCGAGGCTGACGTTGTTGTCGCCGCCCTCGATGCCGACCAGCATCCGGCGGCTGACGCCTGAGGCCTTGGCCAACGCGTCCTGGCTCAGGCCGGCGTTGCGGCGCAGCATCTTTACGTTATCGGCGACGTGCACCAGCACGCTGGGACGCTCGGAAGGTGTGGGCAGTATATTGCTCATTCTGGCCTTTTTGCGCATTATGTTGCGCATAACAGTCAACCAAGAATTCCCAACCGTTGCAATGCCTGTTCAGGTCCGCATCATGCCTCGCTCGCGCTTTCTCGCTACTGTCTTCCCCATCGCCGTTCTGATCATTTCCATGGCATCGATCCAGACCGGCGCGTCCGTCGCCAAGAGCCTGTTCCCGGTGCTCGGCGCCGAGGGCGTCACCTCGATGCGACTGATCTTCGCCGCGATCATCCTGCTGGCGATTCTTCGTCCGTGGCGCGTCTCGCTGAAGGACAAGCCGCTCAAGCCGCTGATCATCTATGGCCTGAACCTGGGCCTGATGAACCTGATGTTCTACATGTCGCTGCAGACCATCCCGCTGGGTGTCGCGGTGGCGCTGGAGTTCACCGGGCCGCTGGCGGTGGCGCTGTTCTACTCGCGCAAGCCCATCGACTTCCTCTGGATCGCCATGGCGGTGGTCGGCCTGGGCCTGCTGCTGCCGATCGCCGACTTCGGTGCCGGCATCGATCCCAAGGGCGCCGCCCTGGCGCTCGGCGCCGGTGTCTGCTGGGGCCTCTACATCATCTTCGGCCAGCGCGCCGGCAACGACCTGGGTGCCCAGGGCGCGGCGCTGGGCATCACCATCGCGGCCATCTGCATCGCCCCGATCGGCATCGCCCACAGCGGCATGGCCCTGCTCGACATCAGCCTGTTCCCGGCGCTGCTGGGCGTAGCGATCCTCTCCAGCGCGCTGCCCTACACCCTGGAAATGGTCGCACTGACCCGCCTGCCGGCACGCACCTTCGGCACCCTGATGAGCATCGAGCCGGCCTTCGGCGCGTTGTCCGGCCTGTTCTTCCTCGGCGAGCAACTGACTTCGCACCAGTGGATCGCCATCGGCGCGATCATCGTCGCCTCGGTGGGCACGACGCTCAGCAGCCGGCCGAAGCCAGCGCTGGTGACGGACTGAGCAGCCACCAGCCACCGGACCGCTGGGTTACATCGAATCGAGGCCCAGCGAGGGCTCGGCCTTGCGCCTGCCGGCGGGTGCCGTTTCCCTGAGGAACAGGATGACCAGGAAGCCGGCTATCGCTCCGCCCAGCGCCAGGTACAAGGACTTTTCAATCCCATAGTGCTGGGCGATGTACCCCGCCACCGCGGGAAACACGCCGCCACCGAACACTTCGCCAATGCCAACCACCATGCCGGTGGCCGTCGAGGTCAGGGCGGCAGGCACCGATTCGCTGGTCAGCGGGCCCACCACCATGCAGACGATGGCGAAATTGAAGAACATCGCCAGCGCCAGCAAGGTGAACAGTATGAAGGGACGGGCCCCGGTATTGATCATCAAGGCGATGCAAACGGCGGTTGCCAGGCAGCACAGCAACCCTACCGGCTTGCGCCCCAGATGATCGGAAATGGCTGGCACGATGAGCATGCCGAGAAAGCCCCCCAACCCCAGTGCCGACATGACGAAGCCCATCTGCTGCATGTCCAGCAGCAGAAAGTCCGTCAGGTAGTTGGGCAGAATGACCGCGACCACGCTCAGGCACATCTGCATGACCAGCATGCCCAGCATGTTCACCACCACGTTGTGGTAGCGCAGCACCGTCGTCCAGTGGGCGGCGGGCACGGGCTCCACGAGCGCCTGGGCAGTCACCACGTCGCTCGGTTCACGCAGGGTGCGGTACAGCAGCCAGGCGATCAGTAGCCCAGGCAAGGCGACCACCGCGAAAACCCAGCGCCACGAGGGCAGCACCAGCAGTAATTGCGTGGCCAGTATCGGAGCCAGGCCCAACCCCAGCAGGGGAAAGAACGCCTGCTGGAAGCCCATGTTCATCCCCAGGCGCGAGGGGTGGGAGGCTTCGCCGGTGGCGGCAATGGAGGTGGGTGTGAAGGCGCCTTCGGCGGCCCCCATGGCGACCCTGATGACCAGCAGCGCACCGACCCCGGTGGCTAATCCGGAAAACCCGGCGAGCAGGGAGAAAACCACCACGGCCGGAATGATCACCTTGCGCCGTCCCACGCGGTCAGACAGGCGTCCCATCAGGATGGAGGCTACTCCCCAGGCAATGGCCAACACCGCGGAGATATTGCCCAGGTCCTGATAGTTGAGCTGCAAGTCCTTCATCATCGATGGAAACAGCGGAAGGATGATGAATCTATCCAGGCCTACCAGGCCGAAGCCCACCGCCAGCAGCAGTACCGCACTCCACTCATAGTTGATGTCCCAGGCCTTGTTGTTCATAGCCGATCTCCTCCCACAGGAGCGCGCTCCCGTGGCGTAGTGGATTTAGAAGTACACCAGTGCTTCGATGAGGCCGGTGAGCTGCGTACGATCGCGGCCATTTCCGAAGGGAGCGTCATGTTCGAGAGGGTCGAACCAGTCGTAGCGAAGTTCGGGGCGGATACTCAGGTTGGCATTGACGTCGTAGCGCAATCCGACCGTCAGGGCATTCAGGTCGCCGCGCTGGCCGCCCGGCAGGATGTAGCCATCGCGGTCGCGGAAGTATTCTCCGCGTAGCGAATAGGAAAGGTCCTTGCGTTGCTGATAGGTGACGACGCTATTGATGCCCCACCACTGCGCACCATCGAACGTCTTGCCGTTGAGGGCATTGATCGTTTCTGGTTTTCCATCGCCAGCCTGCTGGCCATAGACAAATTCCGCCCCCAGTGACCACTGCGCGTCGAAGGCATGCCAGCCGTTCAGGGAGTGCTGTTGCTTGAATTGGGCGTGCGGGGAGATGACCCGCGAGGCGAACAACTGAACATCGTCCGCATTGGAGTTCTGCTCATTGCCCACGATGAACTCGTAATCGACCCACGTTCCCATGTCGGGACTGCGCCAGCGCAAGGCTCCGGTGACAGACTTGTCATGGTTGTTATCGCGGAGATTGTTCCACCCCTGCACCAGTCCCAGTTCGAGACCGATGATCCCCGCTTCGCTATCCAGCAGCCGCGTACTTCCCAGCACGCCCGCCAGGGTGCCCGGCTCTGAGAGGAAGGCGTAGGTCTTGCTGGCGAAGCGGTTTCTGGATTCGCGGATGTTGGGTGGGATTTCATAGCCGATGGCGGGGCCGAAGATGCCTGCAAGCAGGCTCAGGCCCGTGCCATACGGCAGGTAGGCGCTTGCAAAGAGATTCGGCATGGCCAGGAAGAGTTGCTTGTGGCGCTTGGCCGAAGCTGGGTCGTCGTCGCCGGGGGAGTTGGCGGGCCAGTGCATGTCCCAGCCGTATGTGCGGGCGAACTGGCCATTTCGACCATACAGCGCTTCCATGCTGAAGCCGAAGGAGAACGCCTCCGGCTTGATACCGGGCAAGGGCGTTACCCGCGGGATGAAGTTGGAAGCGAGCGGCTTGTCTACGAAGACATGCAGCGACCCCAATTCGGCGCCTTCATCGGAGAACCCGGGCAGCGGCGAGTTGCTGAGGCCATCTTTACGCTCTTCGCTCGTAGAGCGGTTGTTGCGGATGTAACCGATATCCAGCAAGCCGGATACCGTGATGCCGTAGTCCTCTTCCAATGCCGGTCCGAACAGTTGTCGCGCGAGTGTTCCTTCGCCTTTGTCCGGCACTTCGGCGTGGGCGCACGATAATGCGGTGGTTGCCAGCAGCGCGCCGGCCAGACTGCACTTCTCGATAGACATATTGGGGCTCTCTTATTGTTTTTATGGCGCGAGTTTCCCTGTCCGCCACGTCGAGGCAGCGGATGGGGTTGTCGTGTATCTATGGGGCGGTGGCGGTCACCCTGAAACCGGCAGCGACCGCCTTGAGGTCAGAACGGGTACATGGGAAGTTCCGCGCGCACGGTCAGCCATTGCCATTCGCTGAACTGATCGGCATTGGTGAGTGTGCTGTAGTTGGCGCCATTGCCCGATGCGCCCACTCCGCCGATAGGCCCGAAGACTTCATGCAGCAGGGTTTGATCGTTGATATGAACGATCCCCGCTTGCAGTCGATCCGCGACACGCTGGGCGCGCGCGAGGTTCGGCGAGACCACTGCCGCCGAGAGGCCGTATTCACCCAGGTTGGCGAGCTCGATCGCCTCGTCATCTCCCTGGAACTCCGTGATGGCTGCCACCGGCCCGAAGATTTCCTCCTCGAACAACGGCATGCCTGGCTTGACCCCGGTCACGACGGTTGGCTGGAAGTAGAGGCCGCTGCGCGTGCCACCACTGCGCAGCGTTGCGCCCATGGCGAGAGACTCTGCGATCAGGCGCTCCACATTGGCGGCCTGGGTCTCGTTGATCATCGGCCCGAGCTGCACATCGTCCTCGGCTGGATTGCCCACCCGCAATCCCTGGCTGCGGGCGATGAGTGCGTCCACGTAGGCATCCAGGGCGCGAGCATGGACGAGATGGCGTCCGGTGCTCATGCAAATCTGCCCCTGGTGGAAGAAGGAGCCCCACGCGCCAGCCCGCGCTGCCAGGTCGATGTCCGCATCATCCAGCACGATGAATGGGTTGTTGCCGCCCAACTCCAGGGCGACTCGCTTGAGCATGCCGCCGGCAACCCGACCGATCTCCCGGCCGGTGCGGGTGGAGCCGGTGAAGCTGATCATCTCGACCCGAGGATTGCCCACCACGGCGGCACCGGTCTCTCCCGGCCCCGGCAGGACATGGAACAGCCCCTGGGGCAGGCCGGCGAGTTCGAGCAGCCGCGCGAAGACCACCCCACCGCAGATGGGCGTCTGTTGGTCGGGTTTGAGCAGCACCGCGTTGCCCATTGCCAAGGCCGGTGCTATGGCGCGCGCGCCAAGCAGGAGTGGCGAGTTCCACGGGGTGATGATGCCCACCACCCCCAGCGGGATGCGCCGGGCAATGCTTTGTCTGCCAGGTTCCGCCGTCGCCGTCAGGATGCCCGACGGCTGGCTGCACAAGGCCGCGCCCTCGAGGATTTCCCGTGCGGTCATCTGCACTTCCCAGTCGGCCTTGCCCTGGATCGAGCCGGTTTCCCGCACGATCAGCCAGGCGATTTCCTCCCGATGTTCGAGCACCAGTTCCGACAGGCGCCTGAGGATATCGCCGCGCAGCGGCGCTGGCAGCTGCGCCCAGGAGCGCTGCGCACGCTGGGCAATCCCGGCGCTTTGCTCCACGTCCTCCGCGTTGGCAAATCCCACGCTCCAGCAGGGCTCGGCGGTTGCCTTGTCCAGCACCGGATGTTTGCCGAGACCGCCAGCGCACCAGGTGCCGTTATAGATTTTCCCTTGCCAGGTCGCGGCGTCGGATAACAATCCCTGAGCGTGCTCAACTGAATGATTCATGGATCAACTCCTCGGCAGAGTATTCACTGTTTGGCTGTATTGATTCGGGGGTTCCGCCGTTGCCATCAGCAACGCTGTGCGCTTTATCGCTCCATCAGCAGGACCGGCTTGATGACTTGGCCGGACTTCATGTCGGCGATGGCGTGCTCGATGTCTTCCAGGGGGTAGAAGCGCACCAGCCTATCGACAGGGAACAGTCCCTGGCGGAACAGCTCGATCAGTTGCGGAAGAAATTTCTTCGGCTTGCTGTCGCCCTGGAGAATGCCCCGCACCGTGCGCCCGAACAGCAGGTGGGTCATGTCGAAGCTGGCCTTGGTGCCGATCCGCGAGCCGCCGATCAAGCCGCAGACACCACGGGTCTGGAGCATTTCGAAGGCGCCCTGCAGGACGCCGGGATTGCCCGTTGTCTCGAGGGCGTAGCGCACGCCGCCGGGGCACAGCTTCATCACCGCGTCGAGCGCATCGACACGGGACGCATCGATCACGTGGGTGGCTCCCAATGAGGTTGCCAATTCGAGCCGGGCCGGTACCTGGTCGATGACGATGATCGGCGAGCAGCGCGCCACGACCGCGGCCATCAGTGCCGCCAGGCCCACGTTGCCGGCGCCCAGGATGACCAGCGACGATCCCACTTCCGGTCGCAGCGTATTCAATATTGCGCCCGCGCCGGTCTGGAATCCGCAGCCCAGGGGCGCGAGAGTCTTCAGGTCCAGGTCCGGCGCGACCACCACGACGTTCTGTTCGGTGGCGATTGCATGGGTGGCTAAGGCGGACTGGTTGAAGAACGCGCCATTGATTCGTTCCGGCTTCCCCGAAGGCAAGCGGCGCAGCAGGGGAGCCGGGACGTCCCAGGCTTTTCCCGAGTAGCGCATGCCCGAGAAATTCATCTCCATGTGATGCCAGCAGTAGGAGGGCGCGCCGTCCAGGCAGCTGGGGCAGTTGCCGCAGTAGGCGAACGACATCAGCACATGGTCGCCCGGCCTGACGGACTTCACGCCAGGCCCCACCGCCTCGACGACGCCGGCTCCTTCATGCCCGAGGACGATGGGCAGCGGCGTCGGGTAATACTGGTCGCGAATGATCAGGTCGGTATGGCAGATGCCGCAGGCAACGATCCTGACCAGCACTTCCCCTGCCTGTGGTGCCTCCAGTTCAAGGTCCTCGATGAGGAACGGACCGCCGGATTCCCGGACGACAGCAGCCTTGATGTGCATGGGTGGTTTCCTCTTCTGTTTGGTTTCAACGGCAGATGGCTCGGCGGCGTTCAGGACGACCTGTCACCCAGCACGGCGTGCTCTCCAGGAAACGGCAGATACGAGACGGTGGCCGATTGCTCCTCAGGGAACGTAATCCGGTTGCAGGAATGGAGCCGCACGGGTGAAGCCAGGTTGCTCCAGGCAGTGCCGGTAGATGCTCAGGCAGCGCTCGAACCGTCCCAGGTCGACGCCAAAGCGCAGCGCATTGGCCACTTGTGGCGTCAGGCAGCAGTCGGCGAGGGTGGGGGACTCGCCAAAGCAGTAGGGCGTTGAGCCGTATCGCCGCAGCAGTTCTTCCACCGCGCCCAGGCCTTCCTCGATCCAGTGCGCATACCAGGCATCCTTTTGATCGGTGCTGATGCCGAGGGTGTGCTGGAGATAGCGCAGCACCCGCAGGTTGTTGATCGGGTGGATATCGCAGGCGATCAGGTTGGCCACCTCCAGTACGCGCGCCCGCAGCGGCTGCTCCAGGGGAATCAGGCGCGGCTCGGGATACAGGGTGTCCAGGTAATCGATGATGGCCAGCGATTGGGTGACGCTGAAACCGTCGCTGTCCACCAGCACGGGCACTCCGCCCAGCGGGCTGCGTTCGCGGTGCTGGGATGAGTGCTGCTCGCCGCTACGGAGATTGATCCCGTGGTAATCCAGGTGCAGCCCTTTCAGGGCGGCGGCGATGCGTACGCGAAAAGAGGTCGAGCTGTTGAAGAAGCTGTATAGCTGCATGGCAAAGGCCCACCGTGCTGGAAACAGGGAATGGCGAGTCAGGTCACCCGCACGCGGATTTGACCCAGGCCGTCCACGCCACCGGTCATCAATTCGCCGGCCACCACGGGGCCGACTCCCTCGGGTGTCCCGGTCATGATCAGGTCGCCGGGGTGCAGCTCGAAGAACTGCGACAGGTAAGCGATGGTCGCCGGCACGGACCAGATCAGCCGGTCGATGTTGCTGCGCTGCTTGTCGCTGCCATCGACCTGGAGCCAGATGGCTGCACGCGATGGATGGCCAGCGGCACTGGCCGGATGAAGCGGCGCGATGGGCGCCGAGGCGTCGAAGGCTTTGCCGATTTCCCAGGGGCGTCCCATCTCGCGCATCTGCATCTGCAGGTCGCGACGGGTCATATCGAGACCGACGGCGTAACCCCAGACATGCTCGTTGGCCTGTTCTTCCGGGATATCGCGACCGGCCTTGCCGATGGCCACCACCAGTTCGATCTCGTAGTGGTAGTTCGAGGTCTGTGCCGGGTAGGGCAGCTCCAGAGTATGGCCGGCAGCCACCGGCACGACGGCGTCGGCGGGCTTGCAGAAGAAGAACGGCGGTTCGCGATCGGGGTCGAACCCCATCTCGCGGGCATGGGCTGCATAGTTGCGACCCACGCAGTAGACACGTCGAACGGGAAAGCGCTGGTCGCTTCCGACAATGGCCAGGCTGGTGGGCGCTGGTGGTGCGAAGACATAGGACATGACGGGGCCTCGCCTCAAAGGGGATCGTGGAGTTCGCGCAGGAGCCCGAGGGCTTCCTGGATGGGGCGATCGGAGTAGCTGAACAGCACACACTCCTCGCCGCCGGCGTGCAGGCTGACGGAGGTCCAACTGGGCACCACGAAAATGTCCCGGGGCGCAAAGTCGAAGGTTTCTCCGCCGATCACCGCCTTGCCATGGCCTTCCACCACTGAAAACACCGTGGCGTCGGTACTGCGCCTGGTCTTGCCCTGGAAGCCGCGGGGCAGCAGCTGCATGCAGGCACCAATGGTGGGCATGGCCCAGCCGCCCGTGGTTGGATTCACGTAGCGCAGCTTGACCCCATCCCAATCGTCCAGATCCGCGTGGTTGCCGAGCGTCTCCAGCGCTTCGCGGGTGCGCTCGTAGGGATACTTGAAAATCGGGGAGGTGAGGCTGCGGGACTTGTGGTGCACAGGCAGCAGGTTGGCGCCATAGCGGGCGTTGCTATTGCCCTCGGGACGAAGGACCGGCTGCCTGGATTCGGGGTAATTCTCGGCAAAGCAGGCGCCGAAGAAGCGCACGGTCGGGATATCCAGGCCATCCAGCCAGACCACCGGCTCGCCACCCTCGGCCTCCGAGGGATTGCCATGGTCATGCCAGGTCCACGAGGGAGTGATGATGAAGTCCCCAGGCGCCATGCGGGTTCGTTCGCCATCCACGGAGGTATAGGCACCATGCCCCTCGACGACGAAGCGCAAGGCCGACTGCGTGTGCCGATGGCTGGGGGCGATTTCGCCGGGGAGGATCAACTGCAGGCCGGCATACAGGCTGGGCGTGATGGCCGCCTGCCCGCGCTTGCCGGGATTCTCCAGCACCAGCACCCGGCGTACCGCTTCCTCCGCGCTGATCAGCCGGCCTGCTTCCATCAGGAAGGGGCGCAGTTTGCTATAGCGCCACAGTGCGGGAATGAAATCGCTCGCGGGCTGGCGGGGAACCAGCGTGTGCAGTTGTTCCCAGAGTGGCAGCAGCGCTTGGCCATCCATGCGCCGGTAGAACTCATCGCGTTGCTTGCCAGTATCGCCATCGATATTCATCGCTCACCTACTACGGGCGGAGGAGTCGAAAGGAGGATTACTGCAAATTGCGTCTCCGTCTGGGTCTGGATTTAACGCCTGCCAGGCATACGAGAAAAATGATATTTTTAGATGAATTCATACAGAAAATAGTATAGGAAGCATCCTGTGCACTGGACTCGTCGCCTACGCCCCCGTCACCTGCAATTGCTGGTGAACCTGGCTGAAACCGGCAGCCTCAGCGATACCGCCCGATTGGCCCATACCACCCAGCCCGGCTTGTCGAAGTGGCTCAAGGAGCTGGAGGAAGATGCCGGCGCCATCTTGTTCGAGCGCCTTCCACGAGGCTTGCGGCCCACTCCGGAGGGCAACCTGCTGGTCGGGCACGCGCGGCGCATCCTCAGTGAAATGGAGCGGGCGCAAAACAACCTGGACTCGCTGCGCGAAGGCAACGCGCCCACTGTGGCCATCGGCACCTCGCCGGCTTCGGCTCCGAGCCTGGTCCCCGATGCGGTGATCTATTTCCTGAGGCGTTACCCCAAGGCCCAGGTATCCATCCAGGAAAACACCATGAACGTGCTGCTGGAGCGCCTGGAAAAGGGCCAGTTGGACGTGGTGGTCGGGCGCACCGACAACTATCGGCCCAGTGACAAGCTGCATAGCGAGATGCTGTTCAGCGAGCCCATGCAGATAGTCGCCCGGCCGGGGCACCCGTTGCTCGGAAAGGAAAAGGTGACCTGGCGCGATCTCTATGCCTACGACTGGCTGCTGTGGCCGGTGGGTACGCCGATCCGGGCGCGACTGGACACGGCATTGAGCAACGCCGGCCTCAAGCCCCTGCCATGCCGGGTTGAGTCCTCGTCATTGATCGCCAACCTGTGGCTGTTGCAGAACTGCGACATGCTCACGATCGCCTCCGGCAGGGTCACCGAACACTTCCATGGCCGTGGCCAGCTGTGCCGGGTGAATTTCGAACTGGAGGCGATGGGCGCCATCGGCATGTGCTGGCGCAACGAGGAACATTCGGCACCCGCCCTGGCTGACCTGCTCGAAAGCCTGCGCGACGCCGCCAAGCAGCCGCTTCAGCAGGCGGACTAGAGCCTCAAGCGAGCGGAGGCCCTGTCGATCCGCTCCGAGCGGCATGGAGTCGGCCGCCGGGCTCGGAAGTCATGGTGCAACCGCTAGACCGAGGCCGCGTTGGCCGTCTTTTCGTCTCTCAGGCGGATCTGCCGTTTGGCGCTGCGCGCGAGGCGGATGCACAGCATGACCGCGGCGCAGGTCAGGCCGACGATCAGGCCCTCCCACAGGCCGCGCGGGCCGGTGGGTTCCTGCAGCCAGTGGGCGAGGCCCAGGCTGTAGCCCACCGGCAGGCCGATGCCCCAGTAGGCGAACAGGGTCATGATCATGGTCGCGCGGGTGTCCTGGTAGCCGCGCAGGGCGCCAGCGGCGGTGACCTGCACGGCGTCGGAGAACTGGAACAGCGCGGAGAACACCAGCAGCGACGCGGCCAGGGCCAGCACTTCCGGATCCTGGGTATAGAGCGCGGCGATGTGCTCGCGCATCACGAACATCGCGCTTGCCGAGATACAGGCGTAGGCCAGCGCGGCGCCCATGCCCACACCGGCAGCGAAGCGTGCATCGCGCGGTGCGCCGGCGCCGAGCGACTGGCCGACGCGCACGGTCACCGCCATGGCCAGCGAGTAGGGGATCATGAATACCAGTGCGCTGAAGTTCAGCGCCACCTGATGGCCGGCCACCACCTTCTCACCCAATTCGCCGATCAGCAGGGCGATCACCGAAAAGATGCTCGACTCGGCGAACACCGCGATGCCGATGGGCAAGCCAACGCTGACCAGGCTGCCGATCACCTTCGGCCGCGGAAGCTCCCAGTGGCTGAACAGCTGGCTCGGCTTGTAGACCTTGGCGATGTTCACCCAGGCCAGCATGCCCAGCAGCATGAACCACATCACCGAGCCGGTTGCCCAACCGCAGCCGGGGCCGCCCAGTGCCGGGAATCCGAGATGGCCGTAGATCAGCACATAGTTGATCGGGATATTCAGCATCAGCCCGCAGATGCCCAGCACCATGCTTGGCCGGGTGCGCCCCAGGCCGTCGCTGTAGCAGCGCAGCACGTGATACAGCGCCACCGCCGGCAGGCCGCAGGCGATGCCGCGCAGGTAGAAACAGCTGGGTTCGATCAGCGCTTCCTCGACCTTCATTGCGCGCAGGATGGGTTCGGAGAGCAGCCACAGCGTCGCCCCCGCCAGCGGGCCGACCAGCAGCGCCAGCCACAGTGCCTGGCGCACCAGCGGGCCGGTGGCCGGCTGATCGCCGGCGCCGTAGCGCTGCGCCACCTTGGCGGTGGTGGCGAGCAGGGTGCCGGTCATCAGCAGGAACACCGGAATCCAGATCGAGTTGCCCAGCGCCACGGCCGCGAGGTCACGCGGGCCGACGCTGCCGGCCATCACCGCATCGACGAAGCCCATGGCGGTAGTAGCCAGTTGGGCGATCATGATGGGCGCTGCGAGGGTCAGCAGTTCCTTGAGTTCGGTGGCGGTGCGCCGTCCACGGGAGACGGGCTGGGCGAGGCTGGTCACGGCTTTCCTTGGCAAGAAGAATTGGCGGGGAAGCCGGCCAGTTTACGTTTTTCCGCACGCTTTTCGTAGGAGCGGATCTTATCCGCGATAACCGCGACAGCGGTGCGGTTCATCAAGCACCGGCCTGCTGGGCGGATCGCGGATAAGATCCGCTCCTACAAGAGCGTCGTGGCCGCCAACTTCTATCGCGGACGCTGGGCTCCGTCCGCGATAGAAGTTGGCGGCCACGCTGGTAAAGTAGCCGCAGCCGATTTCTGGAGTCAGTCCATGCGTATCCTTGCCGATGAAAACATTCCCCTGGTCGAAGCCTTCTTCGGCGCCCATGGCGACATCCGCCGCCTGCCTGGGCGCGGTATCGACCGCGCCGCCCTGGGCGACGCCGAAGTCCTGCTGGTGCGTTCGGTCACCGACGTCAGCCGCGAGCTGCTCGCCGGCAGCCAGGTGAAGTTCGTCGGTACCTGCACCATTGGCACCGATCACCTGGACCTCGATTACTTCGCCGAAGCCGGCATCGCCTGGTCCAGCGCGCCGGGTTGCAACGCCCGTGGCGTGGTGGACTGGGTGCTGGGCAGCCTGCTGGCGCTGGCCGAGGTGCACGGCGCGAAGCTCGCCGAACGCCGCTATGGCGTGATCGGCGCGGGGCAGGTGGGCGGTCGTCTGGTGGATGTCTTGCGCGGATTGGGCTGGGACGTGCGTGTCTGCGATCCGCTGCGCGCCGCCACCGAAGGCGGCGATTTCCGCAGCCTGGAAGAGGTGCTGTGCGAGTGCGATGTGATCAGCCTGCATACGCCGCTGACCCGCGAAGGCGAGCACCCGACGCGCCACCTGATCGACGCCGAACGCCTCAAGGCGCTGCACCCGGGCACCTGGCTGATCAATGCGAGCCGAGGCGGGGTGGTCGATAACACCGCGCTGCGTGTGCACCTGGAGTCAGGCGCCGATCTCGATGTGGCGCTGGACGTCTGGGAAGGCGAGCCGGAGGTCAACGTTCGCCTGGCCGAACTCTGCCGCATCGCCACGCCGCACATCGCGGGCTACAGCCTGGATGGCAAGTTGCGCGGCACGGCGCAGATCTACGAGGCGTTCTGCGCCTGGCAGCAACGCGCCCCGGAGGTCGATCTCGACGACCTGCTGCCCGCACAGTGGCTGGCCGAACTGAGCCTGAAGGAAGAGTGCGATCCGGACTGGGCGCTGGCGATGCTGTGCCGCGCGGTCTACGACCCGCGCAGCGACGATGCCAATTTCCGTCGCAGCCTGGTGGGCGATACCCACGCCCGGCGCGCGGCCTTCGACGCGCTGCGCAAGCACTACCCGCCGCGCCGGGAGATCACCGGGCTGTGGGTGGACATCCAGGGCGATTCGCCGCGCCTGGAAAGCCTGCTGACCGCGCTGGGCGCCAACCGCGTCGGGGAGTAGGGCGGACGCGCCGCCGCACCGACTGTCAGCGGCGTGGCTGCTCGCAGGTCTTGTCCAGTTCCTGGCAGGCGCGCTGGATCATGTCTTCGGTGATCGGGACCTCGCGGCCCTGGGCATCGATGATCGAGCCGCCGACCGGCTGCTGCGGATTGCGCGGGGCGGGGCGGGGAGTGGATTCACGGTGGGGTTGCAGGCTCATGGCCAATCTCCTCTACATCAGTACGTTGCAGTCTAGGCAGATCAGATGAAAGCCCGGTGACAGAGGCTGCCGGTGGCAGCGTCGGAGAATCGTCACCGAAGACAGACGACAAGTTGCCTCGCAGGTTGCGTGCCAATCGCGAGGGCCCCGGTCGTGCGCATGTCGTTATAGTGGTTCGGGTTCGCCGCTTCCTGGTCCGACCCGGCATTGCACCGGTGGTTCGAAGAAGTTTCCCGTGAGGATGAGTATGGACAGGATTCGCATAGGGCTGATCATCAATCCGCTGGCCGGTATCGGCGGCCCGACTGCGCTCAAGGGCAGCGACGGCGTGGCGGAACTGGCCCTGGCCCGTGGCGGTGAACCCAAGGCGGCGGAGCGTACGCGCGTCGCCCTGGAGCATCTTCTGCCGGTGCATGAACGCGTGGAGTTCCTGACCTTCCCCGGTCCCATGGGCGCCGATCTGTTGGCGGACATGGGCTTCTCCCACCATCTGGTGGGTGCCCTGGAGCAACCGCAGAGCAGTGCGGCGGATACCCGTCACGCGGTCCAGGCGCTGCAGCAGGCCGGGGTGGCGCTGATCCTCTTCGCCGGCGGCGACGGCACCGCGCGGGACGTGGCGGAAGTGGCCCGCGAAGGCCAGCCGGTGCTGGGCATTCCGGCCGGCGTGAAGATCCATTCCGGCGTCTACGCCATCAGCCCGCGCGCTGCCGGTGAACTGGCGCGGCGCCTGGTGGACGGTGGCCTGGTGCGCCTGACCCTGGGCGAAGTGCGCGATCTGGACGAAGCCGCGCTGCGTGAAGGGCGCGTCGCCGCACGCTGGTACGCCGAGCTGACGGTGCCCGAGGAAGGCCACTTCATGCAGCACGTGAAGCAGGCCGGCATGGAGACCGAAGAGCTGGTACTGGCCGATCTCGCCGCCTGGCTGGAGGACAGCTGGGAAGACGACGTGCGCTACGTCTTCGGTCCCGGCTCGACGCTGCACGGGCTGGCCGCCGACCTGCAGCTGGACACCACGCTGCTGGGCGTGGACGTGATCGAGAACGGCGAGGTGATCGCCCGCGATGTGACCGAGGCGCAGTTGTTCGAGCTGGTCGACGGCCATCCCGCCTTCCTGCTGGTGACGGCCATTGGCGGGCAGGGGCATATCCTTGGCCGCGGCAACCAGCAGATCAGCCCGCGCGTGCTGCGCGCCATCGGCATCGAGCGGCTGCGGGTGATCGCCACCAAGCGCAAGCTCGGCACCCTGGAGGGCAGGCCGCTGCTGGTCGATAGCGGCGACGCCGAACTGGACGCCAACTTTCCCGCGGCCGTGCGGGTGTGGGCGGGCTACAAGGAGGAACTGCTCTATCCGCTGGGGTGGGGCCGCGAAGAGTGAAACCGCTCGAAGGCACGGTGGTGAATACCCCTGTCGCTGATCTAGACTCGTGCACTTCGTAAAACCGGGACGGGGGAACGGGACCATGCATTCGGGTGGTTGTCTGTGCGGCGCGGTGCGCTTCGAGATCAGCGGTGAGCTGGAGGCCATCCAGGTCTGCCATTGCAGCCAGTGCCGCAAGGCGCAGGGCGGTCCGTTCGCCACGAACATACCGGTACGGCGCGAGGCTTTCCGCCTGCTCGATGGCGCCGACGCGCTCGCGCAGTACCGGGCCACGCCGGAAAAGCAGCGGGTGTTCTGCCGTCACTGCGGCTCGCCGATCTACAGCGCCCGCGACGATCTGCCCCAAACGTTGCGGGTGCGTGCGGGAACCTTGGACGAGCCGATACGGACAAAGCTCGAAGCACATTATTACGTCGAATCCAGAGCCACCTGGTGGCCACTGGAGGACACTCTGCCAAAGCACGAAGGCAGAAAGCCGGGATGAGGGCGCTGGTGGAGCCGGCGCAAGCGAGGAGTAAGGAAGCCTGTGACAAGGAATGCGACATTTCGCGTGCTGGTGCTGGGCGGTTACGGCAACTTCGGTAGCCTGATCGTGCGTCGGCTCAGTGGTATCGACGGCATCCGCGTGCTGGTGGGCGGGCGCGACCAGCGCCGGGCCAGCGAACTGGCCGCCCAGGTGGGTGGCGAGGCGGTCTGCCTGGACATGAACCAGCCGACCTTGGCGGGTCGCCTCAATGAGCTGAACGTCAACCTGGTGATTTCCACCGCCGGACCTTTCCAGAAGCAGGACTACCGCGTCGCCCGCGCCGCCATTGGCGCCCGTGCGCATTACATCGACCTGGCGGACGCGCGCCAGTTCGTCTGTGGCATCGCTGAACTCGATCGTGCCGCGCGCAGCGCCGGGGTGCTGGTGTGCAGCGGCGCCAGTTCGGTTCCGGCGCTGGCCGCCGCGGTGATCGACGAACTGCTGCCGCGCTTCCAGCGCCTGGACAGCATCCACCACGGCATCAGCTCCTCGGCGAAGATTCCCGGCCACGCCACCGTCGAAGCGGTGCTGGGCTATTGCGGCAAACCCCTTCGCCAATGGCGCCAGGGCCGCTGGCAGAACGTGCATGGCTGGCAGGGCCTGAATCGCCATCGCTTCCCCGAGCCGCTGGGGTTGCGCTGGCTGGCGCACTGCGACGTCCCGGATCTGGAACTGTTCCCGCAGCGCTACCCCGGCGTGCAGGACGTGCGCTTCTCCGCCGGGCTGGGCCTGAAGCTCACCCAGTTCGGCACCTGGGGCTTGTCCTGGGCGGTCCGCGCGGGCTTGGTGAAGGATGCGGCCCGGCTGGGCGCGGGCCTGCATCGCCTGGCAGTGGCCATGGAGCCGCTGGGGGACGGGCGCAGCGGCATGTTCGTCAACCTGCAAGGCGTCGATGGCGAGGGCAAGCCCCTGGCCCTGAGCTGGGAAATGCTCGCGCAGGACGATCACGGCCCGAATATTCCCTGCATGGCGGCGGTGGCACTGGCGCGCAAACTGGCGGCCGGGCAGCTTCGCCAACGCGGCGCGACGCCCTGCATCGGGCTGCTCACCACCGACGAATACGTGGCCGAACTGGAAGGACTGAACATCTCCCACGGCCTGCGCGAGGTCGCCGTGCATTGATACTCGGGTGTTGCCCAGGCAACAGTCGATCAGCAGCGCTGTTGCGTGAGTGACAGGAAATACCCCGAAAGCCCCGCTGAAGTGCCCTGAAATCGCACATTTCCCTGTTGGTACGGCCCTTGCTGAAGAGGAATGTATCCAGCGCAACAGTCAACAGGGAAAACCCATGACCAGCCCCATCAAAGTGGTCGCCGTCTCCGGCGGCACCTATCGCCCCTCGCGCACCCAGGTGCTCACCCAGGCCGTGGTTGACGCCATCGGCGAGCACCTTCCTGTCGAAACCCACGTCATCGAACTGGCTGACATCGCCCGCCCGCTGGGCGCCGCGCTGTCCCGCCAGGAACTCTCCGCCGAACTGGAAGCCACCCTGCGGGAAATCGAAAGCGCCGACCTGCTGGTCGTCGCCTCGCCGGTTTATCGCGGCTCCTATCCGGGCCTGCTCAAGCACCTGTTCGACCTGGTGGACATGAACGCCCTGATCGACACCCCGGTGCTGCTTGCCGCCACCGGCGGCAGCGAGCGCCACGCGCTGGTCCTCGACCACCAGCTGCGCCCGCTGTTCAGCTTCTTCCAGTCGATCACGCTGCC
The DNA here is from genome assembly GCF_016919445.1 of Pseudomonas sp. PDNC002. Taxonomy (NCBI): domain Bacteria; kingdom Pseudomonadati; phylum Pseudomonadota; class Gammaproteobacteria; order Pseudomonadales; family Pseudomonadaceae; genus Pseudomonas; species Pseudomonas sp. PDNC002. The sequence goes on along the minus strand of NZ_CP070356.1, from coordinate 4,745,488 downwards.
CATCGGCGTGTACGCCAGCGAAGCCGATTTCGCCAATTACCAGATCACCAGCGACACCCTGCGCGCGCGCATCCAGCTGGCCGCCGAGCGCGCCGCGCCGCTGTTCGCCGGCCACCCGCAACTGCGCAAGACCGCCTGAGGAGCCTGCAATGAACGTGTTCTGGTTCCTCCCCACCCACGGTGACGGTCACTTCCTCGGCACCAGCGAGGGCGCGCGCCCGGTGTCGCTGCCTTATCTCAAGCAGATCGCCCAGGCCGCCGATTCCCTCGGCTACTACGGCGTGCTGATCCCCACCGGCCGCTCCTGCGAGGATTCCTGGGTGGTCGCCTCGGCCCTGGCGCCGCTGACCGAACGCCTGCGCTACCTGGTGGCGATCCGTCCGGGGATCATCTCGCCGACCGTGTCCGCGCGCATGGCCGCGACGCTGGATCGCCTGTCCGGCGGGCGCCTGCTGATCAACGTGGTCACCGGTGGCGACCCGGACGAAAACCGTGGCGACGGTATTCACCTGAGCCACGCCGAGCGCTACGAAGTCACCGACGAGTTCCTGCGTATCTGGCGCCGCGTGCTGCAGGGCGAGTCCGTGGACTTCGCCGGCAAGCACCTGCAGGTGGAGAACGCCAAGGCGCTCTATCCGCCGATCCAGAAGCCGTATCCGCCGCTGTACTTCGGTGGTTCCTCCGCCGAGGCCCACGACCTCGCCGCCGAGCAGGTGGACGTCTACCTGACCTGGGGCGAGCCGCCGCAAGCGGTCGCGCAGAAGATCGCCGACGTGCGCGAGAAAGCCGCGAAGCAGGGGCGCACCGTCAAGTTCGGTATCCGCCTGCACGTGATCGTCCGCGAGACCGCCGAGGAAGCCTGGCAGGCCGCCGACAAGCTGATCGCCAACATCTCCGACGAGACCATCGCCAACGCGCAGAAGTCCTTCGCCCGCTTCGACTCCGAAGGCCAGCGGCGCATGGCCGCGCTGCACGGTGGGCGTCGTGATCAGCTGGAGATCTACCCCAACCTGTGGGCCGGCGTCGGCCTGGTGCGCGGCGGTGCCGGCACCGCGCTGGTGGGCGACCCGCAGCAGGTCGCCGAACGTATCAAGGAATACGCGGACCTCGGCATCGACAGCTTCATCTTCTCCGGTTATCCGCACCTGGAGGAGGCGTATCGCTTTGCCGAACTGGTCTTCCCGCTGCTGCCCGAGCCCTACGCCAGCCTCGCCGGACGCGGCGTGACCAACCTTACCGGGCCGTTCGGCGAAATGATTGCCAACGACGTGCTGCCCGGACGCAAGGCCGGTTGAGTTCTCCCTGATGTGCCGGGCAGGGGCCCGGCGCATCCCGAATCGAATTGAAGAGGAAGCGAGCGTGAACGCCAAGACGCGGCTCGACGCACAGACACCCGGGCAGATCGCACCGACTCCCGGGCAAATAGCCCAGCGCCTGGCCGCCGGTTTCGCCGAAACCGCCGCCGAGCGCGACATCCGCGGCGGTACGCCGAAAGCCGAGCGCGATGCGCTGCGCCAGAGCGGACTGCTGTCGCTGATCATCCCCAGCGAGTACGGCGGCCTGGGCGCCGACTGGAGCACCACGCTGGACATCGTCCGCCAGTTCGCCGTGGTCGACAGCTCCATCGCCCACGTGTTCGGTTTCCAGCACCTGATGCTGGCCACCGTGCGGCTGTTCTCGCGGCCCGAGCAATGGCAGCCGTGGTTCGAGCTGACCGCGCGCAACCAATGGTTCTGGGGCAACGCGCTGAACCCGCTGGACACCCGTACCGTGTCGCGAAGCTTCGCTGGCTGGCGCGAGTTTTCTGGACGCAAGAGCTTCTGCTCCGGCGCGCTGGACTCGGAAATGCTCATCGCCTCGGCGTTGGATGGCGAGGGCGGCAAGCTGCTGATCGCCGCAATTCCCACTGCACGCAGCGGTATCAGCCTCGCCCACGACTGGGACAACATGGGCCAGCGCCAGACCGACAGCGGCAGCGCCACCTTCGAGCGCGTGCGGGTGGAGGAGAGCGAGCTGCTGCGCGATCCGGGCCCGCTGAGCACGCCGTTCGCCTGCCTGCGTCCGCTGATCGCGCAACTGATCTTCACCCATGTATTCCTCGGTATCGCCGAAGGCGCGTTCGAAGAAGCGCGGCAGTACACGCTCAAGGAAGCCCGTCCGTGGTTCCGCTCCAACGCCGCAACGGTCGGTGAAGACCCCTACGTGCTCGCCCATTACGGCGAGTTCTGGGTCGGCCTGGAAAGCACGCGGCTGCTGGTTCGCCGCGCCGCGCAACTGCTCGATGAAGCCTGGAACAAGGGCGCCGCGCTGGATGCCGAGGAGCGCGGCCGGCTCGCCGTGGCCATCGCCACCGCCAAGGTCGCGGCCACGCGCAACGGCCTGGAAATCTGCAACCGTCTGTTCGAAGTCACCGGCGCGCGTTCCACCCACGCCGCGCTGCGCATCGATCGCTACTGGCGCAACCTGCGCACCCAGACCCTGCACGACCCGGTGGACTACAAGGTCCGCGAGCTGGGCGACTGGGCGCTGAACCAGCAACTGCCGCAACCGACTTTCTACTCATGAATGCGACCACACCCGAAGGGCTGTTGACCCTGCCCAAGTCCCCCGCGCTGGCGACCTCCATTCGCGCTACCGCCCAGGTGTTCGAAGACCCGAAATCCCAGGCGTTGCTCGACCACCTGCAACAGGTCGCACCCAGCGAAGCGAGCGTGCTGATCATCGGCGAAACCGGCACCGGCAAGGAGCTGGTGGCGCGGCACATTCACAACCTCAGCGCGCGACGGGGCGGTCCGTTCGTGGCGGTGAACTGCGGGGCCTTCTCCGAATCCCTGGTGGAAGCCGAGCTGTTCGGCCACGAGAAGGGCGCCTTCACCGGCGCGCTGGCGGCCAAGGCCGGCTGGTTCGAAGAGGCCGACGGCGGCACCCTGTTCCTCGACGAGATCGGCGATTTGCCGATGCCGATCCAGGTGAAGCTATTGCGCGTGCTGCAGGAGCGCGAAGTGGTGCGCCTGGGCTCGCGCAAGAGTATCCCGATCAACGTGCGGGTACTGGCGGCCACCAACGTGCAGTTGGAGAAGGCGATCAACGCCGGGCACTTCCGCGAGGACCTCTACTACCGGCTCAACGTGGTCAGCCTGGAGCTGTCACCGCTGCGCGAACGGCCCGGCGACATCCTTCCGCTGACCCGCCACTTCATCGCCGAGTACAGCCGGCGCCTGGGCTACGGGCAGAGCCAGTTGAGCGCGGAAGCCGCCCAGAAGCTGCGCAGCTATTCCTGGCCGGGAAACATCCGCGAGCTGGAAAACGTCATCCACCATACGCTGCTGATCTGCCGCGACGGTGTGGTGCGTGCCGAAGACCTGCACCTGTCCAACCTGCGCATCGAACGCAGCGAGGAACCACGCCTGGAGTCCCTTGGTGCCGAGCAGATACTCCAGCAGGCGTTCCAGCGCCTGTTCGAAGAGCAGGGCGGCAACCTGCACGCGCGGGTGGAGGATGCGCTGCTGCGCGCGGCCTATCGCTTCTGCCACTGCAACCAGGTGCACACGGCGAATCTGCTGGGCCTGAGCCGCAATGTCACGCGCACGCGGCTGATCGAGATCGGCGAGCTGGTGGTGAACAAACGCCGGGGCGCGACGGTGATCGATCCCGAGCGCGGGGTGCGGTTGTCGATCTAGGGCGTTTTCGCCGGGGCGTCTGCCTTTGGAGGTATTCGCCGCCGGCTACTGATCCACGGCAACAAAACCGGCGATTGGCCGGCCTAGACTCCGGGACCGCTTATCCCCGCGAAAGGAGTCACCCATGCACGTGGACATCGCCATTGTCGGCGCCGGCCCCGCCGGGCTCTGCCTGGCCCGCTCGTTGTCGGGCAACGGCCTGTCGATCCTGCTGATCGACCGCCAGCCGCTGGCCGCCGTGGCCGAGCCCGCCGAGGACGGCCGGGAGATCGCCCTGACCCACGCCTCCCGCGCCGAGCTGCAGCGCCTGGGCATGTGGTCGCGGATCGACCCAGAGGAAGTCTCGCCGCTGCGCGACGCCCAGGTGCTCAACGGTCCGTCGCTGTTCACCCTGCGTATCGAGGCCGAGCAGGCCGGTGCGCAGCAGCTGGGCTATTTCGTGTCGAACCAGATGATCCGCCGCGCCGCCTTCGATGCGGTACACGAATGCCCGGATGTCTCGCTGGTCTGCGGGCGTGCGCTGCGCTCGCTGCGTGTCGAACCGAGCGGCGTGGACCTGACGCTGGACGATGACAGCCGTGTCCATGCGCGCTTGCTGGTGGCGGCCGACAGCCGCTTCTCCGAGACGCGGCGCATGCTCGGCATCGGCGCGCACATGGAGGACTTCGGCAAGACCATGATGGTCTGCCGCATGGCCCACGAGAAACCGCACCACAACGTCGCCTGGGAATGGTTCGGCTACGGCCAGACCCTGGCACTGCTGCCGATCAATGGTGATCGCTCCTCCGTGGTGCTGACCCTGCCGCAGCGCGAGATGGCGCCGCTGCTGGAAATGGACGAAAACGCCTTCGCCGGCGAGATGGAGCGCCGTTTCGACCGTCGCCTGGGTGGCATGCAGTTGCTCGGCCCGCGCCACAGCTATCCGCTGGTGGGCGTCTACTCCGACCGCTTCGTCGGCCCGCGCAGCGCGTTGATCGGCGATGCCGCCGTCGGCATGCACCCGGTCACGGCGCACGGCTTCAACTTCGGCTTGCAGAGCCAGCGCCGGCTGGCCAACGAAATCCTCGCGACCCATCGTCGGGGCGGCGACATCGGCGGAGTCTGGCCATTGCGCCGGTATGCCATGGCCCACCGGTTGGCGACCTGGCCGCTGTACCAGGCGACCCGATTGATCGTCGGCATGTACACCGATCCGCGTCCGCCGGTGCGCCTGTTGCGCAATGCCGGCCTGCGCCTGGCGCAGAACCTGCCGCCGTTGCGCACGGCCATCGCCAGGCACCTGACGCAGGGGGCATAAGAGCGTTCGGTGCAGGATGAATCTTCGGTGCCAGCCGGTGCGGACTGCCCCCTCTCCCTGGGGAGAGGGCTGGGGTGAGGGGAAAGTCGGCACGGCTTCCCGAGAAAGACAGTTGCTCCTACAGTCACCTGTGTGCTCCGTGCAGCTCTTGGTAGGAGCGAAGGGGACGCCTAGTTCTTGCTCGCGAACCTATGCCTGCCCGTGATGCGGCCTGGAAACGATCGCGGACGGAGTCCGCTCCCACACCGAGCTCACCGGTGACGTAGGAGCGGATCTTATCCGCGATGACTACCCGCGTGCGCCGAATCCCTGGCTATCACGCCGCCTCGGTCCGCCGCGCCTTCTCCTGCTCCAGTTCGCGCACCAGCGGCAGCACCCGCTCGCCGAAGTAGCGCACCTCTTCCTGGAAATGCAGGAAGCCCGCCAGCACCAGGTCCACGCCCACCGCCTTGAGTGCGACGATGCGCTCGGCAATCTGCTGTGGCGTACCGATCAGGTTGGTCTTGAAGCCGTCGTTGTACTGCACCAGGTCCTCGAAGGTGGACTTCGCCCAGTTGCCTTCGCCTTCCGGTGACGCCGCTCCGGCCTGCTTCGCCGCGTGGCCGAAGGCGTTCACCGCTTCCGGGTCGGCCTTGTCGATGATCTCGGCGAGCACCGCGCGGGCCTCTTCCTCGGTGTCGCGGGCGATAACGAAGGCGTTCACCCCGACCTTCACCGAATGGCCGTTGGCGGCCGCTTTTTCGCGGATATCGTCCACCTGGGCCTTGATGCCTTCGACGCTGTTGCCGTTGGTGAAGTACCAGTCGGATACGCGCGAAGCCATGTCCCGTGCGGCTCGCGAGCTGCCGCCCTGGAAGATTTCCGGGTGCGGGCGCTGGATGGGTTTGGGTTTCAGGTTGTAGTCGTGGAAGCGGTAGAAGTCGCCCTTGAAGGTGAAGTTGTCCTGGGTCCAGATGCCCTTCAGGGCGCGGATGAATTCCTCCGAGCGGCGGTAGCGCTCATCGTGTTCCAGCCACGGCTCGCCGATGGCCTGGAACTCGCCCTTGAACCAGCCGCTGACGATGTTCACCGCGATGCGCCCGGCGGTGAGCTGGTCGATGGTTGCCAGTTGCTTGGCGGCCAGCGAGGGCGTCCAGGGGCCGGGGAGGATGGCGGCGATCACCTTGAGCTTTTCGGTGGCGCCCAGCAGCGCGTGGCTGAAAGCCACCGACTCGTGCTGGTTCTCGGCGCCATAACCGGCGGTGAAGCGAATCTGCGTCAGGGCGTAGTCGAATCCGGCGTCCTCGGCGATGCGCGCCAGCTGGCGGTTGTAGTCGATGTCCCAGTGGGTGCGCTGTTCGATCTTGCTGACTACGAGGCCGCCGCTGACGTTGGGGACCCAGTAGGCGAAGCGGATCGGTTGTTGGCTCATGGTTCGGCTCCTCGATGCTGCACAGCGGCGAAGGTGCCGCAGGGTGTACAGAGCGAAAGCCGTGCCACGGACGGAAATTCCCGGCAGATCAGAAACTTGGCGATTCACCGGGACAGCGACCGCTGTTCCGCCCGGCGCAACGCTGCTGGGCAACTGTTGCCCAGGCAACAGCACGGGGTGCGACAACCCGCCCCTGAGCACACGACAGCAAGACTGTCAGAATTCGCCGTTCACCCGCTCACAGAAGCGGGGACCTCCTGCGTGCGAATCCATAACAGGAAAAATCCAGGGGGCACCACCATGGCCATCACTTCCAGCGATATCTGCAACGCCGCCGACGGGCTGTCCGGCTTCGTCGGCTTCAACCTCAAGACCGGCAAGTACATCGTGCGCTTCAGCGAGGACTCCTTCGGCATGGACGTGGCCGAGGACAGCATCCGCCCGGCCTGCGAGTTCGTCTGGGCGCCAAAGACCGGCGCGGTGATGACCCTGAGCCGCGAATGCCTGCAGATTCTCGCCGAACAGAACATCCACGATCGGCTGAACCTCAACGAAGCGCTGATCACCTACCTGCGCCGCACCGACCTGCCGGAGATCGCCGCCGAGCGCCACCTGAAGTAATCGCCACGCCTAGGCGCCGGGCGTTCGCAGGGGCGGGGAGCGCGCAGGTGGCGCGAAGCCGGGGAGGGGTTCGCGGGCCCGCTCCTGCAGGGTACGAGACATCAGAATTCGTAGGAGCGGACCCTGTCCGCGATGGGTTCCGGCGCGATGCGGACCTATCGCGGACGGAGTCCGCTCCCACGCTCGGGGTCATCCCGTCATGCGGGTCAGAGGAACATGCCGCCCGACGCCTCCACGCGCTGGCCGTTGATCCACCGGCCACCCTCGGAGAGCAGAGTGGTGATGGCGCCGCCGATGTCGTCCGGCAGGCCCACGCGGCCCAGGGCGGTGTTGCTGGCGATCTGCTGGTTCACCTCGGCGTTGTCGCGCACCAGGCCGCCGCCGAAATCGGTCTCGATGGCACCGGGGGCCAGGATGTTCACGCCGATGCCGCGTGCACCCAGTTCCTTGGCCTGGTAGCGGGTCAGCACTTCCATGGCGCCTTTCATGGCTGCATAGGCGGCGTAGCCGGGCAGCGAGAAGCGTGTCAGGCCGCTGGAGACGTTGAGGATGCGACCACCATCGGCAATCACCGGCAGCAGCTTCTGGGTGAGGAAGAACGGCCCCTTGAGCTGGATGTTCATCAACTGGTCGAACTGGTCTTCGGTGGTGTCGGCAAAGGCGGCATGGATACCGATGCCGGCATTGTTCACCAGGAAGTCGAAGTGCTCACGACCGAAGCTGTCGCGCAGGGCGGCGCGGACCTGTTCGACGAAGGCATCGAAGCTGGCGCTGTTGGCCACGTCCAGCGGCAGCATGACGGCACGACCACCGTGCTGCTCGATCTCGGCGGCCACGACGTGGGCTTCGTCGGCCTGGCTGCGGTAGGTGCCGATGATGTCGACACCGGCAGCGGCAAGGTGCAGGGCGGCGTTGCGGCCGAGGCCACGGCTGGCACCGGTGATGAGGGCGATCTTGCGGGTCATGGCGAAGCTCCTGTTGTGGGCTGGAGTGTGGGGGGATTGAGGAAGAGCTTATTGTTCGCTCGATAAGTGATAAACCGGCTGAAATCGGAAATACTGGTCGGGTATGGCGAACAATGGCAGTTCAGCGTCCCCTTCAGTGAAGACCCAAACCATGATCCGTCCCGACCTTCTGCGCACCTTCGTCCGCGTCACCGAGCTGGCCAGCTTTACCCAGGCCGGCGAGCAGCTCGGCCTGCCGCGCTCCACCGTGTCCGAGCACGTCCAGGCCCTGGAGGAGCTGCTCGGCACGCGCCTGCTGCAACGCACCACGAGGCGCGTCACCGCCACCCAGGACGGGCTGGTGCTCTACGAGCGCAGCAAGGACATGCTGGCCCAGCTGGACGAACTCCAGGGTCTGTTCCGCCAGGACGACGAGGCCCTGGGCGGCCGCCTGCGGGTGGACATGCCGACGGTGATGGCGCGCAAGCTGGTGATGCCGCGCCTGGGCGAGTTCCTCGCGCGGCACCCGGCGCTGGAGTTGGAAGTGAGCTGCACCGACCGCCGCGTCGATCTGGTGCGCGAGGGTTTCGATTGTGTGGTGCGGGTCGGCTCGGTGAACGATCCGTCGGTGGTGGCGCGCACGCTCGGGCAGTTCCCGCAAGTGACCTGCGCCAGTCCGTCCTACCTTGCCGAGCGCGGCGTGCCGCAGTCATTGGACGACCTCGCGGGGCACCGGTTGATCCACTACGTGACGGTGCTGGGTGCGCGGCCACCGGGCTTCGAGTACCTGGATCAGGGCGAGGTGCGTTACGTACCGATGGGCGGAGCGTTGTCGGTGAACAACGCCGAGGCCTACGAGAGCGCGGCCATGGGCGCGCTGGGGATCATCCAGGTGCCGATCCATGGCGTGCTGGATGACCTGGAAGCGGGGCGGCTGGTGCGAATACTGGAGGACGTGCCGCTGCCGCCCATGGAAATCTCCCTGCTCTACGCTCACCGTCGCCTGCCGCAGCGGGTGCGCGCCTTCATGCAGTGGCTGACGCAACTGCTGGGCGAGCCCGGTGTGCTGGGCACGCCCGTGATCGCCAAACCCTAGCTGGCCCAGTCGGAATTCAGGATCACCTCGCAGAAGTTGCCGCGCACGAAGTCCGGGTCCTTCATGGCCAGCACGTCGGCTTTCACGTTGCCGAAGGTGGTTTCCGGCTTGGCTTTGATGCCGTCGTAGAAGGCTTGCAGGATGTCCTGCTTGAACTGCCCGCCACGCGGGTGGGCGGCCACCACGGCGTCGCGCTGGGCGTCGGGGAACTGCTCGTAGGCGATGCCCAGCACGTCCATTTCCACGCCGGCGGTGACCAGGGCGATCTCCGGCTTCATGTGCTGCGGGATGCCCGGCGTGGTGTGCAGGGCAATGGCGGTCCATACCGTGTCGATATCGCTTTCGGCGATGCCGTGGCTGCGCAGGAACTCGGCCGCGCAGTCGGCGCCGTCCACTTCGAAGCGTTCGCACTGGCTGCAGTACCGCGGCATCAAGCCCATGTCGTGGAACATCGCGCCGGCGTAGAGCAGTTCGGCGTCGAACTTCAGCTCTTTGCGCGCGCCGGTCAGCGCGCCCCAGTAATAGACGCGCGAAGAATGGTGGAAGAGCAGCGGAGTGGCATTGTCGCGGACCATCTCGGTGATGGCCTTGGCAAGGCTGCTGTCGGGGACTTTGACGCCGTTCAGGTCGCGGCTCATGGCGGGCTCCGGGGCTGGATTTCCAGGGTGCGGCGCAGGCTGCGTCGCGTTCGGTTCCATTGGAAATCCACGGCCTTGCGTGGACAACGAGAGCGAGGGAGCGAATCCGGACAGCCAGCGTTCGTTTGCTGCCAAGGGGTGTCATGGTCTCGTGTCGGTGCCCTGTTGCCCTCTCCCTAGCCCTGGCTACGCGCCCCGCTCCGAAGGGAGAGGGGACTGGATCGGCGCAGAGTCATACCGATACGTCAGCCGGCACGAATAGCTCCCTCTCCCTCCAGGGAGAGGGCTGGGGAGAGGGAGCTTCGAACAAGCCTTCAGGAAGCTCGATTTTTTCTCTTCACGCTCTGCTTCGAAGGCAGGGGCGCTTGATCAATCCCCCAGAAAACTTGTCGTTTTTCATCAAGAGTCGCCGCAGGTGTGCCCCTAGATTTGTCCTCGAACCGAGCCGCCGGACCATGAGCCGGCCACGCCAGAAGAAGCCGAGGAGAGTCGAGCATGTCGTCCATCGAGAGCCTGAAACTGCGTACTTCCATCGACGGCTGGGACCGCCAGGACCCGGAGCAGGCCTTCACCCTGCCGTCGCGCTATTTCTTCGACGAGGCGCTGTTCAAGGCCGAGCGCGACAACATCTTCCTGCGCTCCTGGCATGTCGCCGGACACCTGAGCGAATTCGCCGAAGTCGGTCAGTACGTGGTCTGCGATCTGTTCGACCAGAGCATCGTCATCGCCCGCAGTCGCGCCGGAGACATCCGCGCCTTCCACAACGTCTGCCAGCACCGCGGCAACCGCCTGCTGGAGGAACGTCGCGGCAACACCGGTGGCATCGTGCGCTGCGCCTACCACTCCTGGTGCTACGAGATGGATGGCGCGCTGCGCAGTGCGCCGCGTTGCGAGCGGATCAAGGACTTCGACAAGGCGGAATTCGCCATCCCGCAGGTACGCCTGGAAGAGCTGGGCGGCTTCCTCTACTTCAACCTCGATCCGAACGCGCCGTCACTGGCCGAACTGTTCCCCGGCGCCGACGAGGAGATGCATCGCGTGTTCCCGAATCTGGCCGACATGCGCCTGATCGAGGAGGCGGACGTGATCGTCCCGGCCAACTGGAAGGTGATCATGGATAACTCCATCGAGGGCTATCACTTCAAGCTCTCCGGGCCGTGCCATATCGACCTGGCCAAGCTGATCGACTTCAAGGGCTACCGCCTGACCAAGCGCGACAACTGGTGGACCTACATCGCCCCGGCCAACCTCGAAGCGGGCGAGGCTTACGGGGTGAGACTGCGCAGCGACCTGAACCCCGACGAGTGCTTCTTCAACATCGGCATGTGGCCGAACAACACCTTCTACACCTTCCCGTTCTCCGAGTTTCTCGGCACCTTCATCATGATTCCGCTGGACGCCGAGCGTTCACTGCTGCGCTTCGGCTACTACTCGGCCAATGAGCAGACTGCCGAGGTAAGCAAGGCCTGCATGCGCTGGATGAACGAAGAGCTGGGGCCCGAGGACATCGCCCTGAACATCAGCGTGCAGAAGGGCCTGCACTCCATGGGCTACGACCAGGGGCGCTACATGATCGACGCCGAGCGCAGCAACGAGAGCGAGCACCTGGTGCACCACTTCCACCGCCTGGTGTTCCAGGGTATCCACGGCGCGCAGCTCTGAGGATTGGCCATGGACTACGACTACGTCATCGTCGGCGCGGGCTCGGCCGGCTGCGTGCTGGCCAACCGCCTGGGCGCCGATCCGGCCGTGCGCATCCTGTTGCTGGAAGCGGGCCCGGCGGACAAGAGCTGGACCATCGACATGCCCTCGGCAGTGGGCATCGTGGCTGGCGGCACGCGTTACAACTGGAGCTACTGTAGCGAGCCTGAACCCTATCTCGATGGCCGGCGGATCGCCACGCCGCGCGGACGCACGCTTGGAGGTTCGTCTTCGATCAACGGCATGGTCTACATCCGTGGCCACGCCCGCGACTACGACGGCTGGGCGGCGCAGGGCTGCGAAGGCTGGGATTACCAGCGCGTGCTGCCGTACTTCATTCGCTCGGAGAACCATGCCAGCGGTGCCGACGATTACCATGGGGCGGCGGGGCATCTGCACGTCACCCCCGGCGATATCGACAAGCCGCTCTGCGCGGCATTCGTCGCGGCGGGCGAGGAGGCGGGCTACGGGCGCAGCAGCGATCTCAACGGCCATCGCCAGGAGGGCTTCGGACGGGTTGATCGCACTACGCGGCAGGGCAAGCGCTGGAGCACGTCGCGCGGCTACCTGGGAGAGGCGCTGGGGCGCGGCAACGTCACCGTCGCCACGGGCGCGCTGGCGTTGCGCATTCTGTTCGAGGGTGATCGTGCGGTGGGCGTGGAGTACGCGCAGAACGGCCAGGCACTGACCGCCCCTGCAAGCCGCGAAGTATTGCTGACGGCGGGGGCGATCAATTCGCCGCATCTGCTATTGCTCTCGGGCATCGGCCCGGCGGACGAACTGCACCAGCTGGGCATCGCGGTGAAGCATGACCTTCCGGGCGTGGGTCGACGCCTGAACGATCACCCCGACAGCGTCGTGCAATTCATCTGCAAGGCACCGGTATCGATCTACCCCTGGACCCGCGCGCCGGGCAAATGGTGGATCGGCGCACGCTGGTTCGCCACCCACGACGGGCTGGCGGCGAGCAACCATTTCGAGGCCGGCGCCTTCATCCGCTCCCGTGCGGGCGTCGAACACCCTGATCTGCAACTCACCTTCATGCCGCTGGCGGTACAGCCGGGCAGCGTGGCGCCGGTGCCGGACCACGCTTTCCAAGTACACATTGACCTGATGCGGCCCACCAGCCTGGGCAGCGTCACCCTGCGCAGCGCCGAGCCCCGGCAGGCACCGCGCATCCTCTTCAACTACCTGCAGACCGAGCAGGACCGTGCCGACATGCGCGCCGGCGCACGCCTGGTGCGCGAGCTGATGCGCCAGCCGTCGATGCGCGGGCTGGCGGGCGAAGAGCTGACGCCCGGCCCGCTGGCCCACAGCGACGCCGAGCTGGACGCCTGGGCGCGGCGCGTTACCGAGACCGGCTACCATGCCAGCGGTACGTGCAAGATGGGGCTGGCCAACGATCCCGAGGCGGTGGTCGATCCGCAGTTGCGCGTGCATGGCCTGCGTGGGTTGCGAGTGGTCGACGCATCGATCATGCCGAGCATTGTCAGCGGCAACACCAATGCGCCGACGGTGATGATTGCTGAGAAGGCCAGCGATATGATCCGGGGGCTGCCGCCACTGCCGGCGGCCAACGTCCCGGTGTGGCTGCACCCGCAGTGGCAGCACCAACAGCGCTAAGGAGAGTCGATGGCCAGTGTCGCACCGCCTTCCCGATTTCGCCGCGAGCCTTTGCGCGTGGGCCTGCTGCTGTTGCCGTCGTTCCCCGGCCTGGGGCTGGCGGCGGTGGTCGAGCCGCTGGCCATCGCCAACTGGCTGGGCGGCGAGGCGCTGTTCGAGTGGAAACTGCTGTCGCTGGATGGTGAGCCGGTGACCGCTAGCAACGGCCTGACCAGCACGGTGCACGAGGCCATCGACCCGGAGCGGGGCTGGGATGCCTGTTTCGTCATCGCCAGCTTCGACGTGCACAAGCACGCGCGCAATCGTCCGCTGAAAAGCTGGCTGCGCCGGCAGGCGGCGTTCGGCACGACGCTGGCGGGCATCGAGACCGGTACCGAGCTGCTGGCCGCGGCGGGAGTGCTGGATGGCTTTCCCGCGGCGGTGCACTGGGACAACCTGCAGGGCTTCCAGGAGAGCTACCCGAAGGTCCAGGCCCGCGCGCAGCTCTACACCCTCGACCGCCAGCGCCTGACCTGCGCAGGAGCCAGCGCCATTCTCGACCTGATGCTGGGCTGGATCGCCCAGCGGGTGGACGCCGACCTGCCGCGGGAGATCGCCATGCACCTGTTGCTGGGCGACACCCGCGAGCCCGGTGCGCACCAGTTGCAGGGGCGGCAGAGCGACGCCCACGCCCACGGCGGCAAGGTGCGCCGCGCCATCGCGCTGATGGAGCAGGCGCTGGAGGAACCGCTGGAATGCGACGCCATCGCCGAGCGCGTCGGCCTGTCGCGGCGCCAGCTGGAGCGGCAGTTCAAACAGCACACCGGGTTGTCGCCGCTCAAGTACTACATCGTCCTGCGCCTGGGCCGTGCGCACAGCCTGTTGCAGCAGACGCGCCTGAGCGTGGCGCAGGTGGCGGCCAGTTCCGGTTTTGGTTCGCTGGAGCATTTCTCTCGCGCCTACCGCGCGCATTTCGGTTGCCCGCCCAGCTCGGACCGCACCCAGACCTATACGGCGCCGGTGATGCGCCAGCCGCTGGGGCGTGATAGCTAGCGCTACGCGGATGGCTTTTTGTAGGAGCGAGGGGGACGCCTGGTTCTTGCTCGCGAACCACTCACCGGCAACTCGGTGCAACCGGCGGTTCGCTCCTACAGGGATACGCTGCTGTGTGGCCTGCGATGGCGCTCCATGTCATGCCATTGGGCGTAACCGTCGAGAAAGCCTGTTCTTCCGTAGGAGCGGACTCCGTCCGTGATCGGTTCCACTTCGCGCCGGATACTATCGCGGACGGAGTCCGCTCCTACGAGGTGCCTCTGCGCTTGGCCTGGCCCTCACCCTGACCCTCTCCCAGGGGGAGAGGGGATCGTTCGGTGCAGGCCTGCGCGGATGGCTTTTTGTAGGAGCGAGGGGGACGCCTGGTTCTTGCTCGCGAACCACTCACCGGCAACTCGGTGCAACCGGCGGTTCGCTCCTACAGGGATGCGCTGCTGTGTGGCCTGCGATGGCGCTCCATGTCATGCCATTGGGCGTAACCGTCGAGAAAGCCTGTTCTTCCGTAGGAGCGGACTCCGTCCGCGATCGGTTCCACTTCGCGCCGGATACCATCGCGGACGGAGTCCGCTCCTGCGAGATGCCTCTGCGCTTGGCCTAGCCCTCACCCTGACCCTCTCCCAGGGGGAGAGGGGATCGTTCGGTGCAGGTTGAAAGAGTTGTGTCAGCCGGCATGGACAGCTCCCTCTCCCTTCGGAGCGGGGGGCGTAGCCAGGGCGGGGGGAGAGGGTCGAGGCGCACAGGAATATCCCGACGGAGCCTCGGGGCTCGGTCGTACTTCAATCGGCGAACGCCGGCTCGCTCTCCATCAACATCTCCCGCAGCGCCGCGAAATGCCGCTCGGCGAATCCCGGATACTCCAGCCATTGCCGCATGGTCTTGCGCGCCACCTCGTCGCTGGCGATGCGCAGCGGGCGACCGCTGGCCAGGGCGGTGAGGTAGACCTCGCAGGCCCGCTCGAAGTAGTACAGGTCATCGAACGCCTGGGCCACGCTGGGTGCCGCGACCAGCACGCCATGGTTGCCCATCAGCAGGATCGGCTTGTCACCCAGCAGGCGGCTGACGCGCTCGGCTTCATCGCCCAGGCCCATGCCGTCGAAGCCTTCGTCGATGGCCACGCGCTCGAAGAAGCGCATGCTGTTCTGCTCGATGGGCGGCAGGCGCGAATCGGCCAGGCAGGCGAGGGCGGTTGCGTACTTCGAATGCACATGGAGGATGCAGCGCGCCTGCGGATGGTTGCGATGCAGCGCGCCATGCAGCGCCCAGGCGGTGATGTCCGGCGCGTCCGGGCGGTTCAGCGCCTCGGGGTCGTCCGCGTGCAGGCGCAGCAGGTCGCTGGCGCGTATCTGCGAGAAGTGCCGGCCGTAGGGGTTGATCAGGAAGTCCCGGCCATCGTCCGAAAGCGCCAGGCTGAAGTGGTTGGCGATGGCTTCGTGCAGGTTCAGGCGTGCGGCCCAGCGGAAGGCGCAGGCGAGGTCGATGCGGCCCTGGCGTTCCAGGCCCATGGGCGAAGCGACGGTGGCGAGTTTGGGCATGGCGGCTCCGGTGAGATATCCCGTGCCGGTGTGGCCGGGCTAAGTTCGAGTCTAGGGAGCCACGCCCGCGACGCTTGATGCCGAACGACCGCCGATGCCGCTCGACCGGCTGTCCGGTAAAGCCGGAAAGTCCGCCTAGACTTGTCGATTCCGTTGCCGCCCAGGCGACCAAGCTGCATGCCGGTCATGCCGACCGCGCGTGAATCAGGAGATTCGACATGTCCAGCCTGCAACGCATCACGCCCTGCCTCTGGTTCGACGGCAAGGCCCAGGAAGCGGCCGAGTTCTACACCGGCATCTTCCCCAATTCGCGGATCGTCCAGACCGCCTATTACCCCGAGGCCGAGAAGGACCGCCACGGCGGCGTGCCCGGCTCGGTGCTGACGGTGGAGTTCGTGCTGGATGGCCAGACCTTCGTCGCCCTCAACGGCGGGCCGGCGTTCAACTTCACCGAGGCGCTCTCGCTGCAGGTGATGTGCGACAGCCAGAAGGAGATCGACCACTTCTGGGAAAAACTCGGCGCCGGCGGTCCGGTGGAGGCGCAGATCTGCGGCTGGCTGAAGGACCGCTATGGCGTGTCCTGGCAGATCTGCCCGCGCCACGTCGGCGACATGGTGGCCGACCCGGACAAGGCGAAGGCCAGCCGCACGCTGCAGGCGGTGATGGGCATGAAGAAACTCGACATGGCCGCCATCGAACGCGCTC
Source organism: Pseudomonas sp. PDNC002 (assembly GCF_016919445.1). NCBI lineage: Bacteria > Pseudomonadati > Pseudomonadota > Gammaproteobacteria > Pseudomonadales > Pseudomonadaceae > Pseudomonas > Pseudomonas sp. PDNC002. The sequence goes on along the minus strand of NZ_CP070356.1, from coordinate 4,729,208 downwards.
ATGCCGGTAACTGAAATACCGAGAACCCAGTGGCGCTGGCGGCTGGCTGGCGCGGGCCTATAGTTCAAGGCGGGGTGGGCGTTGCCAGGCAGCAAGGAGGCGCGTCCATCCGTAGAGCGGGGCCCGGGCCCCGCAGCATGCTGCTCTCGTGGAACGGTGTGGCCGTGATTCGCGGTTGTCGGTCGGTGGAATTTCTATGGGCACGTGCCGTGTTGCATTGGAATCCATCAGCGGACAAGCGGAGACAAGGCCATGGACACACTGTTGGTACAGGGACACAAGGGCAAGGCGGTCGGCACGTTGCGCAGCAGGCTCGCCGAGGTGCTGGGCGACGATGCGGAGCAGTTTCCGGGCCTGGGCGGCGGTACCGAGTTCGACGCACAGACCGAGGCGGCGGTGCGCCACTGGCAATCGGGCGTGGGTGTCATCGCCGATGGCGTGGTCGGCGCCTACTGCCTCAACCTGCTGGGGTTGCTGCCGCTCAAGGGCATCGCCATCGATCTGCCACAGACCCAGGAGCTGTTCCCGGCGACCAAGCGTTCCAATGTGCGCCGCTACCTGCCCTATGTCAGCGCGGCACTGGAAGCGGCCGGGTTGACCGACCGGCCACTGCTGCTGGCGGCGCTGGGCACCATTCGCGCGGAGACCGAAGGCTTCGTGCCGATCTCCGAGTTTCCCTCGCAGTTCAATACCCGTCCGGGCCAGTCGGCCTTCGGCGCCTATGATGGGCGCAAGGACCTGGGCAACGTCCAGCCCGGCGACGGCGCGCGCTTTCGCGGGCGCGGCTTCGTGCAACTGACCGGACGGGACAACTACGAAAAGTACGCGAAGCAGATCGGCGTCGACATCGTCGCGATGCCCGATCTGGCCAACGCCCCGGAAGTCGCCGCGGCGCTGCTGGCGTTATTCCTGGCCAACTGCGCGACGAAGATGCGAGCGGCGCTGCCGACGGGGTTGGTTGGCAAGCCGAAGGACTTCCTCGCTGCGCGCAAGTTGGTGAACGGCGGTAGCCACGGCCTGGACCGCTTCTACAGCGTGTTCGAGATCGCCGGGCGGATTCTTCCGCCGCTGGCCGGCAAGACGCGCGGCAAGGTAGCCGCCAAGGCTGCCGGGGCGCCGCGCCTCAACGCCAGCAAGGACCCGGTCGACCTGCGTGATCGCGCCTACCTGCCGCCGCCGGCCAGCCTGCCCGACATCTTTCCGAGCAACGCCGACGTTGCGCTCTACCTGGCGGAGTACAGCCGCGCCGGGCTGATCCTCGATCAGGGCCAGGAGGGCGCCTGCACCGGCTTCGGCCTGGCCTGCGTGATCAACTACCTGCGCTGGCGCAAGTCGGGCAATCCGGACAGCGATTTCCAGTCGGTCAGCCCGCGCATGCTCTACGACTTCGCCCGGCGCTATGACGAATACTCCGGCGAGGATTACGACGGCTCGAGTTGTCGCGGCGCGCTCAAGGGATGGTTCCACCATGGTGTGTGCCTGGAGGATGACTGGCCCTATACCGCCCAAGGCATCACCCAACCGAGCTTCGGCTATGCCACCCGCGCCACCCAGACCACCCTGGGCGTCTATTACCGCATCGAGGTGAAGTCCATCACCGACCTCCAGGCGGCGATCCAGGAGGTCGGCGCGATCTACGTCTCGGCCTTTACCCATGACGGCTGGAACCAGCTGCCGGGCAGCCCCGACATCGGCCAGCCGCTGAAGAAGGGACGCAAGGCGCCGCCGCCCATCACCCATGGCACGTTGCAGAAGATTCCGTTCGATGGCCGTCCTTCCCAGGCAGGCGGGCACGCCTTCGCCCTGGTGGGTTTCAACACCGAAGGTTTCATCGTGCAGAACTCCTGGGGCTGGGAGTGGGGTAGCGGCGGCTTCGCCATCCTCAGTTACGCCGACTGGCTGGCCAACGCCATGGACGCCTGGGTCGCGGCGCTGGGTGTGCCGGGCGTGGTGCTCGGCCAACTGGCGGCCGGCAGCCAGCAGACCACCGCGCGCTCGGGGGCGAACAAGGCCGTCTGGTGGAACGAGGCGACCGCCTACGAGCACAGCATCGTGATGGGCAACGACGGCCGGGTCAGCCGCTACCTGACCCAGGACGAGCTGAGCCGCACGCTGCTGTTCCAGGCCTGCACGCTGCCGGACCAGTGGCTGCGCAGCCAGCCCGGCAACACCAAGCGCGTGGTGATCATCGTCCACGGCGGTCTGAACAGCGAGGAGGCCGCCATCACCCGCGCCCGCGCCATGGGCCGCTATTTCATCGGCAACGGCTGCTACCCACTGTTCGTGGTGTGGAAGACAGGTGTGCTGGAATCCATTGGCGACATCATCGCCGACCGCTTCCGCAGCGAGCCGGCGCGCGCCGGTGGCGTGCGGGAGGCCTTGACCGACGCCTCCGACGCCCTGCTCGAAGCCAGCGTCGGGCGCCCCCTGGCGCGGCCGATCTGGAGCGAGATGAAGGAGAACGCCGAGTTTTCCACGCTGCCCACACGCGGCGGCGACCTGCTGGTGACGGCGCTGCAGAACCTGGTGCGGACCTGGGGCCAGCAACTGGAAATCCACCTGGTCGGCCATTCCGCCGGGTCGATCTTCCTCGGCTGGCTGATCGATGTGATGGCGGCGCGCGGCGTGGCGGACAACGTATCGTCGATCCACCTCTATGCACCGGCCTGCACCGTGCAGTTCGCCAACCGCCATTACGCGCCCCACGACCAACTGATGAAGCGGCTGTACCTGGATATCCTTTCCGACCGTGCCGAGCGCGACGACAACACCGCGGCGATCTATCGCAAGTCGCTGCTGTACCTGGTGTCCAACGCACTGGAGGGCGACCTGCGGACGCCGATCCTCGGCCTGGCCAACGTGCTCGACCCCAACTACCGGGGCTGGGACGGCTCGTCCGCCACTGGCGAGGCGCTGAGCAAGTGGCGCCAGGCACTGGCCGCGGCGGGGCTCGTCCAGGGCAAGCAGATCCAGTTGCTCGAGGGAGCCAAGGTCGCCACCTGCCTGTCGCCCAGGGTGGATATCGCCGCGGCCCATGGCTGCTTCGACAACGCCGTGGACATCATCACGCGCACGCTGACGCGGATCACCGGCGGACCGCTGGCGATGCCGGTGGATGACCTGCGCGGCTATTGATAGCCTCTGCTCGCATCGCCAACACGCCTGGCCGTCGTCCGCCCTGGCCGGGCGCTCCAGCCGAGGAGTCGCCGTATGTTCAGCCACATCACCGTGGGCACCAACGACCTGCCGCGGGCCATCGATTTCTACACGCGGGTGCTCGAGCCGCTGGGGATCGTCCTCAAGGCCCACCGTCATGCGCCGGAGCGGGCGCTGTTCGCCCACCCGGACAGCGACGTGGTGTTCTGCGTCTACGAGCCGATCAACGGCCAGCCGGCCAGCGTCGGCAACGGCAGCCTGGTGGCGTTCGAAGCGCGGACGCGTCACCAGGTCGATGCCTTCCATGCCCGCGTAATGCAGTTGGGCGGCGTGGACGAGGGCGCCCCCGGCCTGCGCTTGCACTATTCGCCGACCTATTACGGCGCCTACGCACGCGACCTGGACGGCAACAAGGTGTGCTGCGTCTGTCATCTGGAAGACTGAGGTCGGGACCGGGGCGCTAGAATGGCTGCCAATCGCCGATTCCTGATTCCTGATTCCTGATTCCTGATTCCTGATGCCGATCCGAGAGTTGCCCATGTTCAACGCCAGCTACCTTGCTCCCCTGTTTTCCGTTGCCCTGCTCTGGGTGGTGGCGGTGGTCACGCCAGGGCCGAACTTCTTCACCACCGCGCGGATCGCCGCGGTGCACTCACGCCGCCACGGCTTGATCGCCGCGCTGGGAGTGGCCAGTGGCACGGTCATCTGGGGGCTGGCGGGTGGCCTCGGGATCAAATCGCTGTTTACCGCCGCACCCTCGTTGTACCTGCTGTTCAAGCTGGCCGGAGGCGCTTACCTGATCTACCTCGGCATCAAGCTGCTCAAGCGCCGGACGCCAGCGGATGGCGGCGAGAGCCTCACCGAAGTGGCCCGGCAGCGCAGCGCCTTTTCGGTCTTCCGCCTGGGCCTGCTGGGCAACCTGACCAATCCCAAGACCGCGCTCTTCGTCGCCACCCTGTTCGCCACGGCCATGCCGGCATCGCCGCCGGCGCCGCTGCTGGCGATGGCAATCGCGCTGATGGTGACGCTGTCGTTCAGCTGGTACTGCTGCGTGGTGCTGGTTTTCGCCAGCGAGCGCATGGCCGGCGTCTACCGTCGTTTCCGCCGGGCCCTGGATCGCTTCGCCGGCTGCTGCTACCTGCTGTTCGGCGCACGGATGCTGGCGACGCGCTGATACCGCCGTTCTGCTACACCCTAGGAAGCGAACCGGGACGCGAGGCGGGCAATCATGCGCAAAGTCGTCGCGACACTACTGCTGGGGATTGCGCTGCTGATCGTGGCGCTCTACCTGATGAGCGTGTTTCACCTTGCCCTGGCCGACGCCCTGGGCGTCATCGGCCTGCTCGGCGTTGCCGCCGCCATTGCGGCCTTCTGGCCCGAGCGCAAGGTCAAGCCGCGTTGCGAGGTACGCGAAGCCTGGCTGACCTCGACGTCACCATCGTTCGGCGACGACAACCAGTTGTGGGAGTACCGGCTCGGCGCGCACCTGGCCAACCTGAGCGACCAGACCGACAGCCTTGTGAGCGTTGGTGTGGAGGTCAGCAAGGGCGGGGAGTCGCTGGGCAGTGGCGTGCTGGTCAGTGGCGCGCGCGCGATCGATCGCGCCAGCGGCCATGTCCTGCCATTCCCGCTGGCGCCGCATTCAGTCGTGGTGGCGGAGGGCGTCGGCAACCTCAGCATGGGTGTGTCGCGCATGCTGGCCTTGGCTCGGGACGCTTCCACGCCCTGGGAATGCCGCTTCACCTTCACGTTCGCCAAGGCCACCCCGGCGCAGCTCACGCTGACCACGGAGCGGCCACACTGGTCCAAGCCCTAGAGCGCCGCCAGAAAATTCGAACTGCTGGCGCTGCTGGCACGTCCTATTTCCTGAGCGCCACAGTCATTCGGCACGCACCGCCCGCCCGGCTGTGGCACCGCCAAGCGGCGAGGGTGCGCTCGCCGGACAGGGAGAATCTGCGATGGTCACTCACTACAAGGTCAAGGGCCACCTGGCGTGCGGTCACCCAGGCAAGAACCTGGCGACCACCACCGAGCTCAATCGGGTGAAATGCCGCAACTGCCGCAACACCGAGGTCTACAAGGAAGCCCGCCGTACCGCCCGCAATGCCGCCCGCCGGGCCCAGCGCAAGGCGCGCGCGGAAGTCGTGCACAACGATTGGCGCAGCCATTGGGAGAAACGTCTGGCCGCCATGCCGGGCACCCAGCGCCTGCCGCGGGGTTTCCACGATCAGGCGTTCGTCGGCGCGGCCTGAACAGGGGATGACGCGGGGCGCAGCGGCTGCGAGCCGGCCGCGGGCGTCCGCGTCATCGGCAACCGTTCATATCCCGAGTAATCCGCTCGGGAAAGTCGTGCTAGGATTTGCCCCCGGCCCCGAATCCTCCGGTGGCGTTGGCATCGGGCTGACGCCGCCACCCCACACAGAAGGACCCAAGCAATGGCTCAAGTCACCCTCAAGGGCAATCCGGTTTCCGTCGATGGCAAGCTGCCGCAGAAAGGCGAGCAGGCTCCGGCCCTGTCGCTGGTCGCCGGCAACCTGTCCGACGTCACCCTGGAAACCTACGCCGGCAAGCGCAAGGTGCTGAACATCTTCCCCAGCGTCGACACCCCGACCTGCGCCACCTCCGTGCGCAAGTTCAACGCCGAGGCGAGCAAGCTGGCCAACACCGTGGTGCTGTGCATCTCCGCTGACCTGCCGTTCGCCCAGGCGCGCTTCTGCGGCGCCGAAGGCCTGGAGAACGTCGTGAACCTGTCCACCCTGCGTGGCCGCGAGTTCCTCGGCAACTATGGCGTGGCCATCGCCGACGGCCCGCTGGCCGGCCTGGCCGCCCGCGCTGTGGTGGTCCTGGACGAGCAGAACAAGGTGCTGCACAGCGAGCTGGTTGGCGAGATCGCCGACGAGCCGAACTACGCTGCCGCCATCGCCGCCCTGGCCTGATGACGCTGCTGCTTTCATGAGAAAGCCGGGCCGACCCGCCAGGGTCGGTCCGTCAGGTCGGGAACCCTTCCGGCCAATCCGGGTCGCAATGCCCCGGTAATTCGTAACTCCCGGTAAATCAAAGGTAAATAGCGGGTAAAGAGACTTTGCCTGCGGCCTTGCTGTGCTTATCGTTCAGCGTCGCTATTCTCACTTCTTTTCGCCATGACGAAGACCATGACCCCAAGCAACGGAAAGCCCTCGAAACTCCGCACCCTGCGCCCCTGGTTGTTCACCGCGCTCATTTTCGCCGCCGTGGTGGGCCTGATCATGTGGCTGCATTCGACGTCGTCCGGTGCGCCGGCGGCCCAGGGTGGCGGGCGTGGCGGGCGACCCAGTCCAGGGCAGATGGCGCAGGGGCAGGGCACCGCGATCACGGTCAGCGTGGCCCCGGCGGTTCGCGGCGATCTGCCGGTGCACTACCACGCGCTCGGCACGGTGACGGCCTACAACACGGTCAACGTCCGCGCACGGGTCAGCGGCCAGTTGATCAAGGTGCCGTTCCAGGAAGGCCAGGAAGTGAAGGCCGGCGACGTGCTCGCGGTGATCGATCCGCGTCCGTTCCAGGCGGCGCTGGACCAGGCCCAGGGCACCCTGCAGCAGAACCAGGCGCAACTGAAGAACGCGCAGATCGATCTCGCCCGCTACAAGGGCCTGTACGCCGAGGACTCCATCGCCAAGCAGACCCTGGATACCCAGGAAGCCCAGGTGCGCCAGTACGAGGGCACCCTGAAGACCAACCAGGGCCAGGTCAGCGACGCCAAGCTCAACCTCGAATTCACTCAGGTGCGCGCACCCATCTCGGGTCGCGTCGGCCTGCGCCAGGTGGACGTGGGCAATCTGGTGACTTCCGGCGACACCACGCCGCTGGTGGTGATTACCCAGGTCAAGCCGATCTCCGTGGTGTTCAGTCTGCCGCAGCAGCAGCTCGGCACCATCGCCCGCGAGCTGTACAGCGGCAAACCGGTGCCGGTGGAGGCGCTGGACCGCAATCAGAACCGGACCCTGGCCACCGGCGTGCTGAAGACCCTGGACAACCAGATCGACACCACCACCGGCACGGTCAAACTCAAGGCTGGCTTCGAGAACGACGATCACGCGCTGTTCCCCAACCAGTTCGTCAACGTGCGCCTGCTCGCCGAAACCCTGCAGGGCGTGCTGACCATCCCGGCCAACGCCGTGCAGCGCGGCAACGATGGCACCTATGTCTATCTGGTCGGCGAGGAGAACAAGGCCAAGCGCCAGTTGGTCACCCTGGGCACCAGCGAGAGCGAGCGGGTGGTGGTCAGCGAGGGCCTGAAAGAGGGCGATCGCGTCGTCGTCCAGGGCACCGATCGACTGCGCGACGGTACGCGCATGAACATCGTTGCTTCCGACGAGAAGGCCCAGGAGGCCGCGGACGCGCAAGGTGAAAAGAGTACCGCCAAGCCGTTCGGCTCGGCCGATGCCGTTCAGAGCGGCCCGGTCCAGGACAGCGGTAAGAGCGAATGAACCCGTCCCGCCTGTTCATCCTGCGGCCGGTCGCCACCACGCTCCTGATGGTGGCGATCCTGCTGTCGGGGATCATCGCCTACCGCTTCCTGCCGATCTCGGCGCTGCCGGAAGTGGACTACCCGACCATCCAGGTGGTGACGCTGTATCCCGGTGCCAGCCCGGACATCATGACCTCCTCGGTCACCGCGCCGCTGGAGAACCAGCTGGGGCAGATTCCCGGCCTGAACGAGATGTCCTCGACCAGCTCCGGTGGCGCCTCGGTGATCACCCTGCAGTTCAGCCTGGACATCAACCTCGATGTGGCCGAGCAGGAAGTCCAGGCAGCGATCAACACTGCACAGAGCCTGTTGCCCAAGGACCTGCCGAACCAGCCGGTGTACAGCAAGGTGAACCCGGCGGACGCGCCGATCCTGACGCTGGCGGTGATGTCGCCGGACATGCCGCTGCCGCAGATCCAGGACCTCGTCGATACCCGTCTTGCGCAGAAGATCTCGCAGATTTCCGGCGTCGGCCTGGTCAGCATCAGCGGCGGCCAGCGCCCCGCGGTGCGCATCCGCGCCAACCCGGCCGCGCTCGCCGCGGCCGGCCTGAGCCTGCAGGACCTGCAGACCACCGTCACCAACAACAACCTCAATGGTCCCAAGGGCAGCTTCGACGGCCCCACGCGCTCCTCGACGCTGGACGCCAACGACCAGCTCAAGTCCGCTGATGCGTACCGCGACCTGATCATCGCCTACAAGAACGGCTCGCCGCTGCGCGTGCGTGACGTGGCCAGCGTGGACGACGACGCCGAGAACGTGCGCCTCGCCGCCTGGGCCAACGCCTCGCCGGCGGTGGTGCTGAACATCCAGCGCCAACCGGGCGCCAACGTCATCGAGGTGGTGGACAGCATCAAGAAGATGCTCCCGCAACTGCAGGCGACCCTGCCCGGCAGCCTCGAAGTGACGGTGCTCACCGACCGCACCACGACCATCCGCGCCTCGGTGGCGGACGTGCAGTTCGAGCTGTTCCTCGCCGTCTGCCTGGTGGTGATGGTCACCTTCCTGTTCCTGCGCAACATCTCCGCGACGCTGATTCCCAGCTTCGCCGTGCCACTGTCGCTGATCGGCACCTTCGGCGTGATGTATCTCGCCGGCTTCTCGATCAACAACCTGACGCTGATGGCGCTGACCATCGCCACTGGCTTCGTGGTGGACGACGCCATCGTCATGGTGGAGAACATCGCGCGCTACCTGGAAAAGGGCGATTCGCCGCTGGAAGCCGCACTGAAGGGCTCGAAACAGATCGGTTTCACCATCATCTCGCTGACCTTTTCGCTGATCGCCGTGCTGATTCCGCTGCTGTTCATGGGCGACGTGGCCGGCCGGCTGTTCCGCGAATTCGCCATCACCCTGGCGGTGGCGATCCTGATTTCCGGCTTCGTCTCCCTGACCCTCACGCCGATGCTCAGCGCCAAGCTGCTGCGCCATGTCAATCCGGAGGACGAAGGGCGCTTCGCTCGCGCCGCGGGGCGCTTCATCGACCGCATGATCGAGCGCTATGCCGCTGCCCTGCGCGTGGTCCTGCGGCACCAGCCGCTGACCCTGCTGGTGGCCATCGGTACCCTGGTGCTCACCGCGCTGCTCTACATGTTCATGCCCAAGGGCTTCTTCCCGATCCAGGACACCGGGGTGATCCAGGGCATCGCCGAAGCGCCGCAGTCGATCTCCTTCCAGGCCATGGCCGGCCGCCAGCAGGAACTCGCCAAGGTGGTGCTGAAGGACCCGGCGGTGGAAAGCCTGTCCTCCTTCATCGGTGTCGACGGTACCAACGCCACGCTCAACACCGGGCGCCTGCTGATCAACCTCAAGCCCCACGCGGACCGCGATGTCACGGCGACGGAGGTGATCCATCGCCTGCAGCCGGAACTGGACAAGATCGCCGGCATCCGGCTGTACATGCAGCCGGTGCAGGACCTGACCATCGAAGACCGCGTGGCCCGTACCCAGTACCAGTTCACCCTGCAGGACGCCGATCCCGAGGTGCTCGCCGACTGGGTGCCACGCCTGGTCGACCGTCTGCAGGAGCTGCCGGAACTCGCCGACGTGGCCACCGACTGGCAGGACAAGGGACTGCAGGCCTACCTCTCCATCGACCGCGACACCGCCTCGCGCCTGGGCGTGAGCCTGTCGAACATCGACAGCGTGCTCTACAACGCCTTCGGCCAGCGGCTGATCTCCACCATCTTCACCCAGGCCACGCAGTACCGCGTGGTGCTGGAAGTGGCGCCGGAATTCCAGATCGGCCCGCAGTCGCTGGAGAACCTTTACGTGCCGGCCAGCGATGGCACCCAGGTGCGCCTGTCGAGCCTGGCGAAAGTGGAGGAGCGCCACACCCTGCTGGCGGTCAACCATATCTCCCAGTTCCCGGCGGCGACCATCTCCTTCAACCTCGCCAAGGGTGTCGCCCTGGGCGAGGCGGTGCAGGCGATCCGTGATGTCGAGACGCAGATGGACATGCCGGTGAGCCTGCAAGGCAGCTTCCGCGGCGCCGCCCAGGCGTTCGAAGCCTCGCTGTCGAACACCCTGCTGCTGGTGCTGGCGTCCATCGTCACCATGTACATCGTGCTGGGCATCCTCTACGAAAGCTTCATCCACCCGGTGACCATCCTTTCCACGCTGCCTTCGGCGGGCGTGGGTGCGCTGCTGGCGCTGATGCTCTCCGGGCAGGAGATCGGCATCGTGGCGATCATTGGCATCATCCTGCTGATCGGCATCGTGAAGAAGAACGCGATCATGATGATCGACTTCGCCCTCGACGCCGAACGCAACGAGGGCAAGCCGCCCCATGAGGCGATCTACCAGGCGTGCCTGCTGCGCTTCCGGCCGATCCTGATGACCACCATGGCGGCGCTGCTTGGCGCGCTGCCGCTGATGCTCGCCGGTGGCGCCGGCGCCGAGCTGCGCCAGCCGCTGGGTATCACCATGGTCGGCGGCCTGTTGGTCAGCCAGTTGCTGACGCTGTTCACCACGCCGGTGATCTACCTGTACTTCGATCGTCTCGCCGCGCGCTGGGCCGCCTGGCGTGGTCGTCATGGCCTCGACGTGAACAGCATCGACCCGGCGGAGCGTGGCTGATGGGCGGCCTGTCGCGGCTGTTCATCCTGCGCCCGGTCGCCACCTGCCTGCTGACCCTGGCGTTGATGCTGGCCGGTGCGCTGTCGTTCGGCCTGTTGCCGGTGGCGCCGCTGCCCAACGTCGACTTCCCGACCATCATGGTGCAGGCCTCGCTGCCTGGTGCCAGCCCGGAAACCATGGCGTCCACCGTGGCAACGCCACTGGAACGCTCGCTCGGGCGCATCGCCGGGGTCACCGACATGACCTCCAGCAGCTCCCTGGGCAACACCACCATCATCGTGCAGTTCGATCTCTCCAAGGACATCGACGGAGCCGCGCGCGAGGTGCAGTCGGCGATCAACTCGGCGATGAGCCTGCTGCCCACCGGCATGCCGAACAACCCGACGTACCGCAAGGCGAACCCGTCGGACATGCCGATCATGATCCTCACCCTGACCTCGGACACCTACACCCGCGGGCAGATGTACGACCTGGCCTCGACCATCGTCTCGCCGAAGCTGGCACAGGTGAAAGGAGTGGGGCAGGTGAGCATCGGTGGTTCGTCGCTGCCGGCGGTGCGGGTCGACGTCAATCCGGACCAGCTCAGCCATTACGGTATCTCCCTGGACAACGTGCGCACCACCATTGCCAACACCAACGCCGACGGGCCCAAGGGCGCGCTGGAGTTCGGTGAGCGGCACTGGCAGGTGGATGCCAATGACCAGTTGCGCAAGGCCAGCGAGTACGCGCCGCTGATCGTTCATTACAACGCCGACACCGGCGCTGCCGTGCGGCTGAAGGACGTCGCCACGGTCACCGATTCGGTGGAAGACGTGCGCAACGCCGGTTTCTCCGATGACCTGCCGGCGGTGCTGCTGATCATCACCCGCCAGCCCGGCGCCAACATCATCGAAGCCACCGATGCGATCCACGAGCAGTTGCCGATCATCCAGGACGTGCTCGGTCCCCAGGTGAAGTTGTCGGTGATGGATGACCGCAGTCCGTCGATCCGCTCTTCGCTCGAGGAGGCGGAGCTGACGCTGGTCATCTCCGTGGTGCTGGTGATCCTGGTGGTCTACCTGTTCCTGCGCAATGGCCGCGCCACGCTGATCCCCAGCCTGGCGGTACCGGTATCGCTGGTGGGTACTTTCGCGGTCATGTACCTGTGCGGGTTCTCGCTGAACAACCTGTCGCTGATGGCGCTGATCATCGCCACCGGCTTCGTCGTGGACGATGCCATCGTGGTCGTGGAGAACATCGCCCGGCGCATCGAAGAGGGCGATCCGCCGATCCAGGCCGCCATTCGCGGCGCGCGCGAGGTGAGCTTCACCGTGTTGTCGATGACCCTGTCGCTGGTGGCGGTGTTCATCCCGTTGCTGCTGATGGGCGGCATCACCGGGCGGCTGTTCCGTGAGTTCTCGGTGACCCTGGCAGCGGCCATCCTGGTCTCGCTGGTGGTCTCCCTGACCCTCACGCCGATGCTCTGCGCGCGCCTGCTCAAGCCGGTCGAGCGTGGCCCGAAGAAGGCTTCGGTGGAGCGCCAGAGCAACCGCTATTTCGTCGCCTTCATGCAGCGCTACCGCGCCAGCCTGAGCTGGGCGCTGGAGCACTCGCGGCTGATGGTGATGATCATGCTCGGCTGCATCGCGCTGAACCTCTACCTGTTCGTCGTGGTGCCCAAGGGCTTCCTGCCGCAGCAGGACTCCGGGCGCCTGCGCGGCTTCGCGGTGGCCGACCAGAGCATCTCGTTCCAGGCGCTGGACCGGAAGATGGCGGAGTTCCGCCGGATACTTTCGGAAGATCCGGGCGTGGAAAACGTGGTGGGCTTCGTTGGTGGCGGCAAATGGCAGTCGAGCAACACGGGCTCTTTCTTCGTCACCCTCAAGGACATCACCGAGCGTGATTCCGCCGAGGCCATCGTCAATCGCCTGCGCAAGAAGCTCGCGCAGATCCCCGGCGCCAACCTCTACCTGGTGGCGGGGCAGGACGTGCGCATCGGCGGCCGCGAAAGCAACGCGGCCTACCAGTTCACCCTGCGCAGCGACGACCTGACCCTGCTGCGCGAGTGGGCGCCGAAAGTGGAAGCGGTGCTGAACAAGCTGCCGCAACTGGTGGACGTCAACAGCGACGCCCAGGACAAGGGCGTGCAGAGCCAGTTGGTGATCGACCGTGACCGCGCGGCCAGCCTGGGGGTGAACGTCGCTGAAGTGGACGCGGTGCTGAACAACTCCTACGGCCAGCGCCAGGTCTCGACCATCTTCAACCCGCTGAACCAGTACCACGTGGTGATGGAAGTGGCGCAACCCTTCCAGGAGTCGCCGGAAGAGCTGCGCCAGGTCTACGTGATCAACAGCGAGGGGCAGCGGATTCCGCTGTCCGCCTTCACCCATATCGAACCGAGCCGTGCGCCACTGACGGTCAATCACCAGGGTCAGTTCGCCGCCACCACCTTCTCCTTCAACCTGGCGCCCGGCGCGCTGATCGGTCCGGCCCGCGATGCGGTGATGGCGGCGCTGGAGCCGCTGCACCTGCCCATGGAAATCCAGGCGACGTTCGAGGGCAGCGCCGGCGCGGTGCAGGACACGCAGAACGACATGCCCTGGCTGATCCTGCTGGCGCTGGTCTCGGTGTACATCGTGCTGGGCATCCTCTACGAGAGCTACGTGCACCCGCTGACGATTCTCTCCACGCTGCCCTCCGCCGGCGTTGGCGCGCTGCTGACGTTGATGCTCTTCCGTACCGAACTGTCGCTGATCGCGCTGATCGGGGTGATCCTGCTGATCGGTATCGTGAAGAAGAACGCCATCATGATGATCGACTTCGCCCTCGACGCCGAGCGCACGCTGGGCCTGTCGCCGCGCGAGGCGATTCTCGAAGCCTGCATGAAGCGCTTCCGGCCGATCATGATGACCACCCTGGCCGCCATCCTCGGCGCGCTGCCGCTTATCTTCGGCATCGGCGGTGACGCCGCGCTGCGTCGCCCGCTGGGCATGACCATCGTCGGCGGCCTGATCGGCAGCCAGTTGCTGACCCTGTACACCACCCCCGTCGTCTACCTCTACCTCGACCGCCTGCGCCATTGGGTCAACAAGAAGCGCGGCGTGCGCACCGACGGCGCCCTGGAGACACCCGTATGATCCGCTCCCGTTCCTTCCTTCCCCTGGTGCTGGCCCTGGCCGTGGCCGGCTGCGCCATCGGGCCGGACTACCAGCGCCCCGAGCTGACGGTGCCCGCCAGCTTCAAGGAGGGCGAAGGCTGGCAACTGGCCAAGCCCCAGGACGGTTTCAGCCATGGCGCCTGGTGGACGCTGTACGGTGACGCGACCCTGAACGACCTGCAGACCCGCCTGGTCGCGGCCAACCAGACCCTGGCGCAGTCCCTCGCGTCCTACCGCCAGGCCCAGGCACTGACCAAGGGCTCACGCTCGTCGTTCTTCCCGACCATCAGCGCCGATGTCGGCAAGACCCGCTCCGGCCAGGGCACGGGTAGTGGCGGCAGTGTACGCCTGCCCGATGGCTCCACCGTCAGCAGCGGTGGCGGCAGCAGTTCGATCAGCAACAGCTATTCGGCCAGCCTTGGCGTGAGCTGGGAGCTGGACCTGTGGGGCAAGCTGCGTCGCCAGCTGGAAGCCGACACGGCAAGCATGGACGCCAGCGCCGCGGACCTTGCCGCCTCGCGCCTGTCGCTGCAATCGGAGCTGACCCAGAACTACCTGCAGCTGCGGGTCATGGACCAGCAGATCAAGCTGCTCAACGACACCGTCGTCGCTTACCAGCGCTCGCTCAAGCTCACCGAGAACCAGTACAACGCCGGTATCGTCACCAAGGCCGACGTCGCCCAGGCGCGTACCCAGCTGAAAAGCACCGAGGCCCAGGCCATCGATCTGAAGTACCAGCGCGCCCAGCTGGAACACGCCATCGCGGTGCTGGTTGGCGTGCCGCCGGCGCAGTTCTCGCTGGCCGCAGTGGAGGCTGTGCCGAGCCTGCCGGACGTGCCGGCACTGCTGCCGTCGGAATTGCTCCAGCGTCGACCTGACGTGGCCTCCGCCGAGCGCAAGGTGATCGCCGCCAACGCGCAGATCGGCGTCGCCAAGGCCGCCTGGTTCCCTGACCTGACGCTGACGGCGGCCGGCGGTTATCGCAGCGGCAGTTTCCAGAACTGGATCGAGACACCCAATCGCTACTGGTCCATCGGCCCGCAATTCGCCATGACCCTGTTCGATGGCGGCCTGATCGCGTCGCAGGTGGAGCAGGCCGAGGCCAGCTATGACCAGACCGTGGCCAGCTACCGGCAGACCGTGCTGGACAGCTTCCGCGAGGTCGAGGACTACATGGTCCAGCTCAAGGTCCTGCAGGAAGAGAGCGGTGTGCAGCAGGAAGCGCTGGACTCCGCGCGCGAGGCGCTGCGCCTGACCACCAACCAGTACAAGGCCGGCACCATCGACTACAGCGACGTGGTCACCAGCCAGACCACCGCGCTGTCCAACGAGCGCACGCTGCTGACCCTGATGGGCAGCCGCTTGACCGCCAGTGTGCAGTTGATCGCCGCCCTGGGTGGCGGCTGGGATGCGGCGAAGATCGCCGAGGAAGGCCAGGCGAAGCGCGACTGACCTGGCGTCAGTCGTCGATCAGCGCGCTCAGTGGAACCCTGAAGCGGCTTTCGCCATCGACCGAGAGAAGGCCGCGAGGCTTTCGGGTGGAAATCACCGCCACGCTGCCGATGCGCTCCAGCACCTCGCAGGCGATCCGTCCCAGCGCGGGCAACTGGGCGCTGTCCGCGCCCGGCTCGAGCAGCGAGCGGCGCTTGAGGAAGCGCCAATCGCGGCCGCCGGCATCGATCAGGCGGCACTCCGCCCAGCCGGCGAAGCATTCTTCGGTATAGCGGATGATCTCGACCTGGATGCTTGGCATTCCATTCTCGCGTGCAGATGAAAAAGAGGGTCAACCTTCGAAGCGGCGGGCGGTGATATAGCTGCGCTGCCAGTACTCATCGTCCAGCGAATCCTTGCGGATGCGTTCGCCGGTGCGGGGGGCATGGATGAACTGGCCATGGCCGATGTACAGGCCCACATGGCTGGTGCGGCCGCGGCCATTGCGGTTGAAGAACACGGCATCGCCGGGCTTGAGCTGGTCGCGGCGGATTCGCGTGGCCTCGTCGCTCTGGATCATTTCGCCGGTGGTGCGCGGCAGCTCCATGTCCGCCTGGGTGCGGAACAGGTAGACCAGCAGGCCGCTGCAATCGAAGCCGCCAGCGACCGAGGAACCGCCCCGGCGGTAGGGAATGCCGATCAGCTCGAGGGCGCGGGCGATCACGCGAGAAAACCGGTTGCCGTGGCTGTTCTCGACTTTGTGCGTCCGGGGGCTCGTGTCGGGCTGGGGCACCTGAAGATTGCTGTAGCGAATGACCCGGAAGCCACCTTCCTTGTGCAGGCTGGCGGCTGTCTGCTGGTAGGCCGGCGAGGATTTGATTTCGTTGGCCTGGCACACCGGGATGGCGAGCGCGAGCAGCAAGGGCAATGTGTAGGGAGGGAACGGACGCATCTTCTTCCAGTATTGCTGATATAGGTGCGGAAAAAGGGCGCCATGATAGTGAGCAGGCTGGCGTGCCGAACCCGGGGCGTGACTACTTGTTGTGTGGGAAATTTCCTCTTCTACAAGTTTGTGTGGGTTTGATGTGACTTCGGCGACGCCTCAGCCGCTAAAGCGCCGTGCGGTGGTGTAGCTACGCTGCCAGTAGCTGTTGTCCAGCGAGTCGATACGGATGGTCTTGCCGGTACTGGGCGCATGGATGAAACGGTTGTCGCCGATGTACAGCCCTACGTGGCTGGTGCCGCCTTCGCCGTTGTGATTGAAGAACACCGCGTCGCCCGGCCGCAGCTCGTCGCGGCTCACTTCGTTGTGGCGTTGGGCGATCATCGAGGCGGTGGTGCGCGGCAGTTTTCGGTTGGCGATGCTGCGGTACAGGTAGACGAGCAGGCCGCTGCAATCGAATCCGGTTTCTTCCGTCTCACCGCCCCAGCGATAGGGCGTGCCGATCAGTTCCTGTGCGCGGTTGACGATGCGCGAGGTATCCACCGGGCTGAAGTTCCTGTGGTCGCCGCGCCGCAATGAAGCGAGCCGCGACATGTTCGGGTATTCCGCTTGCGCCAGTGGCCGCAGGGCACGAGACATGGCCGGCGCACGCCTGGGTTCGAGGCTCTGCGCACCCCGCAGGGGCGGGTGGTCGGCGGGCAGGAAGCTACGGTCGATGGATGCCGTCTCGAGTCGGCGCCAGTCTGGGGCATCGAAATCGTCGGCCAGGACGAAAGGCGCAACCAGGGTGCAGAACATGGATAGGCAGAACCAGCGGAAGAAGCGCACGTCGAGTCACCTCGGGGTGAACGTTTGGGACGGGCGCTATCCTAGGAATTGAGCTGTAGGCGATATGTAGGAAGATTCCACTCGGTGTGAAGGCTAATTCCACTGTTGACAGCCGGTCAGTGGGCGAAGAGTTGGCTGATGTCCTTGAAGGCCTTGAACTCCAGGGCGTTGCCGCAAGGATCGAAAAGGAACAGCGTGGCCTGCTCGCCGACCTGGCCCTGGAACCGCACATGGGGTTCGATGACGAACCGGGTGCCTTGCTCACTCAATCGTTGCGCCAGCCGCTCCCAGTCCTCCCACGGCAGGACGACGCCGAAGTGCGGCACCGGTACGTCATGGCCATCCACCGCATTGGTATGCGCCGCTTCCTGGCTGGCGGTGCGCGGGTGTTCGTGGATCACCAACTGGTGACCGAAGAAGTCGAAGTCCACCCATTGCGCGCTGCTGCGGCCTTCGCTGAGGCCGAGGACTTCGCCGTAGAAGCGCCGGGCAAGCGGCAGGTCGTAGACCGGAATGGCAAGGTGGAAGGGCGAAATAGCCATGTGTTTCTCCTCGGGGCTCAGGCGGGTGCGGCGAGCAGGCGGGTGATGGTGGCCTTCGCCTCATGCATCTGGCCTTCGCGCGCAAGGCGGGTGAACGCGAGTAGCGCGCGCTCGTGCTCGGCGAAATCGTCGAGGATGTCGCGGTCATCGTCATCACCTTGCTCGGCGAGGCTGTCGTAGCGCTCGACGTACGGCTCTACCAGGTCTTCCAGCTTCCGCAGGGTCTGTGTCCAGTCGAGTCCCCGCCAGTCATTGGCGCGCTGGCGACCCTGGGCGGCGGCGTGGGCCGTGTCGCCCAGCGGCAGGCCATGGCGCTGCAGCAGCCGTGCCATGCGCAGGCTGGTCTGACGCTCCAGCCGCGCCAGCAGGAGCATCGAGGACGCCCCCTCGGGCAACTGCTCGGCCAGGCCGAGAAAGAAGTTTTCGCCGCGGACTTCGCCCAGGTAGGCGGCTTGCAGTTCACTGGCTTGTCGATGCATGCGTCGGTCCCCCTTGCTGACTGCGAGCAGCCTAGACGATGTCGCCGGGGCATCGAACCCGCCATGTCGTGTCTGGAGCAGAACGGGTCGCTCAGCGTTCGAAGCCGTACTCACGTTCGACGCGGCTGATGCGCACGCGAAACGCGCTGTACCAGTCGCTGCGGCCCGCCTGTTGGGCGATGCGGTGCTCGGCCTGCAGTTTCCAGCGCAGGATGGCGGCCTCGTCGCGCCAGTAGGACACGGTGATGCCCAGGCCGTCGTCGCCGCGGGCGGACTCGACGCCCAGGTAGCCGTCCTGTTGCGCCGCGAGCTCCAGCATGCGAGTGGCGGTCTGGCCGTAACCCTCGTCTAGTTCGGTGCGGTAGGACGTGAAGGTGACGGCGTAGTAGGGCGGCTTCGGTGTGCTGGCGATCATGCTGGACTCCCGACCGAGGCGGTGGCGTGCTGGAACGCGGCGCAGAGGAAGGCCTCGGCCAGTGGCACGGCGATCCCTGCCAGCGCCTTGCGTTCGGGTTGGAACAGGGTGGCGACGAAGAATGGATGATCAGTGGCTTCCAGCGCGCGAATGCTGCCGTCTTCGCCATGGGCGCAGGCACGCAGAGAGTCGCCGAACAGTTGCTGCTGGAACTCCGGGTTCACCCCGTAGCTGCAGCGGTAGCCCTCGCGAATCGTCGCACCACCGTAGATGCTTTCCAGCCGGGAGCCGGACGCCAGGCGGATGGTCTCGCTGACTTCCACCAGCGAACAGGGCAGGGCGTGGATGACCTGGCGCGTGGAGTCCATGTCCAGTTCGCCGTGGGCCGCGTCGCGCCAGCCGTGTACGTTGCGGGCACGCTCCAGCAGCGCGTGCTGGAAGCCGGCACAGGTTCCCAGGTAGGGCACCTCGTTTTCCCGGGCATGGGTGATGGCGCGCAAGGCGCCTTCGGTGTCGAGGTAGGGGCTGCCGGGAATGCACCAGAAGCCTGCGTACTGCTCCAGCGGCAGACCGGCGGCCAGGCGCTGTGTGTCGAGCCAGTCGACCCTCAATGTGCCGGAATGCGGCAGCAGCGATTGCTGCAGGGCCAGGGGAATCGCCCAGTGGGCGGTGACGCGGCTGTCGCGGTCGCCGATCAAGCCGATACGCAGCGCTTTCCGTCGTTTTGCCATGTTCCGTTCCCCTTCGACGTTGCCCAGTGGCGGGCCGATGGAAGGGAATTTATAGTTGCGCAGGTGCAATCGAAATGGGCGGTTGTGCAACCTTGGAGTGCGTCGATGCAATACCGTCTTGAGTACACGGATCTTGCCCTGGTGCTGGCGCTGGTGCGCGGAGGCAGTCTCGCCCGCGCCGCGGAATTGCTGGAGGTAGACGTCTCCACGGTGTTCCGCGCGGTACGCCGGCTGGAGAAGGCTCTGGGCACCGCCCTGTTCGAGAAGGGCCGTCATGGCTACCTTGCCACCGCTACCGCGCAACAGCTGGCGACCCAGGCCGAGCTGGCGGAGCAGGCGCTGGAGGCGGCGCGGCTGGGACTGGAACAGGGTCACGACGTGCTCAGCGGCACCGTGCGCCTGACCTGCTCGGATACCGTGCTGCAAGGTCTGCTGCTGCCGGCGCTGGCGCGCTTCATGAAGCGCTATCCGGCGCTGAACCTCGAGCTGACGACCTCCAACGCCTTCGCCAACCTCAGCCGCCGCGATGCCGACATCGCCCTGCGCCTGACCAGCACGCCACCGGAGCATCTGGTCGGGCGCAACCTGGGCGAAGTGCATTATGTCCTGTGTGCCCACCACGACTATCTGGCCGAGCAGGGCGAGCGGCCCTGGCAGGAGCTGAGCTGGATCGCCCCGGATGATTTCCTGCCCGATCACTCCAGCGTCGCCTGGCGCCGCCAGGCATTTCCGGCGGTGCAGCCGGCCTATCGCTGCAACAGCATGCTGTCGGTACTGGATCTGTGCCGCGCCGGACTCGGTCTTGCGGCGTTGCCGGCGTTCCTGCTGCGGCCTGGCGATGGATTGCAGGTGCTGGAACCGGAGCTGCCCGGTTGCAGCACCCACCTCTGGCTGCTGACCCGTCCGGACTGCCGTGCGTTGCGCGCGGTGGTCACGCTGTTCGAGGAGCTGGCCGGGGCAATCCGGCGTTCGGCCTGATCGGCCCGAAACGAAAGACCCCGCACGCAGGCGGGGTCTCTTGTCTTACCAGTGGCGGTAATGGCCGGGCGGACCGTAATACGCCGGGCCGTAATAACGCGGCGGACCGTAGTAGCGCGGTCCCGGCACCACCACGACCGGGCGGTACACCGGTTGATACACCGGTTGATACACCGGCTGGTAGACCGGCACCGGCTGGTAGTAGACCGGCGGTGCCGGTGGGTAATAGGCCACCGGGGGCGGCGGAGCGTAGTAAGGGGCCGGCGCGGGTTGCGACCCGGCGACCACTGCACCCCCGACCACGGCGCCAACCACTGCGCCGATCGCGGCAGCATCGGTATTGCTATTGGCGGCCGCTTGTCCGGCAAGGACCAGGCAGCCGCAAAGCAGGGCGAACTGGGGGATACGGCGAAGCATGATGCACCTCCTGAGGAACCCGGAGAGGATCCCGGTATCTATGAGACATCCGCCTTTCGCGAATCGTAACGCTGCCGGTGTAAAGGTTGTGTAAATGGCGCTGTACGGCTCTGCGACGGACATTGCACGCATCAGGTTGCAATACATCCGCGCCCCGCAATGGCTTCCGGGCTGTTAAGGTGGCGCCTTCGCGCTTTTCGTAAACCAGGGAGACTTCCATGCCCTTCAATCCCCGATCCTTGAACCGCACCTTGCTGTCGATTCTCGCTGTCGCCGCGCTGGCCGGTTGCAGTTCGAAGGATTCGTCGTCCGATGCCGCTCCGCCGGCTGCGAACAACCCGCCGGCGCTGTCCGGTACCTGCAACGCCAAGGCGGTGCAGTCCATCGTCGGCAAGGTCGTCAATCCGACCCTCACCGAAGAGGCCCGCCGCGACGCCGGCGCCAGCGTGGCGCGGGTGCTTACCCCACACCAGCCGGTGACCATGGAGTACAACTCGCAGCGCCTGAACATCGACGTCGACGACAGCCAGGTGATCCGCCAGGTCTCCTGCGGCTGATCGCAGCGCCCATGAAAAAGCCCCGCAATCGCGGGGCTTTTTTCGTTGGCTCCAGGCTCAGTCCGCCTTGGATGGCTTTTCGTTTTCTTCCAGGGCTTTGCTCGACTGCTCGACGCATTCTTCGTAGTTCCCCGCGTCGCGTGCCTTCTGGGCCTTGTCGAGGTAACGCTGGATTTCGTTGACCTTGTCGCCCGTGGCGTCCTTGCTGGCGTCGGACAGCTGGCCGCGCAGCTCGTTGAGGTTGGCATCGCACAGCTTGCTGTCGGCGAAGGCGGGAATGGCGACTACTGCGGCGAGCAGGAGGATGTACTTGTTCATCCTTGGAACTCCGATGTGGGTGGAGTCGTGAACTTATGAGCAGCGCGGCCTCGATCTCAACGAGGCAATGCGGGTGCTGTCGGTCGCGTGCAAAGCCTGTGACTTCGTTCAGGCTCCGGCTGGCCCATGAAAAAGCCCCGCGCAGGCGGGGCTCTTTCGCTCGATGGCGCAATCAGCGATTGGCTGGCTTGTGGATCACCCGCAATGCCTGGGTGGTCTGGTTGACGCACTCCTCATAATTGCCGGCTTTCCTGGCCGCCTCGGCCTTGGCGATGTACTCGTGGACCACGTTGACCTTCACGCCGGTGGCGTTCTGGCTGGCGGTCTTCATGAAGTCGTTGAGTTGCTGCAGGTTGCCGTCGCACAGCGAACTGTCGGCGAAGGCCGGCACGGAAAACGCAACGGCCAGCAGCAGGGCGTACTTTTTCATTGGGGTTCTCCTCGATTTCGAAGCAGGTCGACATTACGTTAGCTTGCTAAGTAACGACCAGGATTTCCCCCGCAAATTCATTTCATTTCTGACCTCGATCAGGAACCCGGCCATCTACCGCCTCGTTCGTCAGCAGGCGCTGAAGCGTCGGTCCAGCTGGTGGTTGCGGAAGTGCTCGATCACGAAGTCGACGAATGCCCGCGTCTTGCCCGGCAGCAGCTTCTGCGCGGCGTAATAGAGAGCGGTGTCGCCCGCATCCACGTACCAGTCCGGCAACACGCGCACCAGGCGCCCATCGTCGAGGTAGGGCACGGCGTGCTGCATGCTGACCAGGGTGACGCCCAGGCCCATCAACGCCGCCACGCATGCCGCTTCCGGGTCGCTGAAGGTCATGCGTTCCTTCAGCGCGATGGGGGCCTGTGTCTGTTGGCGATTGGTCAGCGGCCAGGGGCGCACGCGGCCGGTCTGCGGCGAGCGGATGCGGATGCCGTCGTGGCTGGGCAGATCGGTGGGGTAGCGGATCGGCGGGCGGCCGGCGAGGTAGCTCGGTGCCGCCAGCAACACCAGGTGCGCCGGGCACAGCTTGCGCGCCACCACGCCCGGTGGCAGCTCGAAGCCGCCGCCGATGGCGGCGTCGAAGCCCTCGGCGATGAGGTCGACCTGGCGGTTGTCGAAGTGCCAGTCCGGGCGGATCGCCGGGTAGCGGCCAAGGAAATCGCCCAGCAGCGGGAGTATGTAATCGCGACCGAACACCAGCCCCATGCTGACCTTCAGCGCGCCGCTGGGCTGGCCATCGGTGCTCGCCAGATTGGCGATGGCGCTCTGCAGGCTGGCCAGGCCGCCGCTGGCTTCATCGAGAAATCGCTCGCCGGATTCGGTCAGGGTGAGACTGCGGGTACTACGCTGGAACAGCCGCACACCGAGGTTGTTTTCCAGGCGCGCGACATTCTTGCTGACGGCGGCAGGCGTCAATGCCAGGCGCCGTGCGGCGGCAGCAAAGCTGCCAGCCTCGGCGCTGCGTACGAAGCATTCGATACTGATCAGGCTTTCCATGACGGGATTCCGGACATTCTGTATCGACTGAATATAGCGATTACTGGCTACCGAGTAATGAGTCGGAGGGGGAAACTGGCCCCGTCGAACTGATTTCCCACTAATTCCCGGAGACATGAAATGACCACCACGCAAGCCACCACCCAACCTCTCGCCGGCAAAGTCGCTTTCGTACAAGGCGGTGCCCGCGGTATCGGCGCCGCCATTGTGCAGCGCCTGGCCCGCGAAGGCGCCGCTGTAGCCTTCACCTACGTCAGCTCGGCGCAGAAGGCCGAAGACCTCGCCGCCAGCATCGAAGCCGCCGGCGGCCGTGCCCTGGCGCTGAAGGCCGATAGCGGCGACGCCGCCTCGGTGCAGCAGGCCATCGATATCGCCGCCGAGCGCCTGGGTGGGATCGACATCCTGGTGAACAACGCCGGTGTGCTGGCCATCGCCCCGGTGGAGGAATTCAGCCTGGAAGACCTCGACCGTACCCTGGCCGTCAACGTGCGCAGCGTCTTCGTCGCCAGCCAGGCCGCCGCGCGGCACATGGGGCAGGGTGGGCGCATCATCACCATCGGCAGCACCAACGCCGACCGCATGCCCTTTGGTGGCGGCGCGGTGTACGCCATGAGCAAGTCGGCCATCGTCGGCCTGACCAAGGGCCTCGCCCGTGACCTCGGCCCGCGCGGTATTACCGTGAACAACGTGCAGCCCGGCCCGGTGGACACCGACATGAACCCTGCTGACAGCGACTTCGCTGCATCCCTGATGGAGCTGATGGCGGTAGGTCGCTATGGCCGTGCCGAGGAAATCGCCGCCTTCGTCGCCTATCTGGCGGGCCCGGAAGCCAGCTATATCACCGGCGCCAGCCTGACCATCGACGGCGGCTTCGGGGCCTGATGGCAGGCCGCGATCGGATTCAGGTCCGGTCGCGGCTCTGGATGTTCCAGTGCCCGGAGGTGCTGGCGAGCTTTTCCGAAAGCATCTCCACCTGTTCATAGAGACGCAGGGTCAGCCAGTAGAAGCCCTGCTTCTCGAACGAGTCCGTCAGGTTCTGCGGGCGCGGTGGCAGGTTGTCCAGGCCCTGGCAGGCCTGCACCAGCTTGCTGGTACGGCTGAACTTCAAGGCATGGGCCGATTGCAGCAGGAGCCGGCTGATCATCTGCCGGTGCTCGTCGAGGCTGGCCGGCACCGGCTCGATTTCCCCCGCCTGGGCGGCGAACTGGCGCGAGGCGATCAGCGATTCCAGGGTGCCCATGATCGCGCGGTGGATGCGCTGGATGATCTCCAGGTCGCGGAGCGGCAGCGCCGTCTCCTTCGATACCGGGCCGAGATGGGCGCGGGACGCCACCAGGCGGTGATCCAGCTCTTCCAGTTGGCGGGCGAAGTGATCGGCGCCGAAATCATGGTTCGACGACAACTGCCCATACATGCGCGCGCACGCCCGCAGGTTGTCCGAGAGCAGGTAGCGCCAGACATAGACCGCGCGCAGCGGGTAGATCTGCGAGAACAGCAGCGCCACGGCAACGCCGATCAGTACGTTGGCCGAACGCCACAAACCTTCGGTGAAGCCGGTCTCGCCGGGGCCGGCGACGATGCACATGGTGATCCCCGCCAGGAGTGCCACGTAGCCCGGACGGCGGATCGCATAGAAGGCCGACGCGGCGCCCAGTATCGACATCAGCAGGTAGGCGAGGGTCAGCGAGCGCGTGCGGTCGTACACCGCGATCACGCACAGCCCCAGCGCCGCGCCGGCCAGCGTACCCATCACCCGCTCGTAGGATTTACCGCGAATGGTGCCCTGGTGCACCAGCCCGCCCATCACCACCAGCACCGTCACCGAGGCCCAGAGGCCGTGGGGCAGCTTCAGCGCGCTGGTCAGCAGCATCGAGACGAGCAGGGCGAGGCCGACGCGGACACAGTGAATCCAGGCGGCGTAGCGATAGCGTGTGTAGGGATTGGCCAGGCGGCGGAAGGGCAGGGTGAAGATCGACGGTTGCTTCGCCAAGGGACGCGGCTCCTGTGCAGGCGGTGGCGATGCTGCAAGGTTAGCCTGTCGGGGCCTGCCGGTGCGACGGTGGTTCGATTTCCATCTCACTGGGGACCGATGAAGAAGTAATCGCGCTGACCGATCCGAAATTGCTGTAGGACGTTTAGCGGAGGTTGCGGCACTGTTTCGCTTTCCAGTACGGCGACCGGCTCTCCCGGTCCTTTCAGGAAGGCCGTCAACTGTTCACGGGTCTGCAGGGCCGGAAGACGGCTGCGACTATAGAACACCGAAGCGCCGGCCAGGCGCTCGCTGGGCTGGAACAGCGCCACCTGCCGCCCGGCCTGCTGATGCTGGCGAATCTGATCGGTCAGCGGCAGGAAGGATTCCTGCCGGTCGGCGCGCGGCTCGATCCACAGTGCGTAGCCCAGATAGCTGCAGGGCAACAGCAGCGCAACGCACAGCACCGCGCGCCATGCCCATCGTTCGCTGCCAGCGTGACGCGCCTGCCAGCTACGCCACAGCTCGTTCGCATACTCGGCGGCGATCACCGCCGCCGCCGGCGCGAGGGACATCAGATAGACCATGCGCTTGCTGGAGGCCAGGGTGAGCAGGGCGAACTGCGCCAGAAGCCAGAGGTAGAAGAACAGCAGGTAGCGGTCCTGCGCCAGGCGTTTGCGGAACCGCCAGAGGCCCAGGTAGAGCAGCAGGTTCCAGGGCAGGAAGGCTTGTGGCAGGCGGACCAGATAGTAGTAGAAGGGCTCGAAGTGCCCTGCCTCGCTGAATGACCCGTTGAAGCGCCCGACGCTGTTGGCCCAGAGGATTTCCTGCAACGCGGCCGTGCCGCCGTCGCGGTACAGGAACAGCAGCCAGACAAGCAGTGGAACCAGGCCCGGCAGGGTCCAGAGCAGGGGGCGGAACCAGGTGGAGAGTTGTAGGCGGCGTTGCGCCACGCTGTCCCACAGCAGGCAGGCGAAGATCACCACTCCCGGCAATGCCAGGCCGAGCACGCCCTTGCTCAGGGTGGCGATTGCGATGCCGGCAGCGAATGCCAACCAGTGCGACAGCGCGCCCGGCGGAGCCAGCCAGGCTCGCAGAAAGGACAGCAGTGCCAGCGTCACGCCGAAGGACAGCAGGGCGTCTTCGCCCACCTGCCGGGCGTTGCTCCAGAAGCTCGCCAGGGTCAGCAGCATGAACGCGGCCAACAGCGCCAGCGCAGCCGGCCGGCCAATGCGCCGCAACGTCATGTACAGCAGGAGGACGCAGCACAGGCCGGCGAGCGCCGAGGCCAGGCGTACAGCCAGCGTGGTCGGTCCGAAGAGGCGGATGGCGGCGACGTCCAACCACAGGCTCAGCGGTGGTTTTTCCAGAAACGCCATGCCGTTCAGGCGCGGGGTCACCCAATCATGGTCGAGGTGCATCTCCATGGCGATGCCCGCCACCCGGGGCTCGGTGGAGCCCTGCAACTGGTGGTTACCCAGTGCGCCGAAGAACAACAGGCTGCCGAGCAAGAGCAGCACGACGAAGTGACGTTGCAAGCGCATGGTGGGTCCGGTGTCGTCCTGCTTTGCCTGCATGTATAGACGACATTGCGTTAACGCGAAATTAACGTTCGGGGTGCTTCACTCCTGCGACTTCAGCCGGTCCCCCAGGAGCGTCGTCATGTCCATCAGCCAGCATCGACCCACCGCTTCATCGCCGCGAAAGCATCGGCTGCGTACCCTGCTCCTGATCCTCGCTCTCCTGATCGCGGTGGTCGCCTGCCTGGTGGGCTTCATGGTGCTGGTGCCGCCGTCGCAATACACGCCGCTGCCTGACCAGCCGACCTCTCAGGTCACGCTGATGGCGCTGGGCGACCAGGGCAGCGGGGACCTGCGGCAATGGCGGGTTTCCCAGGCCATGGAGCAGGTGGCGGAGAACGAGGGTGGCCTGAACATGGTGCTGCTGCTCGGCGACAACTTCTACGGCAAGGCGCTGCAGGGCATCAGGGATCCGGCCTGGCAGCTCAAGTTCGAGCGCGTCTATCACGGGCGCTGGTTGGGGCATGTGCCGTTCTATGCGGTACTCGGCAATCATGACTACCCGGATTCCGCCGCCGTCGAACTGGACTATGGCCGACGGGGCGCGGGTTCGGGTCGCTGGCAGATGCCGGCGCCCTACTATGTGCGCGATTTCGGTGACGTCGGCGGGCGTCCGTTGTTGCGCGCGGTCTTCCTCGACTCTTCCGAGGACTCCGCCGGCCGCTTGCGCCAGGCGGATTTCCTGCAGGCGGCCTTCGCCCGACCAGGCCCCGCGCCGGTATGGCGGATGGTAGTGGCGCATCATGCGATTCGTAGCGGCGGCGGCAGGCACGGCGATGACCTGAAACGGCTGGCGCAACTGCTGCCGGCCATGCAGCGCAGTGGCGTGGATATCTACCTGTCGGGCCATGAGCACAACCAGGAAGTGATCGTCCGCCCCGGCGAGCCGGCCTGGCTGGTTTCCGGCGGCGGTGGCCAGACGCTCGACGAGCTCAACGCCGGGGTGGCGGAGCAGGGGACGCTGTTCGCCGCGGAGCAGCACGGATTCGCCCGGCTGGCCTTTACGTCCGGCGGGCTGCAAGTGGCCTACTACGACGACAAGGGCGCGGTGGAGCAGCGATTTTCCTGGGCGCGCAGTTGCTCGGGAACGGCCCAGGCCTGTCTGCAACGGGATGGGATGCTGCAGGCAGCGACGAACATCGCCACTGGCCGGTAGTTGCGCCGCCGGGGTTTTCGCTAGAATCCGGAATTTTGCGTGCTCCGCCGCTGTGTGCCCACAGCCCGCGTGCGGCGCAGCCTTAGAGAGTTCCGATGCTTGTAGGTAGTTACGATCCCGCCCTGGTGCTGATTTCGCTCTGCGTTGCCATGTTGGCGTCCTATACGGCGCTGGACCTCGCCGGACGCATCGCTACCACCCGTGGCTGGCCGGTGCTGCTGTGGATCGCGGGTGGCGGGGTGGCGATGGGCATCGGCGTGTGGTCGATGCACTTCATTGGCATGCTTGCCTTCAGCCTGCCGATTCCGCTGGGCTATGACCTCACCCTGACGCTGCTGTCGCTGGCCATCGCCGTGCTCAGCTCGGGTTTCGCCCTGGCGTTGGTCAGCCAGGACCGCTTGCCCCTCTGGCAACTGGTCTGCGGTGCGCTGGCCATGGGCGCCGGGATCAGCTGCATGCACTACCTGGGCATGTACGCGATGCTCATGCAGCCGGGCATCGACTACGACCCGACACTGTTCGGGCTCTCCCTGCTGATTGCCGTGGCGGCTTCCGGCGCCGCACTGTGGATCGCCTTCCAGCTGCGGCAGAACGCCCCATACGTACGCCTGGCTCGCGCCGGTGCGGCACTGGTGATGGGGGTCGCCATCGTCGGCATGCACTACACGGGCATGGCCGCCGCGCGCTTCCCCGATGGCAGCTTCTGTGGTGCTTCCCCCAGTGGGCTGAACAGCGACTGGCTGGCGCTGCTGATCATCATCGTCACCCTGGCGATCATCGGCATCGCATTGCTCACTTCGGTACTCGATGCACGCCTGGAGTCGCGCACGGCGCAGCTCACCTCGTCGCTGGCCCAGGCCAACCAGGAACTGACCCAGCTCGCCCTGCACGACAACCTCACGCGCCTGCCCAACCGCATCCTGCTGGAAGATCGTATCGAGCAGCAGATCGGCAAGGTGCAGCGCAACGGCGGGCATTTCGCGTTGATGTTCCTTGACCTGGATGGCTTCAAACCGGTCAACGATGCCTTCGGCCACCATGTCGGCGACCTGCTGCTCAAGGAAGTCGCCCGCCGCCTGTGCGACAACCTGCGTAGCGAAGACACCGTGGCGCGCATTGGCGGCGATGAGTTCGTCGTGCTGGTCGAGCTGGCCGCCGCGGAAGACGCGGTCACTGTCGCCAGCCAGCAGATCAACCTGCTGGCCCAGCCGTTCCAGGTGGCCGGACAGGAACTGCGGATCGCCGCCAGCATAGGCATCGTCCTTTATCCGGGCGACGGCGCCACCCAGCAGGAATTGCTGCGCAACGCCGATGCGGCCATGTACCACGCCAAGGGCAACGGCAAGAACGGCTACAGCTTCTTCGAGCAGTCGATGAACACCAATGCGCGCAACCACCTGCAACTGCTGCACGACCTGCGCGCGGCGCTGGATCGGCGCGAATTCGTGCTGCACTACCAGCCCAAGTTCGCCGCCAGCGGCGAGGCCATCGGCGCCGAAGCGCTGTTGCGTTGGCAGCATCCGCAGCGCGGCCTGCTGATGCCGGACACCTTCATCGCCTTGGCCGAGCGCACCGGGCTGATCATCCCCATCGGCGACTGGGTGCTGGATGAAGCCTGCCGGCAGATGCGCCTGTGGTACCTGCAGGGGCATGAGAGCTGGCGGGTAGCGGTGAACCTGTCGGCGTTGCAGTTCTGCCATGCCGGCCTGGTGGGCTTGGTGGCCGAGACGCTGGAGCGCCACCAGTTGCCGGCACGCTGCCTGACCCTGGAGATCACCGAGACCACCGCCATGCGCGACGCCGACTCCAGCCTGGAAATCCTCGGCAAGCTGTCGGACATGGGCGTGGATTTGTCCATCGACGACTTCGGCACGGGCTATTCCAGCCTGCTGTACCTCAAGCGCCTGCCGGCCAATGAACTGAAGATCGACCGCGGTTTCGTCCGTGACCTGGAGCAGGACAGCGACGACGCCGCTATCGTTTCCGCCATCGTCGCCCTAGGCCAGGCACTCGATCTGCGCATCGTCGCCGAGGGCGTCGAAACAGCCGGCCAGCAGAACTTCCTGACCCGCCTGGGCTGCGACTCGCTGCAGGGCTTCCTGCTTGGCAAGCCGGCGCCGGCGGAACAGTTTCTCGAGCGCCTTTCTACTCCTGCGTGACGTCGGCCAGCTGGGCGCAGAGCGCGCGCAGCTGCTCGCACAGGCTGCGCCCGGCGCTGCCCAGTTCGGGACGGGCATAGAGCGCGAGCTCCAGCCCTTCGATGGGCGAGAACCCCTGATCCGCCGTCAACACGCGATGGCCTGCATGGCAACCGCGTAGCGGCAGCAGGCTGACGCCCATGCCCGCCGCCACGGCCGCCGACAGACTGGCCAGGCTGGCGCTGCTGTAGCTGATGCGCCAGCGCCGGCCGCTGGCTTCCAGGGCGTGGATCATCTCCTGGCGATACAGCGCTCCCAACGGGAACACCACCAGTGGCAGCGGGTCTCGAGCGGCCGCCGGGCTCAGCGCGCTGTCCAGCCAGGCCAGAGGTTCCGGCCAGTGCGCCAGGCAATCGCTGTCGGCGCCCCATTGCTTGACCAGCGCCAGGTCCAGCTCGCCGCTGCGGTACTGGCGCAGCAGCTCCTGGCTGAGCCCGCTGGAGACTTCCAGGCGCAGCCTTGGGCGCTCGGCGCTGAAGGCCGCCAGCAGGGGCATCATCCGTTCGCCAGCGAAGTCTTCCGGCATGCCCAGGCGCAGCACCCCCTCGCTGTGCTCGCTGCTCAGCGCCTCGCGCGCCTCCGAACCCAGTTCGAGGATGCGCCGTGCGTAGCCCAGCAGTTGTTCGCCCTGTTCGGTGGGCAGCACCTGGCGCTGGCTGCGATCCAGCAGGCGGCAGTCCAGGCTCTGCTCCAGACGGAGGATCTGCTGGCTGACGGTGGACTGGGTGAGGTGCAGCAATTCGGCGGCGCGGGTGAAGTTGCCCGCGTCCACCACCATTACGAAGCTGCGCAGCAGGTTGGGATCAAGCATTCAGGTTTCCACTGAAAGTCATGTTTCTATTTAATTTCAGCATAGAACATCCCTTCGTCATACTGCTGCTGCTCATTTGATTGAGCCTGAGTTGAGGC
Organism: Pseudomonas sp. PDNC002; assembly: GCF_016919445.1. NCBI lineage: Bacteria > Pseudomonadati > Pseudomonadota > Gammaproteobacteria > Pseudomonadales > Pseudomonadaceae > Pseudomonas > Pseudomonas sp. PDNC002. The sequence goes on along the minus strand of NZ_CP070356.1, from coordinate 4,698,397 downwards.
ACGACAGCCATCACGGGGGAGCGCCAATGGACATGTCGACTATCCAGACCGAGGACGTGCACAGCCGTGCCGCCGCAGACGCACTGTTGGTTGCCGCCAGCGAAGGCCGCGAAGCCGAGGTCGCATCGCTGCTCAAGCGCGGCGTGCCCGTGGACGTGATCGATGGGCAGGGGAATACGCCGCTGCTGCTGGCCACTGCCCACAACCGCGTTGCCGTGGCGCGCCAACTGGTTGCCGCCGGTGCCAACGTCAACCGGCAGAACCGCATCCACGACAGCGCCTACCTGCTGGCGGGGGCGTCCGGACGCCTGGACATCCTCCAGCTGACCCTGGCCCACGGCGCCGACCTGCGCAGCACCAACCGCTATGGCGGCACGGCGCTGATCCCGGCCTGCGAGCGCGGCCATGTGGAGGTGGTACAGACGCTGCTCGACGCCGGGGTCGATCCCGATCATGTCAACAAGCTGGGCTGGACCGGGCTGCTCGAAGCCATCCTGCTCAGCGACGGCGGCCCGCGTCACCAGGCCATCGTGAAACAACTCATAGAAGCCGGGGCGAACCTGAACCTGGCCGACAACGACGGCATCACGCCGCTGCAACACGCCCGCCAGCGCAACCAGACCACCATTGCCAGGATGCTGGAAGCCGCCGGCGCGCATTGATCTACTGGAAACTGCCATGTCACACGAAGTCTTCATGCGCGAGGCCCTGCAACTGGCCCGCGACAATATCGAGGCCGGCGGCCGCCCATTCGGCGCCGTGCTGGTCAAGGATGGCCGGGTGATCGCCCGTGCCGCCAACTCCATCCACGTGGATTTCGATCCCACCGCCCACGCCGAGCTGCTGGCGATCCGCCGCGCCTCGGCGGTGCTGGGCCTGTCGCGCCTGGACGGCTGCGTGATCTACGCCAGCGGCCATCCGTGCCCGATGTGCCTGGCGGCCATGCACCTGTGCGGCGTGGAGGGCGCGTATTTCGCCTATTCCAATGACGACGGCGAGCCGTTCGGGCTGTCCACCGCCGCCGTCTACCAGCAGATGACCCAGCCGCCGCAGTGGCAGGCGTTGCCGCTGCGTGCGCTGCGCCCCAGTGGTGAGGACGGGCTGTACAACCATTGGCAGGAGCACCGCTCGTGAGCCGTGGCATGACCATGCCGGCAGAGCAGAGCAGTAGCCACGCCGGCTGGATCGGCTTGCTGGTGATCGTCGCATTGGGCATCAACCTGCGGCCCATTCTCACCTCCATCGGCCCGCTGCTGGCCGACATCCGCGACGCCACCGGCCTTGGATTCCAAGGCCTGTCGATGCTGACGGTGCTGCCCGTGCTGTGCATGGGCCTGTTCGCCCTGGCGTTGCCCTGGGTCGGCCCGCGCCTGGGCGAGAGCCGGGGCATGGTGTTCGGCCTGCTGGCCATTGGCACCGCGTGTTTCTGGCGGTTGCTGCTGGACAGCGGTTTCGCCCTGATCGCCAGCGCGGTCCTGGCCGGCATCGGCGTGGCGGTGATCCAGGCATTCGTGCCGGGGGTGATCAAACGCTGGTTCCCGCACAAGGTGCCGTCCGCCATGGGCCTGTACTCGGCGTCGCTGATGGCCGGGGGTGGCAGCGCGGCGGTGCTGGCGCCGGTGGTGTCGGAGCACTTCCATCGCTGGCAGGACGGCCTGGGTGCCTGGCTGCTGCTGGCCATCGTCGGCCTGCTGCTGTGGGCCCTGGCCCGCCCGCGCGAGACGCCGGTAACGGCACCGAAGCAGCAAAAGGCCCAGCACTACTTCGGCAGCCGCCGGGCCTGGCTGCTGGCGCTGTACTTCGGTCTTATCAATGGCGGTTACACCAGCATGGTCGCCTGGCTGCCGGTGTATTACCGCCAACTGGGCTGGACCGCCCAGGCCAGCGGCCAGTTGATCGGCCTGATGACCATCTTCCAGGTGATCGCCGCGCTGAGCATTCCACTGCTGATCCGCCGTTCGCTGGATCGCCGTGGCTGGCTATGCCTGTGCTTGTTGATCCAGCTTGCCGGCTTCGTCGGGCTGATCTCGGCGCCGCTGCACCTGCCGGGCATCTGGGTGGCGCTGATCGGCTACGGCCTGGGCGCCTGCTTCGCCCTGAGCCTGACGCTGACCCTCGACCACCTCGCCGACGCCGGTGCCGCCGGGCGCCTGGCGGCCTTCGTGCAGGGCATCGGCTTCATCGTCACCGGCATCGTGCCTTACGTCACCGGTTGGCTGCGCGATAGCACTGGCAGCTTCCAGGCGTCGTGGATTCTGCTGGCGGTATCGGTGGTGTTGATGCTGGGAGTGACGCTGCGCTTCGCGCCGAAGGGGTACGCGCGGGCGATGGCGCGCTAGCGGAAACCGGTGTTTGCAGACACCTATCGCGGACGAAATCCGGTCCGTGCTCCGGTCAGCCCTCACCCTAACCCTCTCCCAGGGGGAGAGGGGACCGTTCGGTGCAGGATGAATCTCTGATGTCAGCCCGGCACGGACTGCTCCCTCTCCCTTCGGGAGAGGGCTGGGGTGAGGGGAATTCAGTGGCACAGAGTGACCGAAGAAGACAGTTGCTCCCACGCCGGTCTGAAACATCGGTGGGAACGGACTCCGTCCGCGATCGTTTTCAGGCAGGGGAGAGAGCTAGACCGACGTCGCGATATAGATGCGGTAGGTGATGATCGACAGCATGCTCAGCACCCCGATCCACATCAGCACGACGCCTATACCGCGCTCGCGGATGGTGAAGCCGATCCCCAGCATGAACATGCCGAAAACGAGAATCCCGAGGGTGATGAAGAGGGACGTTGGGTCCAGGGGAATGAAATGGGCGGTGGCGTCCATGGCGAGTCCTTGTCTGAAGTATCCGATAGATAAATCTTAGGCCAGGGCAGGGCCAAACTTTTTTGATCCCTGGCAAGCTGGACCGGATCATAGCGACATGGGGCGTCCGGCCCAAGGTCGAACTCGCATCTGGCGTTGTCTTCTGCTGTTCAGGGCAGGTTAGGGACATAAAAAAGCCCTACGGTCCGGAGCTTGAAACCGTAGGGCTAGAAGGTCGAGAAATTCTCGACCGGGGGAGGATCGATCAGGCCGCCGGCGTCGGCTGCCAGCCGCCGCCAAGGGCCTTGTAGATCGCCACGATGCCGCGGTACACGTCGACTTCCGCCAGGGCCTGGGCGTCCTCGGCGGCCAACTGTTCGCGCTCGGCGTCCAGCAGGTTGAGGAAGTCCACGGTGCCTTCGCGGTATTGCAGGCCGGCCTGCTGTGCGGCATTGCGGCTGGCTTCGGACTGGCGCACCAGCGACACCAGGCGCTGCTGGCGCTTGCCGTAGTCGCTGAAGGCGTTGGACGACTCTTCCAGGGCCAGCAGGACCTGCTGCTCGTAGGTCGCCAGGGCGCCATCGGCGTCGGCCTTGGAGGCGCGCAGGCGGGCCCGCACGCTGCCCAGGTCGAAGGCCGCCCAGGTGATGCTCGGGGCTACGCCCCAGGCGCTGGCGGCGGACGAGCCGATCTGCGAACCACGGCCGGCGGTGTAGCCGAGGAAGCCGCCGAGGCTGACTTTCGGGAACAGATCGGCGGTGGCCACGCCCACATCCGCGGTGGCGGCAGCCAGGCGGCGTTCGGCGGAAGCCACGTCCGGACGGCGACGCAGCAGCTCACCCGGATCGCCGATGGGCAGGGCCTTGGCGATGGCGGGGAGTTTCTTCGGCGACAGGTCCACGGAGAGCGCATCCGGGCGCTGGCCGAGGAGGGTGGCGATGCGGTTGCGCTGGCGCACTTCCTCAGCCTGCAATTGCGGCACGCTGGCTTCGGTGGCGGCCAGGCGCGCTTCGGCGCGCTGTACGTCCAGTTCGTTGCCGACACCGGCGTCGCGCAGCTGGATGGTCAGGTCGCGGGATTCGCGCTGGTTCTCCAGGTTGCTCTTGGCGATGCTTTCGCGCAGTTGCGCTCCGCGTAGCTGCCCGTAGGCATCGGCCAGTTCGGCGATCAGGCTGACCTGCAGCTGCTGCAGGTCGGCCACGGTCGCTTCGCTCAGCGCGTCGCTGGATTCCAATTGGCGGCGCACACGGCCGAACAGGTCGACTTCCCAGATCATGTCCAGGCCCAGGTCGTAGCGCTCCTGGTTGACCCGGTCCTCGGTCTGGCCGGGCACCTGGCCCTTGCCGACCTGGCCTTCGGCGCGGCTGGTGACCGTGGGGAAACGGTCATTCGCCACGTCGTCGCGAATCGCCCGCGAAGCCAACACGCGGGCATAGGCCACGCGCAGCTCGCGGTTTTCCTTGAGGGACTGGTCGACCAACTGGGTCAGCACCGGATCGTCGAACTGCTTCCACCAGGCGTCTTCGTAACGGCCGCGGTCGTAGTTCTTCGCCTGGGCATTGCTGTCCAGCTGGGCCGGCGCGGTGTCCGGCTTCTGGTAGTCGGGGCCGACCATGCACGCGCTGAGGGCCAGCGCGAGCAGGGAGGGGACGAACAGTTTCACGGCACTCTTGCTCACAGCATTGATGGTCATGACGCTCATGCCTGATGGGCCTCGTTATGGTTCGTGTGGCTCAGGGCAGCACGCGCCTGCTTCTTCGCTTCACGGGCTTCCATGAAGCGGCGGATCAGCACATAGAAGACCGGGGTCAGCAGCAGGCCGAAGAAGGTCACGCCGAGCATCCCGGAGAACACCGCGACACCCATGGCATGGCGCATTTCGGCGCCGGCGCCGGACGACAGCACCAGGGGCACCACGCCCATGATGAAGGCGATGGAGGTCATCAGGATCGGCCGCAGACGCAGGCGGCAGGCTTCCAGTACCGCGCTCAGGCGGTCCATGCCTTCGTCCTGTTTGTCCTTGGCGAACTCGACGATCAGGATCGCGTTCTTGCACGCCAGGCCCACCAGTACGATCAGGCCGATCTGGGTGAAGATGTTGTTGTCGCCACCGGACAGGATCACGCCTGCGATGGCCGACAGCAGGGTCATCGGCACGATCAGGATCACCGCCAGCGGCAGGCCCCAGCTCTCGTACAGCGCGGCCAGCACCAGGAAGGCGAGCAGCACGCAGAGCGGGAACACGTAGATCGCGGAGTTGCCGGCGAGGATCTGCTGGTAGGTCAGCTCGGTCCATTCGTAGGTCATGCCATTGGGCAGCTCCTGCTTGAGCAGGCGCTCGATGGCGGCCTCGGCCTGGCCGGAGCTGTAGCCCGGTGCGGCGGCGCCGTTGATCTCGGCGGTGATGAAGCCGTTGTAGTGCATCACGCGGTCGGGACCGGAGGTATCGCTGATCTTGATGAAGGTGGCCAGCGGGACCATCTCACCCTGGTTGTTGCGCACCTTCAGCTGGCCGATCTGCTCGGGTTCGAGACGGAACTGCTGCTCGCCCTGGACGTTCACCTGGTAGGTGCGGCCGAAGCGGTTGAAGTCGTTCGCGTACAGCGAGCCCAGGTAGACCTGCAGGGTGTCGAAGATGTCGCTGATCGCCACGCCGTGGGTCTTGGCCTTCTCGCGGTCGATGGCAGCGTCTACCTGCGGCACGTTCACCTGGTAGCTGGTGAACACCGACATGGGGTTCAGCTCCGGCAGCGCGCGGGCCTTATTGAGGATGTTCTGGGTCTGTGCGTAGAGCTCCTCGTAACCGGCGTTGCCACGGTCCTCGATCTGCAGGCGGAAGCCACCGATGGTGCCCAGCCCCTGTACCGGCGGCGGCGGGAAGATCGCGATGTAGGCGTCCTGGATATCCGCGAACTGCTTGTTCAGCTCGGCGGCGATCTCGTTGGCCGACATGCCCGGGCCCTTACGCTCGCTGAAATCCTTCAGCGGGGTGAAGACGATGCCGCTGTTGGGGCTGTTGGTGAAGCCGTTGATCGACAGGCCGGGGAACGACACGGTGTGCTCGATGCCCGGGTGCTTGCCGGCAATTTCCGACATGCGCTTGATCACCGCTTCGGTGCGGTCCAGCGTGGCGGCGTCGGGCAGTTGCGCGAAGGCCACCAGGTACTGCTTGTCCTGTTGCGGCACGAAGCCGGTCGGGGTGCTGGAGAAGCCCAGGTAGGTCAGGCCGATCAGGCCCGCATACAGCAGCAGCGCGATGGAGCTGCCGCGCAGTACGCGGGTGACGGTGCCGACGTAGCCATGGCTGGCGCGGTCGAAGAAGCGGTTGAACGGACGGAACAGCCAGCCGCCCAGCAGCTTGTCGAGCAGCACCGAGAAGCGGTCCTTCGGCTCGTGGTGCCCCTTGAGCAGCACGGCGGATAGCGCCGGCGACAGGGTCAGCGAGTTGAACGCGGAGATCACCGTGGAAATCGCGATGGTCAAGGCGAACTGCCGGTAGAACTGCCCGGTGAGGCCGGAGATGAACGCGGTCGGGATGAACACGGCGCACAGCACCAGCGCGGTGGCGATGATCGGTCCGGTCACTTCCTTCATGGCGCGCTTGGTCGCCTCTACGGGAGTGAGCCCCAGCCCGATGTTCCGCTCGACGTTCTCCACCACCACGATGGCGTCGTCCACCACGATGCCGATGGCTAGTACCAAGCCGAACAGCGATAGCGCGTTGAGCGAGAAACCGAAGAAGTGCATCACCGCGAAGGTGCCGATCAGCGATACCGGCACGGCGGCCAGCGGGATGATCGAGGCGCGCCAGGTCTGCAGGAACAGCACGACTACCAGCACCACCAGGATCAGCGCTTCGAACAGGGTGTGCACCACCGCTTCGATGGAGCCGCGAACGAAGATGGTCGGGTCATAGACGATGGAGTAATCCACGCCCTGCGGGAAATCCTTCTTCAGCTCGGCCATCTTCTCGCGTACCAGGTTGGAGATGGCGATGGCGTTGGAGCCGGGACGCTGGAAGATCGGGATGGCGACCGCCGGCTGGTTGTCCAGCAGCGAACGCAGGGCGTACTGGCTGGAGCCGAGTTCGACGCGGGCGATGTCCTTCAGGCGGGTGATCTCGCCGTCCGGGCCGCTGCGGATGATGATGTTCTCGAACTCTTCCTCGGTGACCAGACGGCCCTGGGTGTTGATCGACAGCTGGAAGCTGGTGTCGCTCGGCGCGGGCGGGGCGCCCAGCGCCCCGGCGGCAACCTGGCGGTTCTGCTCGCGGATCGCGGCGACCACGTCGGTGGCGGTCAGGTTGCGCGAGGCGACCTTATTCGGGTCGAGCCACACGCGCAGCGAGTAGTCGCCCATGCCGAACAGCTGCACGTCGCCCACACCGTCCAGGCGCGCCAGCTCGTCCTTGATGTTGAGGATGGCGTAGTTGGACAGGTAGAGCATGTCGTAGCGGTTATCCGGCGAGGTCAGGTGCACGACCATGGTCAGGTCGGGCGAGGCCTTGTCGACGGTGATGCCGATGCGGGTGACTTCCTCGGGCAGCTTGGGCTGCGTGCGGGTCACACGGTTCTGCACCTGCACCTGCGCGTTGTCCAGGTCGGTGCCCAGGGCGAAGGTGATGGTCAGGGTCATCTTGCCGTCGGCGGTGGACTGCGAGGACATGTAGAGCATGTTCTCGACGCCGGTGATGGCTTGTTCCAGCGGCGCGGCGACGGTCTCGCCGATCACCTTGGGGTTGGCGCCGGGGAAGTTGGCGCGCACGACCACGGTGGGCGGAACGACCTCGGGGTATTCGCTGATCGGTAGCTGGAACAGCGAGATGGCCCCGCCGATCAGGATGATCAGCGAAAGCACGGCGGCGAAGATCGGCCGCTGGATGAAGAATTGCGAAAAGTTCATGGCTGGTTCCTGTCGCGAACGCTGCGGTTCGCCAAACCCGGGACAAAGGTCACCCAAGGCCCTGGTGGGACAGGGCCTGGTACATCAATCGTTTAAGACAGGGGGGCGATCAAATCAGAGAGCGGTCAGCCGCGCGGTTCGCCCGGCTTGGCCGATTTCTCGGCGACCTTCGGTGCCTCGATGCTTTCCAGTGCGCGGCGCTGGCTGTCGAGTTTGGCGAGGGTCGACTGGCTGGCCATCTCGACACCCTGGGCATCGACCTGGGCGCCCGGGCGAACCCGCTGCAGGCCGTTGACCACGATGCGGTCGCCCTTCACCAGGCCGGTGCGGACGATGCGCAGGCCTTCCAGTTTCGGGCCCAGCTCGATGCCGCGGTACTGCGCCTTGCTGTCCTTGTCGACCACCAGCACGAACTTCTTGCCGAGGTCGGTGCCGACCGCTTCATCCTTGATCAGCGCGGCGGGGTAGGTGCCGCTGCCGACCAGCTTGATGCGGGCGTACAGGCCGGGGGTGAACTGGTTGGCGTCGTTGTCGAACACCGCGCGACCGCGGATGGTGCCGGTCTTCGGGTTGACCTGGTTGTCGAGGAAGTCCAGGCGGCCCTGGTGGGGGAAGCCGTCCTCGCCGGTCAGTCCCAGGTACACCGGGCTGGTGCCACGGGCATCCGGGCCGCCCTTGCGGGCGAGGTCGACGTACTTGAGGTAGACGCGCTCGTCGGCGTCGAAGTAGGCGTAGACCTTGTCGGTGGAGACCAGGGTGGTGAGCACGCTCTGGCCGCTGTTCACCAGGTTGCCGGCGGTCACTTCGGCGCGGGAAACGCGGCCGTCGATGGGGGCGGTGATCTGGGTGAACGACAGGTTCAGGCGGGCGTTGTCCAGTTCCGCCTGGGTCGCGGCGACCACGGCTTTCGCCTCGGTGGCGGCGGCGGTGCGGGCGTCGGCGAGTTCCGCGGAAATGGCGTTGGTGGCGCGCAGGCGGTCGCCGCGGGAGGCTTCGTTGACGGTACGGGTCTGGTTGGCGCGAGCCTGTTGCAGCTGGGCTTCCAGGCGGTGGACCTCGGCCTGGAACGGCCGCGGGTCGATCTGGAACAGCAGGTCGCCTTTCTTCACCAGGGCGCCTTCGCGGAAGGCGACGCGGTCGATGTAGCCGGAGACGCGCGGACGCAGTTCGACGGATTCCGGAGCCTCCAGGCGGCCGGTGAATTCGTCCCATTCATTGATCGGCTGTTCGATGACATCCGCGACGCTGACCTTGGGCGCGGCCATGTTCTGTGCTGCGTCCTGGCCCTTGCCGCAGGCGCTGAGGACCAGCACGGCGGCTAACGCCAACGGAATACGCAAGGTGTTCAGATTTCGCTCCATGGAAAGACTCCGGCGTTCTAATTGGTTTATGGATTTCTAATGGAGCGGAGTCTGCGTGCGCGGGGGCTCTGGAACTAATCGAACGAGAGAATTTTGATTATCACGTGGAGTGATAAAAGCCTTTGCACTATGCGTATGAATAGATACAAGAGCGCGCAGGAATAGATGGAAGGAGGGGCGCGGGGATTGCCCGAACAGTGCAGGTTCCCCCTGTTGGACGGGCGGGGCGCCTGGGGCCATGCCTGCGCGCGGCCCGAGAAGAACCCCTCTCCCTAACCCTCTCCCGCAAGCGGGAGAGGGGACCGTTCGGCACAGGATGAAACTGCGGCGTCAGTCGGCATAGACGGCTCCCTCTCCCTTCGGAGCGGGGCGCGCAGCCAGGGCTGGGGAGGGGGAGTCGCCCCGGCGCCGATGCATGGTCGCGGGGAGATATCGACGTAGGGCTTGCCCGGCAGTGCGTAGGGCGCATAACGCCCTCGGCGTTATCCGCCATGGCGGATAACCCGTTCCCGGTTATGCGCCCTACAGGTGGGGAATGGGAGGGGGTTGCGTCAGAGACTGTCCGGATCACCCACGAACATGGTGATCCGCGAACGCAGCCAGCGCTCGGCCGGGTCCTGGTCCTGGGCGCCGCGCCAGACCATCGACAGCTCGGCCAGGCGCGTGGGGAAGGGCGGCTCCTCGGCGCGCAGGCCGCCGGCGGCGGTCAGCGCCAGGGCCACGTACTCGGGCACGGTAGCGATGATGTCGGTACCGGCCAGCAACTGGGCCAGGCCAACGAACTGCGGCACGGCCAGCACCACCTGGCGCTTGCGGTCCATCTCGGCGAGGGTCTGGTCGACGAAACCGTCCAGGTCGCCCGCATAGGACACCAGCGCGTGCGGGCGCGCGCAGTAATCATCGAGGGTCAGCGCGCCGGGAATCGAATCGGCCCGCAGGATCTTCCAGGTACTGCGGCGCAGGGTCTTGCGCTTGGCGTTGGCCGGCAGCTCGTCGGTGTAGCTCACGCCCACGGAGATTTCCCCGGACGACAGCAATTGCGGCATCAGCAGATAGTTGGCCCGGCGCACTACCAGGGTGATGCCCGGTGCTTCCGAGCGCAGGCGGCGCAGCAGCGGCGGCAGCAGGCCGAATTCCACGTCATCGGACAGGCCGATGCGGAACACCGCCTTGCTGGTGGCCGGGTCGAAGTCGGCGGCGCGGCTCAGGGCGGTGGAGATGGAGTCCAGTGCCGGCGAGAGGTGGCCGAAGATTTCCTGGGCCCGCGCGGTAGGCTCCATGCTGCGCCCGGTGCGTACGAACAGCGGATCGTCGAACAGGCCGCGCAGACGCGCCAGGGCCGCACTGATCGCTGGCTGGCCAAGGAACAGCTTCTCGGCGGCGCGGGTCACGCTGCGTTCATGCATCAGCGTTTCGAAAACGATCAACAGGTTGAGATCAACCTTGCGAAGGTCGTTGCGGTTCATGGGGACTCCCTGGCGATGGGGGAAAAGTGAGGCCGACCGTGCCTTGAGTCAAGTCTGTCAGATAAGTCCTTGATCAATTTCTACTTTTTTAAAGAGAATCACGCCCCGGATGTGTGGTCTGACTCTGTAAGGGGCGGACGTCCACGCTCGGTCGCGCAGACCCGCCGCAGAGCCTCCGGGCCGCGCCGGACAAGCATTTCACCGCGTGCCGAATCATCGCCGTTTATGTCCATTATCAATGGCGAACGGTGGCGTCACCCGGAAAGCCCGGATAGAGTCCGTGGCTATGAAGCACTACAAAGGCGAGGTATGTGATGTCCCGCATGATCCGTTTCCACCAGTTCGGTGACGCCTCGGTCCTGAAGATCGAGGAAATGCCGACCCCGCAACCGGGGCCGGGTGAAGTACTGATCCGTACCCAGGCACTGGGCGTCAGTTGGCGCGACGTGCTCTGGCGGCAGAACCTCGCCCCGGATCAGGCCAAGTTGCCAGCGGGCATCGGCTATGAATTGTCCGGCATCGTCGAAGCCGTGGGCGAGGGTGTGGAAGACCTCGAGCCCGGTGTGGCGGTGGCCAGCTTCCCGGCGAACTCGCCGAACCAGTATCCGGCCTGGGGTGACCACGTCATCCTGCCGCGCACCTCGCTGACCCGTTATCCGGATGTCCTGACCCCGGTCGAGGCAGCGGTGCACTACACCGGCCTGATGTACTCCTATTTCGCCCTGGTGGAGCTTGCCCAGATCAAGCCCGGCCAGCGTGTGTTGATCACCGAGGCGGGCCATTGCCTGGCTCCGCAAGCGGTGCAGTTGGCCAAGGCGCTGGGCGCCCAGGTGATCGCTACCACCAGCCACGAGGAAACCCGCGAGTTTCTGAAGGGCCTGGGGGCGGACAAGGTTATCTACACCGAGGAACAGGACCTGGTACTGGAAGTCGAGCGCTTCACCAAGGGTGAAGGCGTCGAGATCGTCCTCGACCAGTGCGCCGGCCCGCAGATGAAACTGCTGGGTGACGTGGCCGCTCCGCGCGGCAAGCTGATCCTGTACGGCATCAACGGCGGCAACGACGCAGCCTTCCCGGCCTGCGCGGCGTTCAAGAAGCACCTGCAGTTCTTCCGTCACTGCGTGCTGGACTTCACCGGGCAACCGGAGATCGGCCTGACCCGCAACGACGAAGCCGTGCAACGGGCGCTGACTGCGATCAACCAGATGACCGCCGATCAGCTGCTCAAGCCGAGCATTGACCGGGTGTTCGATTTCGCCCAGTACCTGGACGCCAACACCTACATGGAAACCTGCCCGGGCGGCGGCCGTGTAGTGATCAAGATGCCGGAGTGATCCAGCATCCGTGAGGCGAGAAAGCCACTCTTCGGAGTGGCTTTTTTGTGCGCACGATATTTCCCTGTAGGAGCGAGCTTGCTCGCGAACCCTCGTTTCAGTGCGGTGCGGCCAGAAGCCGATCGCGGACGGAGTCCGCTCCTACGTTCCGTGCAGCTCTTGTAGGAGCGGACCCTGTCCGCGATCACTCGCCGCCAGCACCGCAAACATCCGGTCACACCCTGCGCAGTATCAGGCAAGCCTCAAGAGAACCAGGCAAACCGCTCGGCGCCTTCCTGGCGTATCGTCGCGGCGCAGGCCGGCGCTTGCGCCTAGGCTGAATCCATTGCGTGACGAAGCGGCAGTGCTTCGCCCCATTCCATCACCCGTAAAAGAGGTGAAACTCCTGATGATTACCGTGAACCTGAACGGCAAGGACCATGAACTCGACGCTCCGGGCGAAATGCCGCTGCTCTGGGCCATCCGTGACGTCGCCGGCCTGACCGGCACCAAATACGGCTGCGGCATGGCGTTGTGCGGCGCCTGCACCGTGCATATCGATGGCCAGCCGACGCGCTCCTGCGTCACCCCGCTGGCGGCGGTGGCCGGCAAGAAGATCACCACCATTGAGGCGGTGGCCGAACAGGCCGCCGGCAAGGCGGTGCAGGACGCCTGGCGCAAGCTCGACGTGGTGCAGTGCGGCTACTGCCAATCCGGGCAGATCATGTCGGCCACCGCGCTGCTGGCTTCGAACAAGGCGCCCAGCGATGCCGACATCGATGCAGCGATGAGCGGCAACATCTGCCGCTGCGCCACCTATGCGCGGATCCGCGCGGCGATCCATGACGCCGCCCAGACCCTGGCCTGATAGAGGCTGTTTACGATCTGCTGCGCGTCGGCCGTTGGGCGTTGGAAGTCGCCCTCAGATGCTCATTTACAGCTCGTAAACTCCGCTCTTCGGGCGCCTTCCGCCTACAACGGCTCTAGCTCGCGAGACCGTAAACAGTCTCTGAGGACCGACACCATGCTCGAACCCCGTATCGACCCGCAGCCGGCCGAGGCCGGCAGCATCCTCAACGTCAGTCGCCGCAGCTTCCTGCGGGGCGCCGGCGGCCTGGCGCTGGGCATCTACTTCGCGCCGCTGCTGGGCAAGCTGGGCGATGCCCAGGCGGCCAATGATTTCGAACCCAACGCCTTCGTGCGCATCGCTCCCGATGGCACTGTCACCGTGATCGCCAAGCATGTGGAAATGGGCCAGGGCAGTTACACCGGCCTCGCCACCCTGGTGGCCGAGGAGCTGGACGCCGACTGGAGCCACGTAGAGGTCGAGGGCGCACCGGCCGACGCCAAGCGCTACGCCAACCTGGCCTTCGGCAACCTGCAGGGCACTGGCGGCAGCAACGCCATGGCCAATTCCTTCGAGCAGATGCGCAAGGCCGGCGCCAGCGCCCGCGCCATGCTGGTGGGCGCGGCGGCGGAGCAGTGGAAGGTGCCGGCAGCCGAGATCGAAGTGCACGACGGCGTCGTTACCCATCCGGCTTCCGGACGCAAGGCCGGCTTCGGCGAACTGGCCGAGGCGGCGGCGAAACAGCCGGTGCCGGCGGACGTGAAGCTCAAGGACCCGAAGGACTTCAAACTGATCGGCCAGGTGCAGCTGCCGCGCAAGGACAGCCCGTCCAAGACCGACGGCACCGCGCAATTCACCCAGGACGTGCACCTGCCGGACATGCTGGTGGCCGTGGTCGCCCACCCGCCGCGCTTCGGCGGTGTTCCGGCCAAGGTCGACGCGAGCAAGGCCAAGGCGGTGCCCGGCGTGGTTGATGTCGTGCAGTTCCCCGGCAGCGATCGGCGTTTCGCCGGCGTCGCGGTGCTGGCGAAGAACACCTGGGCCGCGCGCCAGGGCCGCGATGCATTGCAGGTCGAGTGGGACGAGAGCAAGGCCTTCAAGATGGGCAGCAAGGAAATCTTCGCCCAGTACCGCGATATGGCCAGCAAGCCGGGCCTGGTGGCGCGCAACGACGGTGATGTCGCCAAGGCGCTGGAGAAACCGGCGCACCTGATCGAAGCCGAGTATCAATTTCCCTATCTCGCACATGCCGCCATGGAGCCGCTGAACTGCGTGGTGTTCCTCAAGGAGGACGGCTGCCAGATCTGGAACGGCGAGCAATGGCAGACCGGCGACCAGATGTCCGTGGCGCAGTTGTTGGGCATGCAGCCCGAGCAGGTCACCATCACCCAGCTGTATGCCGGCGGCAGCTTCGGTCGCCGCGCCAACCCGCACTCGGACTACGTGCTGGAAGCGGCTGCGATCGCCAAGGCGGCGCGCGAGCAGGGCGTGAAGGTACCGATCAAGATGGTCTGGACCCGCGAGGATGACACCCGCGCCGGCTACTACCGCCCGGCCTTCCTGCACCGCGCACGGCTGGCGGTGGATGCCCAGGGCAACCTGGTGGGCTGGGAGCAGCGGCTGGTGGGGCAGTCCTTCATCGTTGGCACGCCGTTCGAGAAGTTCATGGTCAAGGATGGCGTCGACAAGATTGCCGTCGAAGGTGCCGCCGACCTGCCGTACGCCGTGCCCAACCTGCGCGTCGAGCAGGCGCTGGCGGACAACGTCACGGTGCCGACCCAGTGGTGGCGCTCGGTGGGCCATACCCACACGGCGTTCTCCACCGAAACGCTGATCGACGAAGCGGCCATCGCCGCCAAGCAGGACCCGTACGAGTTCCGCCGCAAGCTGCTGGAGAAGCACCCGCGTCATCGCGGCGCGCTGGAGCTGGTGGCGCAGCGGGCCAACTGGCTGGCGCCGCTGGAGAAGGGCAAGGAAGGCGAGCAGCGTGGCCGCGGCATCGCCGTGCATGAGTCGTTCGGCAGCTTCGTCGCCCAGGTCGTTGAAGTGACCTACAAGGCGGACAAGAGCTTCAAGGTGGACCGTGTGGTCTGCGCGGTGGATTGCGGCCTGGCGATCAATCCGGACGTGATCAAGGCACAGATGGAAGGCGGCATCGGCTTTGCGCTGTCCGCGGCGCTGCACAGCGCCATCACGCTCACCGACGGCAAGGTCGACCAGTCCAACTTCCACGACTTCCAGGTGTTGCGGATCAACGAGATGCCGGTGGTGGAGGTGCACATCGTGCCGTCCGCCGAGCCGCCGACCGGCGTAGGCGAGCCGGGTGTGCCGCCGTTGGCGCCGGCGCTGGCCAATGCGCTGTTCGCGGCGACTGGCAAGCGCATCCGCACCTTGCCGATCGGCAATCAGTTGCAGGCGTGAGTCAGGGGAGTGGAGATGAAGCGCTTGCCCCGCACTGGCGGGGCAAGCGTTTTCAGGCGTCGTGCAGCGTCTAAGCTACAAGAGCCTGGCGTTCGTTTTCCTGGCAGATCAGCTCGCGCAGCACCCGGCGCTCTTCCGGCGGGGTGGCGGCACGGAGCAGGGCGAGACTGCCTTCATCGTCGGTGACGGCGATTTCGGTCTCGAAGTGTAGTTGCACCTCGTCCAGGGTGATGTAGGTAATGCGATACGCCGCGTCTAGGCTGTGCATGGTCGCAGTCTCGATGTGGGAGGGGCGCAGGCCCGATGGATGCATCGTCGCGCCGCGCAGGCAAGGGCGGAAGTGAAACACCGTGATGATGATCATCACGATTGGCGATGGTGCCGGCGAGATTTTCCGGCATCTGTCACGCAGGACGGGTATCCTGCGCGGGAATGCCCAGACCGGGCACTTTGTTCATCGAATTGGAGCAGTGACATGAGCCGCGACAAGCAGCTTTTCCCGGAAGACGAAATCGGCGATGCCCTGTGGGCCCTGCAGGAAGACGGCGAGGACCTCTCCCTCGAGCATGAGGTGGAGTTCGCGGTGATCTTCCCGGACGAGCAGTCCGCCCTGGACTTCGCCATCATGCTGCTGCAGAACGGGCAGAAGGTGGCGTACTCCGAGTACGACGGCAACGACAAGCTGCCCTGGCAGGTCCTGGCCTACCCGGTGATGGAGCTCTCCCACGAGCACATCAGCGGCTACGCCGCGCTGCTGTCCGAGCACTCCGCCGACCTGGGCGGCCAGCTGGACGGCTGGTCGGCGCTCTGATCGGCTGATGCTTCATGAAAACGGCGCCTTCGGGCGCCGTTTTTCTTTGGGCGTTTGAGTGTTCGTAGCGATGGCTCCCTCTCCCTAACCCTCTCCCTGAAGGGAGAGGGGACTAGTTGGTGCAGGATGACGCTTCAATATCAGGCAGCATGGACGGCTCCCTCTCCCTTCAGGGAGAGGGCGGGGGAGAGGGTGAGTCTTGAGTTAAAGTCTCCCCTGGAAAAATGAGGCCCGCGTGAGGCGGGTCTTTTCAGAAGCGCGGGACGCTCACTCCGGCAACGGCGCATTGCGCGCCACCTGGCGCAGCGCCTGCTCGTAGTAGTCGGAGCTCTGCGCCCCGGAGATCAACTGGCGGCCGTTGAGGATCACCGCCGGCACCGCACGGATGCCGTGGCTGGTGTAGAAGTCTTCCTCGGCCACCACCTCGTCGCCATAGGCGTCGCTGTCTAGGATCTCACGGGCGCGCACGGCGTCCAGGCCGACGCTCACGGCTACTTCCAGCAGCACTTCCGGGTCGCTCGGGTCGCGGCCTTCGCCGAAGTAGGCATGCAGCAGCGCCTGTTTCAGCGCCACGTCGCGGTGTGATTCCGCCGCCCAGTGCAACAGGCGATGGGCATCGAAGGTGTTGTAGATGCGATCGCGCTTTTTCAGGTCGAAGTGCACGCCGACGTCCTCGCCCATGGAGCGCAGGTGCTCCTGGTTGCGGGCGATATCTTCGGCGCTGCTGCCGTACTTGCGTTGCAGGTGCTCCACCAGGTCCTCGCCTTCGGCCGGCATGTCGGCGTTGAGCTCGAAGGGCTTGATGCGCAGTTCCACGGTCAGTTCGCCATCCACCCGGCGGATGGCGGCCAGCAGGCCGTTCAGGCCGATGGCGCACCAGGGGCAGACCACGTCGGAGACGAAATCAATGGTGATGGCATCGCTCATGGGGGCGATCTCCGGCAAATGTGCGAGCCCCAAGCATGGACCCTGAACCGCATTTCGATCCAGTAATCCAGGGGCAGCAGGAGTCATGATCTAACTGTATTTCGAGATTGGTCACATAACCATTTGATTTATATCGAATTTGATCTATTGAGAAATCACTTCAAGCCAGCGGCTATCGTTGGAGCGAAGAGTACCTCCTCAGCCCGCGTAATCCGGGTGTTTCACGGCGCCACCCCCAGGCGAGGAATGAATTCTGATGTGAAGTCTTTTATCAAATTAGTTATGTAACCTATTGATAAGTAATAGGGTCGACGTCCGTGTCGCGAAGCGTGTCAGAAATCCACGGTCATCGAGACCTTCAGGGTGCGCGGGTCGCCCTGGGTCAGGTAGCCGCCGATGGTGGAGGCCCAGTAGGCCTTGTTGGCGACGTTCTCCAGGTTGGCGCGCAGGGTCACGTCGCGCTCGTCCACCTTGAAGGCGTAGCGGGCGCCGAGGTCGACGCGGGTCCAGGCCGGGATGCTCAGGTCGTTGGCGGCGTCCAGGTACTGGCCGCCGGTGCGCAGCATGCGCCCGTTGAGGGCGGCGCCCTGGATGCCGGGGATATCCCAGTCGGCGCCCAGGTTGTACTGGAAGGTCGGCACGCCCACGGCGCGGTTGCCGTCGGTCTTACCGCCGGCGGTGTTCTTCAGTTCGGTGTCGATCCAGGTGCCGCCTGCCAGCAGGCGCAGGCCGTCCACCGGCTCGCCGAAGACGTTCAGCTCGATGCCGCGGTTCTCCTGCTCGCCGTCGACGCTGAAGATCTTCGAGTCCGGGTCGGTGGTGCTGAAGGGCTGCTCGATGCGGTAGAAGGCCAGGTTGCCGCCGTAGCTGCCGAAGTCCAGCTTGGCGCCCACTTCCACCTGCTTGGAGCGGTTCGGCGCGAAGACTTCGCCGAAGTTCGCCGCGCTGCTGGGCGCGGTCGGGCCGGCGGCCAGGCCTTCGATGCGGTTGGCGTAGAGCGACAGGTACTCGGTGGGCTTCACCACCAGGCCATAGACCGGCGTGGTGATGGATTCGTCGTAGGTGGCGGTGCGCTTGCCGACGTAGTTCCAGCCGTCGGTGCCGATGCTTTGCCGGCGTACGCCCACGGTCAGCAGCACGCGGTCGTCGAGGAAGCCCAGGGTATCGGCGGCGGCCACGCTCTTGTTCAGCGTCTTGCCGACGATGCCGGGGTCGCTGTAGTCGCCGCCGGTGAGGGTTGGCGCGGGCTTGGGCGTTTGCACCGGGTTGTAGATGTCGGTGGGGTAGCGCTTGGTGGTCATGGTGTAGGCGCTGCGCTGCTCGGCCCAGATGCCGGCGACGCTGAGGTTCATCTGGTGGCTGACCGGGCCGGTGGCGAAGTGGCCGTTCAGGCCGGCCATGGCGCTCTTGTTGTCCTCGTCGTGGGTGGCATCCATCATGCCGCCGCCTGCGGCGCCGTTGTTGTCGCTGAGCGTCAGGGCGGAGTAGGCGCCGTTTTCGCGGGTGTGCTTGGCGCCACCGGAGAGGTAGGCGGTCCAGCTGTCATTGAGGTCGTACTCGGCGCGGAACATGCCGAAGGTGTCTTCCAGCTGGGAATAGCTCCAGGACTGTCCGTAGTTGTGGTCGGCGTCCGGGGCGTGGGGAATGCTGCTGACGCCGGTGCCGACGTAGACCACCGGGCGACCCTGGTTGATGCGCTGCTTCTGGTAGCCGAAGTCGGTCATCAGGCGCAGGCGTTCGCCACGGTAGTCGAGGTTGACGGTGGCCAGCTTGTAGCGCTGGTTCTCGTCGTCGACGCCGGTCTCGCCCTCGCGCTGGGCCAGGTTGACCCGCGCGCCGAAGCGATTGTCCTCGCCGAAGCGCTGGCCGAGGTCGAGGTGCTCGCCGATCTGGTTGTCGCTGCCATAGCCCAGGGTCACGCTGCGGGTCGGTACGTCTTCGGCGCGCTTGGTCTGCAGGTTGACCGCGCCACCGATGCCGGTGCCGTTGGGTGTCACGCCGTTGATGAAGGCGTTGGGGCCCTTGAACAACTCGACCCGTTCCAGCGACTCGGTGCCGATGATCTGCCGCGGGGTGACGCCGTACAGGCCGTTGAGCGAGACGTCGTCGGTGCTCAGCGGCAGGCCGCGGATGACGAAGATCTGCGAGAAGTTGCCGTAGCCGTTGCCCTGGCGTACCGAGGCATCGTTGAGCAGCACGTCGCCGACGGTCTGCGCCTGCTGATCCTGGATGGTCCTGGCGGTGTAGCTGGCGAAGCTGAAGGGCACGTCCTGGATGTCCTGGTTGCCCAGCATTCCCAGCTGAGCGCCACGGGCGACCTGGCCGCCGGCATAGGCGGGCGGCAGTTCGCCGCGCTGCTGCACGGCACCGCTGACGGTGGTGGCGTCCATTTCCAGGGCGCCGCTGTCATCCGGCGCCGCTTCCACGCCGTAACCGCTGCTCTTGCGCACCAGGCGGTAGCCGCTGCCTTCGAGCAGGTGCTCAAGTCCCTGCTCGGGCGCGTAGTTGCCTTTCAATCCAGCGCTTTGCTGGCGATTCAGCGCCTGTGCCTCGAATGCCAGCGGCACGCCGGCCTGTGCGGCGAACCGGGCCAGCACCTCGCCCAGCGGGCCGGGGGAGATGTCGTACTGGCGCTGTTCGCGGCTGGCTTCGGCCGCCAGGGTGGGCAGCACAACGCCGCCAGTCAGGGCCAGGCCGACGGCCAGGGCGAGGGAATGCGGGCGGAGGCGGGAGCGGAGGAGCATGGAGTGTTCCTGTCGGCGAATAGAGGGTGTCTTCCTCTTCACCGGGCGAGATCGGAAAAGGTGTCAGGGGTGGGCGAAAATTTTCAGAGGGTGTTTTTTTGTAGGAGCGAGGGGGCGCCTAGCTCTTGCTTGTGAACAGATTCTCCGGCCGCGCTGGCGTTGGGTGGTTCGCGAGCAATGACTGGGCGTCCCCCTCGCTCCTGCAGGTGGCCGGATGTTTTGGAGTGGTGGCATGCCCTCACCCCAGCCATCTCCCAGCGGGAGAGGGAGCGGATCGTGCCGGCTGGCACAGTGGCTTTCATCCTGCACCGAACGGCCCCCTCTCCCTGAGGGAGAGGGCTGGGGTGAGGGGGAAGCTGTGGGCGTAGGAATATCAGGAAGCACCCTTTGCTCCCGGCTCACGCCGGCTCCACGGTCACCCAATACCGCGTCAGCCGCCGTAGTTTGACCGGCAGCATGTCCGCCAGCAGCACAAGGCCGGCATCGCTGTCGCCCACGGGAATCGCGCCGGTCACGCGCAGGTTGGCCAGGCGCGGGTCGCAGCGCAGGAAGCCGCTGCGATAGCGGCCAAGTTCCTCCAGCAGAGTATCCAGGCGCATACCCTGGGCCAGCAGCATGCCGTTCTCCCAGGCGCTGGCGTTGGCGTCCGCGGTTTGCAGGGACTGGAAGCCCTGCACCCCGTACACCAGTTGCTGACCGGCAGTGACCACCTGGCTCGCGGCTCCCGGCAATTCGACGCTGACTTCCTTGTCCAGCACCGCGACCCGGCAGGCGTCGCCCAGATCACGCAGGCTGAAGCGCGCAGTTGGCGTGCGCAACAGGCCATGACGGCTGTCGACGAGGAAGGGACGCGGATCGGGGAGGGCGTCGACGAGGATTTCGCCTTCTACCAGGCTGAGGCGGCGTTCGCGGGCGTTGAAAGCCACGTTCACCGCGCTGCCGGTATTCAGCGTGATCTGGCTGCCGTCCGGTAGACGCAGGTGCTTGCGCTCGCCCACGGCGGTGCGCAGGTCGGCATTCCACTCCGCCCAGGGCATCTGCCGGGCCACCAGCCAGGCAGCGGGCGCCACGGCCATCAGCACGCCCAGGCGGTTGAGCATCTGCCGGCGGCTCAGGCCCGTGCGTTGCAGGCTTTGCCGGCCGAGCCCCGGTGGCAGCTGGCGCAGGCCGAGCAGGGCTTCGGCGCGGCGCCAGGCTTCGGCGTGCTGGGCGCTGCGCGCGCGCCATTGTTCGATGGCTTGCAGGTCGGCGCTGCTGGCCGGGTGTTCGTTGAGGCGCACCAGCCAGTCGGCGGCTTCGCCGAGAATGCCCGGGTCCAGCGGTTGTTCGCGCATCAGGCGACGCTCAGGCAGGCGACGAAACCGGCACGCATATAGCGCTTCACGCTGGCCAGGGAGATGCCCAGGCGCTCGGCGATCACCGGGTAGGTCAGGCCATCCAGTTGTGACAGCAGGAAGGCCTCGCGGGTTAGCGTCGGCAATTCGCTCAGGGCGGCGTCGATACGCTCCAGCGCCTCGATGATCAGCTCGCGGGTTTCCGGGCCGGGCACCAGCTCTTCGGGCAGCGCGGCGACGCTTTCCAGGTAGGCGCGCTCGATCTCCTGGCGCCGCCAGCGATCCACCAGCAGGCCCTTGGCAATGTGGGTCAGGAGGGCGCGGGGGCGCTCGCCGAGGTCTTCCAACGGGCGCCGCAGCAGGCGCAGGAAGGTGTCATGGGCGAGATCGGCGGCATCCCAGGCGTTGCCCAGCTTTCCGCGCAGCCACTGCTGGAGCCAGCCGTTGTGCTCGTTATAGAGAGTGTGCAGGTGCTGTGGGGAGGGGGTTTCGACGAGAGCCACGGTGCGTGCGTCAGATTTTCATTTGAGAATGCCTATCATTTTAGGGTTTTCCCGCCGTGCAGCGCAATGCCGGAGCGACGCAGCCGGTCGGACTGCGGCACCAGCGCTCTCGCCGTACTGGAATTGCCACGAAGACGCGCTACCTTGAGCCTGTTGCGCGCAGAATTTTCTGATGCCGCACTTCCTCCCGCCGTCCCGCGCAGGCAACGGACCCGCAGCAGCAAGCCCGGCAGTCAACCAGCAGAAACGGAGCACACCATGGCTCGCAATACGCCCATCGAGCTTTACCGCAATATCGGCATCGTCGCCCACGTGGACGCCGGCAAGACCACCACGACCGAGCGCATCCTTTTTTATACCGGTGTGAATCACAAGATGGGCGAGGTGCACGACGGCGCGGCGACCATGGACTGGATGGTGCAGGAACAGGAGCGCGGCATCACCATCACCTCGGCGGCCACCACGGCGTTCTGGCAGGGCTCGACCAAGCAGTACGACCACAAGTACCGCTTCAACATCATCGACACCCCCGGCCACGTCGACTTCACCATCGAGGTGGAGCGCTCCCTGCGCGTGCTCGATGGCGCGGTGGTGGTGTTCAGCGGCGCCGACGGCGTCGAGCCGCAGTCCGAGACGGTCTGGCGCCAGGCCAACAAGTACCACGTGCCACGCCTGGCCTACGTCAACAAGATGGACCGCCAGGGCGCCGACTTCCTCCGTGTGGTCGCGCAGATCAAGCAGCGCCTGGGCCACACGCCGGTACCGATCCAGCTCGCTATCGGCTCGGAGGAAAACTTCGCCGGGCAGATCGACCTGGTGAAGATGAAGGCCATCGTCTGGAACGACGCCGACCAGGGCACCAGCTACACCGAGGAGCCGATCCCCGCCGAACTGCAGGCGCTGGCGGACGAATGGCGCGCGCACATGATCGAGGCCGCTGCCGAAGCCAACGACGAGCTGATGAACAAGTACCTCGAAGGCGAGGAACTGAGCATCGCGGAAATCAAGGCCGGCCTGCGCCAGCGCACCCTGGCCAACGAGATCGTCCCGGCGGTGCTGGGTTCCTCGTTCAAGAACAAGGGCGTGCCGCTGGTGCTCGACGCCGTCATCGACTACTTGCCGGCGCCCTCGGAAATCCCCGCGATCAACGGCACCGACCCGGACGACGAAGAGAAGCACCTGGAGCGCCACGCCGACGACAGCGAGCCGTTCTCCGCGCTGGCCTTCAAAATCGCTACCGATCCCTTCGTCGGCACCCTGACCTTCGCCCGCGTCTATTCCGGCGTGCTCAGCAGCGGCGATGCCGTGCTCAACTCGGTGAAGACCAAGAAGGAGCGCGTCGGCCGGATGGTGCAGATGCACGCCAACCAGCGCGAGGAGATCAAGGAAGTGCGCGCCGGCGACATCGCCGCGCTGATCGGCATGAAGGACGTCACCACCGGCGACACTCTGTGTTCCATCGACAAGCCGATCATCCTCGAGCGCATGGACTTCCCCGACCCGGTGATCTCCGTGGCCGTGGAACCCAAGACCAAGGCCGACCAGGAGAAGATGGGCATCGCCCTGTCCAAGCTGGCCCAGGAAGACCCCTCGTTCCGCGTCAAGACCGACGAGGAGACCGGGCAGACCATCATCTCCGGCATGGGCGAGCTGCACCTGGACATCATCGTCGACCGCATGCGCCGCGAGTTCAACGTCGAGGCCAACATCGGCAAGCCGCAGGTGGCCTACCGCGAGGCGATCCGCAGGAAGTGCGAGATCGAAGGCAAGTTCGTCCGCCAGTCCGGCGGCCGTGGTCAGTTCGGCCATTGCTGGATTCGCTTCGAGCCGGGCGACGAGGGCAAAGACGGCCTGGAGTTCGTCAACGAGGTTGTCGGCGGGGTGATCCCGCGCGAATTCATCCCGGCGATCCAGAAGGGCATCGAGGAACAGATGCAGAACGGCGTACTTGCCGGCTACCCGCTGATCGGCCTGAAGGCATCCGTGTTTGACGGTTCCTACCACGACGTCGACTCCAGCGAGATGGCGTTCAAGATCGCCGCCTCCATGGCCACCAAGCAGCTCTCGCAGAAGGGCGGCGCGGTGCTGCTGGAACCGGTGATGAAGGTCGAGGTGGTGACGCCGGAGGACTACATGGGCGACGTGATGGGCGACCTGAACCGCCGGCGCGGGCTGATCCAGGGCATGGAGGATACGCCGGCGGGCAAGGTGATCCGCGCCGAGGTGCCGCTGGGCGAGATGTTCGGCTACGCCACCGACGTGCGCTCGATGTCCCAGGGGCGCGCGAGCTACTCGATGGAGTTCACCAAGTACGCCGAGGCGCCGGCGAATATTGCCGAGGCGATTATCAAGAAGTCCCACGGCTGACTTCCCCGCAACGAACAACGGCGCCTCCGGGCGCCGTTTTCTTTTGCTTTTTGTAGGAGCGAGGGGGACGCCCAGTCCTTGCTCGCGAACCGCTCAGCTCCGAAGCTCCCGGAAGCTTTCGTAGCGCGCATGACGCGCCAGCGTTATCCGCCGGAAATGGCGGATAACCTGTTCCAGGTTATGCGCCCTACGGTGCTGTCTTCTCCGGGAAAGTTGGTGCCGGCACATCCCCTCACCCCAGCCCTCTCCCGAGGGGAGAGGGAGCTGGCCGTGCCGGCGGATGCCAAGGTTTCAGCCTGCACAGAACGGTCCCCTCTCCCGCGTGCGGGAGAGGGTTAGGGTGAGGGGCTCTTGATCTCGTAGGAGCGGACCAAGCCCACGATCCGCCGGCAAGGCCGGCGGCCTATCACTCCGCCAACGGCAACCCGAAACAGAACATCGCCCCGCACGGCTCGACGTTCTCCGCCCAGATATCCCCGCGATGCCGCGAGACGATGCTCTGGCACAGCGCCAGGCCGATCCCGTTGCCGCTCACCTTGGACGTGAAGAACCCGTCGAACAGCTTTTCCTTGGCGCCTGCATCGATGCCACGGCCCTGGTCGAGCACGCACAGCCGCGCGCTGTCGCCCTCGCGAGAAGTGCGGATGCGCAGCAGGCGGCGGTCCTCGGGGAGGTTGAGCATTTCCTCGATGGCGTTGAAGGCGAGGTTGAGGATCACCTGGCCGACCAGCACCTTCTCGCAGCTCACCCACAGCGGCTCATCGCAGCGCTCCAGTTCCACGCGCACGTTGCTCGGCTGGGCCTTGAGGCTGATGAAGT
This sequence comes from Pseudomonas sp. PDNC002, assembly GCF_016919445.1. Lineage (NCBI taxonomy): Bacteria > Pseudomonadati > Pseudomonadota > Gammaproteobacteria > Pseudomonadales > Pseudomonadaceae > Pseudomonas > Pseudomonas sp. PDNC002. The sequence continues at coordinate 4,673,781 of NZ_CP070356.1, read as the reverse complement.
AGAGCGTTTCGCCTAACAGTTCGTTGAGGTCGATGCGCTGCTCGGCCTGCTCCAGCTTCACCACGTACTCGCGCACGCTCTTGATGATCAGCGAGGCGTGCTCGATCTGCCGCACGGCGCTGTCCAGGCCCCAGGCGGCGGAGGCTTCAGCCTTCTGCTCGCGGTCCAGGCGGATCAGCGCGCCCTCGATGAAGTTGCGCGTGGCCGCCAGCGGCTGGCTGAGCTCGTGGGCGATGGCCAGGGCCATCTCGCCCATGGCGTTGTAGCGCGCCAGGTATTCCAGCTTCTGGTCGCTCTGGCGTTGCGCCTGGGCGGCACGGACCTGTTCGGTGACGTCGCGGAACAGCAGCAGGTGGCCGACCAGGTCGTCCTCAATCTCGATGTAGCGGCAGGTCGCGTGGTGCCAGCGCCATTCGCCGTCCAGGCGCTGCAACTGGTAGCTGACGGAGTAGGGCTCGCGGCTCGGCGGCTGCATCGCCAGGTGGTGTTCCAGGCGCGGGCGCGTGGCGCTGTCGCAGCGGCCGAGGAAGTTGTGCGCCATCCAGTCGTCCTGAGTGCCGCCCAGCAAGGGCAGGGCGGATTCGCTGAGGAAGCGCAGGTTGCCGTCCGCATCGAGCACCGCCACGCCTTCGGCGAGGTCCTGCATGAAGGCCTTCAGACGGCTCTCGAAACGCTGCAGGTCGCGCTCGACCTGCTTCTCCTTCGAGATGTCGCGGAACTGCACCATCAGCACGTCGCGCTCCTGCAGGCGCACGCGGGTGGCGACGGCCTCGGAGAGGATTTCCACACCCTGCTTGGAGCGGTAGCACCACTCGATGGTGCGCTGGCCGGTGCGCGCAGCGCCTTCCAGCCAGCGCAGGCCGACCGAGCGGCGGTACTGCGGGGCCTTGGCGGTCATGTCCGGCGCCTTGAGCGGCACCAGCTCTTCCAGGGTGAAACCGAGCACGGCCAGTGCGGCGTTGTTGGCCCAGAGGATTTCCTTGGTCTGCGCGTCGTGAAGGATCACGCACAGCGGCATGGCCTGGAGCAGGGCGAGGAAGTCGTCGGGCTTGGGCTGGAACATCGAAGCTCGCTCTCGATTGCAGGGACGGGTAAGCAGTGGCGCCTTTATACCGCGCAGCGTAGCGCGAAGGGACTGCGGAGTAACCCGGCGCCGACTAGGGGATTCCTTTAGGCATGGGGCTGCACGCCCCAATAGTTGGGCGCACATGGCGGTTCATACACTGGCCCCAACGACGACCGGCCCGCATCGAACGGGCCGATGGCCTACACGACCTGTTCCAGGTTTCGCCGAGCGCAGTTCAGGCAAGGCGGAGGCACGTGAGGAAGCGCATTTTGCATGTGCAAATGAGCATTCCGAGCGTGCCTCCAACGCAGCATGAACCAGCGCAGGCAGACCTGGGGCGGGTCGATAAGAACAATCGGAGACAATGCCATGCTGCGTGCCGCCCTCGCCGAACCGCTCGATGCGGACGGTCGTGCCCTCGAATTCCAGCGCGTGCTCGATGAAGTCCGCCAGCGCCGCGATGAATTCGACACCCGTTCCCACGTTCCCCGCGACATGATCGAACGCTTCCGCGATGTCGGCATCTACCGCGCCGCGACCCCGCGCTGCTTCGGCGGCGACGCACTGCCGCCGGCGCAGTTCCTGAAACTGGTCGAACGTATCGCCGAAGCCGACGGCTCCGCCGGCTGGGTGGCCAGCTTCGGCAGCGCCAGCACCTACCTCACCGCACTGCCGCGCCACACCCTCGCCGAACTCTATGCCGACGGCCCGGACCTGGTGTTCGCCGGCGGCCTGTTCCCGATCCAGCCGGCCACCCAGGTCGAAGGCGGCTGGCGCGTCAGTGGTACCTGGAAATTCGCCAGCGGCTGCAAAGGCGCCGACGTGCTCGGCGTCGGCATCGGCATCGGTGGCCCGGGCGGCAAGCCGCGCACCGCGCTGCTGCGCGCCAAGGACGTGGAGATCGTCGAGAACTGGAATGTGGTCGGCCTCAAGGGCACCGGCAGTCACGACCTGAAGCTGGACAACGCCTTCGTTGCGGATGACTGGACTTTCATTCGCGGCGGCGAATCGAACATCGACGAGCCGCTGTACCGCTACCCGACCATCGCCTACGCCGCCCAGGTGCTGGCGGTGGTCAACCTCGGCCTGGCCCGCGCGGCGCTGGACGAGATCACCCGCATGGCGTCTTCCAGCGGCGTGACCGGTGCGCCCAAGCTCGGCGACCGCGCCTATGTGCGCATCGAGATCGGCAAGGCCGAGGCTGAGCTGCAGGCCGCGCGCGGCTTCTTCTACGACGCCACCGAGACCGTCTGGGATTCCATCCTCGCCGGCAACGCCGTCAGCCCCGAGCAGGTCAGCCAGCTGCGCCTGGCCGCCGTGCACGTATCCCGCGCCGGCGCCGATGTGGTGCGCCGCGCCTACAGCCTGGCCGGCACCACGGCGATCTACCTGAACCACCCGCTGCAGCGCTACCTGCGCGACGCCATGGTGGTGACCCAGCACGCCTTCTTGAGCGATGGCATGTACGACGGCGCCGGTGCGGTGCTGCTCGATGTGCCGCCGTTCCCCGGATACATCTGATTCAAACCCATAAAAACAAGGACTCGAAGCATGACCCGTCCGACCACCGAACCCTTGCGCGTACTGTTCTGCATCGGCATCGCCCAGCCGTTCTTCGACCTGCCCACCGGTGAAGGCATCACCGTGTGGAAAGGCTTCTCGCAGATGATGGGCGACCTCGGCGCGCTGCCGGGCATGAACGTGCTCGGCGTGCTGGATGACGACCGCCTGATGGTCGGCCCGTCCACCACCTCGCCCTGGACCGTCTACATCATGGCCGACGTGGATTGCCACCAGACTGTGATCGACGCCTGCAACCTGTTCCGCACCACCCCGGTGGGCGAGTACAGCCTGTGGAAGTACGCCAAGGTCGAGGCACGCATCGGCCGCCCGCTGACCATCCCCGAAGCCGCGCGGACCTGAGCCATGAGCAGCCTGAGCATGGCCGAGCTGAACCGCCGCCTGGAGGTCCTCGAAGGGGAAAGCCAGGTGCGTCGGTTGATGGCCCGCTACATGGACCTCTGCGACGTGCCGCGCGCGCCGGTGGCGATCATCGAGCTGGCCGAGCTGTTCAGCGAGGACGCGGTATGGGAAGGCATCGGCACGACCACCGCACAGACCTTCGGCCATCACCAGGGCCGCGAGGCGATCGCCGCGTTCGTCTTCGGCTACCTGCCGCCGTCGCCGCACTTCTCGGTGAACCTGCATTTCCTCACCAGCGAGTCGATCCGCGTCGACGGCCGCACCGCGCGCGGGCAATGGATCATGCAGCAGCTCTCGACCTATGCCGAGGGCCACACTGAGCTGTTCGGCACCCGGCTGGACATCGATTTCCGCGAGATCGACGGACGCTGGCAGATCAGTCATTTCCGTACCCAGCGCCTCTCGCAACGCGCGCTGGGCGGTGCAGGGGAGGGCCGTCCATGAGCACCTTCGTCAGCGAATTCATTCTCGGCGGCGACGGCAAGCGCGTCGCGGTCAAGGACAGCATCGACATTGCCGGCTACCCGACCCGTTGCGGCACCCGCGCGCTGGCCGACGCCGCGCCGGCCACGCGCAATGCCTTCGTGGTTGACGCCGTGCTGAATGCCGGCTGGCAGATCGTCGGCAAGACCAATCTTCACGAACTGGCCTTCGGCGTCACCGGCATCAACGACTGGACCGGCACGCCGATCAACCCGATGGCGCCGGACCGCGTACCCGGCGGTTCCTCCAGCGGCTCCGCGTCCGCCGTGGCAGCCGGCTTGGCAGATATCGCGCTGGGCACCGATACCGGTGGTTCAGTGCGCGTGCCGGCGGCTTGCTGCGGTATCGCCGGGCTGAAGCCGACTTTCGGTCGCGTCAGCCGCGACGGCGTACACCCGGCGCAGAGCAGCCTGGATTGCGTCGGCCCGTTCGCCGCCAACATGGCCGACCTGATCGCCGCCATGCAGGTCATCTGCCCCGGCTTCGGCGAGGTGCAGCTGCCGGGCGAGGGCGCTCGCGTGGCCTTTCTCGAAGTGCCGTCCGCGCCGCACATCCAGGCCTGCCTGGGCGCCGCTGCCGACCGCGCCGGCTGGCGTCGTAGCCACCTGTTCCTCGGCGAGTTCGAGGCGGCCTTCCAGGCCGGATTGGTGGTGATCAATCACGAGAACTGGGCCGCCTATGCGGCGCTGACCGGCAAGGGCCTGATCGGCGCCGATGTCGAGCAGCGCCTGCTGCTGGCCAGCCGCACCACCGACGCCGAGCGCGCCGAGGCGGAGAAGGTGCGTGAGCACTTCACCCGCGCCATCGACGCCGCGCTGGAGGACTTCGAAGTTCTGCTGCTGCCGACCATGCCCGACCTGCCGCCGCTGCTCAGCGATGCGCGTAACGGCAAATCGGTGGCCGGCATGACGCCCCTGGTACGGCCTTTCAACCTCAGCGGACACCCGGCGCTTACGGTGCCGGTGGACCTGGATTGCGGCGGGCTGAAAGTCGGCCTGCAGATCGTCGGCCGCAAGGGCGACGACGAACGCGTATGCGCCTTCGGTGCGCAACTCGAACACAGCCTGGCCGCCACGCGGCCTGCGCAAAAACATAAGAAATCGGCATGAGGAGATGGGCATGAGCGCTCACGAATACCGGCTGATCGCCCGGTCGCGCAGCGTCGAAGAGCTGGTCGGCGACGACCGCGTCGATGTTTCGCTGTACAACGACCCGCAGCTGTTCGAAGCGGAGATGGACAAGATCTTCTACCGCACCTGGGTGTGGGTCGCCCACGAAAGCGAAGTGCGCAACGCCGGTGACTTCAAGACCACCAGCGTCGGCCGCCGCCCGGTGATCGTGGTACGCGACAAGAAGGGCAACATCAACGTCCTGGAAAACCGCTGCCGCCACCGTGGCGCCACCGTCTGCGAGAAGCACAAGGGCAACGCCACCGGCTTCACCTGCCCGTACCACAGCTGGTCCTACGCGCTGGACGGCAAGCTGCGTGCGCTGCCGTACCCGGACGGCTACGAGGACATCCTCGACAAGTCCGAGCTGCCGCTGACCAGCCTGCGCGTGGAAAGCTACGCGGGCATGGTGTTCGCCACCTACAACGACGACATCGAGCCGCTGGAGGACTTCCTCGGCGGGGCCAAGCACTGGATGGACCTGTTCATGAAGCAGGGCGCCGGCTACCCGATCAAGACCCAGGGCGAACACAAGTTCACCTTCCGCGGCAACTGGAAGATCCAGCTGGAAAACACCACCGACGGCTATCACTTCCCCATCGTGCACAAGTCGTTCATGTCCTCGGTGGACGAAGAGACCGAAGAGATGCTCTCGTTCATGAGCGACGAGCAGGCGGTCACCCACGCTCTGGGCAACGGTCACAGCGTGATGGTGATGGTTCCCGAGCACGTCGACCTCGACCATGACGACGGCACCGAGCAACTGCAGGAGCGCTTCGCCCACGTCACCGAGGAACTGTCGAAAACCATGGAGCCTGCACAGGTGCGCCGCATCGTCCGCTCGCTGCATGGCGCCGGCTTCAACCTCAACCTGTTCCCCAACGTGGCCATGTCCATGTCGTTCTTCCGCGTGCTGCGGCCGATCTCCGTCACCGAGACCGAGATTCGCCACGTCGCCCTCGGTATGGACGGCGGCCCGGAAATCGCCAACCGCGAGCGCATGCGCATCCACGAGCACTTCCAGGGCCCGTTCGGCTTCGGCAGCCCGGATGACGCCGAGGCCTGGGACCGCGTGCAGCGTGGCTCCTACGCCGGCGTCGACGCGCCGATCCTGGTCAACCGCGGCCTGAACCGCGAAGTGGTCGCCGAGAACGGCGACAAGGTCTCCCACGCCACCGACGAAGGCGGCATGCGCGAGGCGTACCAGATGTGGAAAAGGATGATGAGCCAATGAGCAACGACACCCTGAACGGCTTCTCCGGCCCGCTGGCCAAGGCCATCGAATTCGTCTGGCGCGAAGCCGAGCTGCTCGACCGCAAGGACTATGGGCAGTGGTCGCAGTTGTGGAGCGAGGACGGCATCTACGTGGTGCCGATCGACGCCGAAGGCGATGACTTCGCCGCCAGCCTGAACTACGTCTTCGACGACGCGCGAATGCGCGCCCTGCGCATCGAGCGCCTCACCGGCGGCCATTCGCCCTCGGCGGTGGACGCGGCGAAGACCGTGCGCACCGTCTCGCGTTTCACCCTGGTGGAAGCGGCGGGCGATGTGGTCGAGGTGAACTCGGCGCAGGTGCTCTACGCCTACAAGCGCGGCGTGGCGACGCCGTTCATTGCCGACCTGAACCACCGCATCCGCTTCACCGACGGCCAGGCCCGCCTGGAGCGCAAGGTGATCCGCCTGATCAACGCCGAAGACGCGCTCAACGCGCTCGGCTTCCTGCTCTGAGGGCCGCGCCATGCAACGAGTTGCCCTGGTAACCGGCGCCGCACGCGGGCTGGGCGAAGTCATCGCCCGCCGCCTGCACGCCGCCGGCCTGCGCGTGGCGCTGGCCGACCTCAACGAGGACGCGGTGCAGCGCCTGGCCGATGAACTCGACCCGGAGGGCCGCACGGCCCTCGGTTTGAAATTGGACGCGCGCGAGAAAGCCGATTTTGAACGTGCTCGCGATGTGCTCGCCGAGCGCTGGGGCGGAACCGACATTCTGGTGAACAACGCCGGGATGTCGAAGGTCGCCGCGCTGATGGACATCAGCCCGGAGGACTTCGACGCCTCCATGGCGGTGAACCTGCGCGGCACTTTCGTCGCTTGCCAGGTGTTCGGTACGCACTTCGCGGCGCGCGGGTTCGGCCGCATCGTCAACATTGCCTCGCTGGCCGGGCAGAACGGCGGCACCGCCACCGGCGGCCACTACGCCGCGGCCAAGGGTGGCGTGGCGACCCTGACCAAGGTGTTCGCCCGCGAGCTTTCGGCGCAGGGCGTGACCGTCAACGCCATCTCGCCGGGGCCGCTGGATTTGCCGGTGGTCTACGAGAGCGTGGCGCCCGAACGCCTGGAACAGATCCTCAAGACCATCCCCGCCGGCCGCCTGGGCGACCCGACCTTCATCGCCGACAGCGTGCTGCTGCTGTGTGCGGAGAATGCCGGGTCGGTGACCGGGGCTTGCTGGGATATCAATGGGGGGTTGTTCATGCGTTGAGGGTCTGGGCTGGGCAGACGGCGGATGGCGCTGCGCGTTATCCGCTCTGCGCCCGGGCTGACTTTGGGTGATGGGTATCAAGAGCCCCCTCACCCTAGCCCTCTCCCAAGGGGAGAGGGGACCGTTCGGAGCAGGATGAAACCGTGTCGTCAGCCGGCACGTTCGGCTCCCTCTCCCTCTGGGAGAGGGCTGGGGTGAGGGCAATCCCCTTGCGCCGAAGTCGAACCATTCGGAGACAGGACAAATTCCTCGCTCCCCACAAGAACCGATAAACCCGTCCGCTCGTGAAAAAGAGGCCGGAAAGGGGCCACAGAGCCCGCAATCAACGCCTTGCAGGTAACGCCATGATGAAGGTCAGAATCGAAAGGATCGTCGAGGAAGCGCAGGACATCCGTTCCCTGCGTCTCGTACGTTGTGATGGCCAGCCGTTCGACGCCTACGAGCCGGGCGCCCACGTCGACGTCACCGGACCCACCGGGGTGACGCGCCAGTATTCGCTGTGCAGCCCGCCGGACGACCGCACCGCCTACCTCGTGGCGGTGAAGAAGGAGGGCGCGTCCCGTGGCGGCTCCAGTGCCCTGCACGACGTACAGGAAGGCGCGGAGCTGGACATCGGCGCGCCGCGCAACCTGTTCCGCCTGGCAGCGGAAGCCCGCGAGCACGTGCTGTTCGCCGCTGGCATCGGTGTCACGCCGCTGCTGAGCATGGCCTACCGCCTGAACGCCAAGGGCGAGCCGTATCGCCTGCATTACTTCGCCCGATCCGCCGAGCACGCGGCTTTCGTCGAGCTGCTGGCCAGCGAGGCCTTTGTCGGCAAGGTCGAGCTGCATTACGGCGTCGAGCCGGCTGATCTGGACAGCGTGCTGGGCGATTGCCTGGAACGCGCACTGCAGCACGCCCACGTCTACACCTGCGGCCCGGCGCCGTTCATGAACAAAGTGGTGGAGATCGCCGCGCGCAGCCGCCCGGAAGACGCCATCCACCTGGAGCACTTCCAGGCCGACCCGGCCGCCAACACGGCGCCGGCCGGCTCCTTCGAAGTGGAACTGGCCAGCTCCGGCGTGGTGCTCCATGTGCCGGCGGACTCGACGCTGGTGGACGTGCTGCAGGCCCACGGCTGCGACATCGACACCGAGTGCCGCGAGGGTATCTGCGGCACCTGCATCGTCGAGGTGCTGGAAGGCGAGCCGGAGCACCGCGACAACTGCCTGTCGAACAAGGAGAAGGCCTCCAACAAGCAGATCTGCGCCTGCGTTTCGCGGGCCAGGTCGGCGCGGTTGGTGCTGGACCTTTAGTCCGGATCGCTCTTCGGCACTCAGGCGGGCTTTGCGTAGGAGCGGACTCCGTCCGCGATAGGTTCCTCCTCGCGCCGGAAATCATCGCGGACAGAGTCCGCTCCTACGAGATGCCTCTGCGCTTGGGCCATCTCTCACCCCAGCCCTCTCCCAAGGGGAGAGGGGACCGTTAGGTGCAGGATGAAACGTCAGCGTCAGCCGGCTCGGGCTGCCCCCTCTCCCTGAGGGAGAGGGCTGGGATGAGGGGGATGCATTGGTACGGACTCCCCAGGAGAAGACAGTTGCTCCTACGGGATAAGGTCGGCGCGCGCTGGCAGGGCTGGCAATTCGTCTGGCAGACAGCGACACTCCCGCGCCGTCGGCGCTTGCTAGCCTCCGGCCATAGTCCTTCGTTTGGAGTTCCCCATGCCTGCGCTGATCGCGCGCCTGACGCTCGGCTGCCTGCTGCCGGTCGCCATCCTGCTCGGCCTCGGCGCCATGCCGGGGCTCGGTTACGTCTGGGATTTCGCCAACGCTGCCGGGTTGCTCGGGGCATGTCTGCTAGGGCTGCTCTTTGTCATCGGCGGCCGTCCGCAGCCGCGTCCTCTCTACGAGGGGAAATTCTTCCTGCGCTTGCACCGTGATCTCGGGTTTGCGGCGGTGGCGCTGCTGCTGATCCACATCGTCGTGCTGCTGGTCGACGAGCCGCTGCTGATCGAAGACCTGCTGCCATCCGCGCCTGGCTACATGCTGGCCGGATTGGGTTCGGCCTTGTTGATGTTGGTCCTGGCGATTTCCAGCCTGAACCGCGTCCGTCCTCGCTGGAGCAATAGCGCTTCCATGTTCCGCCGCTGGCACTACGGCGGCAGTCTTTTCGCTCTGTTGCTGATGGCGGTGCACGTGCTTGGCGCGGGCTACTACAGCGGCGGAATCTGGAAAGGCGCATTGCTGGTGGCGCTGATGCTGGCAGCGGCCATCTGGCCGCGCCTGCCCAAACCGGCCAACGGCATCAGCGGGCGCAAGCGGAACACGGCGCAGCGCGCCACCTGGCTCGCGCTGGCGGCCAGCGGCGTGATCATCGGGATGTCAGCGTTCTACAGCCTGCTGGCAAACGTGGAGCTGCCGCTGTGAAGCGCATCTGGATCGGTCTTTCCGTCACCGCGGTCGTGGCACTGGCGGCAGGGGCGTGGTTCGCCCATGAACACTGGCAACGTGCCCGGCCGCTGATGCCACTGGCATTTCCCCATGAGCCGCACGCCTCGGTGAACTGCATCACCTGTCACCACGACTACAAGGACCAGTCGCCTTCGGTCTCCGGCAACCGTACCTGCATCCTCTGCCACAAGCAGAGCCCGGCGCTGGCCGTGCGCATCGAGGCGGATTTCCATCAGCTGTGCCAGAGCTGTCACCTCGAACGCTTGCAGGCCTTCCACGCCAGCGGACCAGTGCGCAGCTGCCAGACGTGCCACCGCGACACAACGGCAGTCCCGAACCTGTAGGAGCGGACCTTGTCCGCGAATCTTTCAGGGCGCAGAGGGAGCTCCCGGCGTTCGTGATTCGTCGGATGGCATGAGGGAAAACCTGAAGCTTCGGCATCGGTTGCAGGCGCGCTTCGCGGACAAGGTCCGCTCCTACAAAAGGAAGCCCGGCGTGATGCCGGGCTTTCTTTCAGCTGCGATACAGCACCTGCCACCACGACTACAAGGTTCAGTCCCCTTCGGTCTCCGGCAACCGCACTTGCATCCTCTGCCACAAGCAGAGTCCGGCGCTGGCCGTGCGCATCGAGGCGGATTTCCATCAGATGTGCCAGAGCTGTCACCTCGAACGCTTGCAGGCCTTCCACGCCAGCGGACCAGTGCGCAGCTGCCAGACGTGCCACCGCGACACAACGGCAGTCCCGAACCTGTAGGAGCGGACCTTGTCCGCGAATCTTTCAGGGCGCAGAGGGGTCTCCCGGCGTTCGCGATTCGTCGGGTGGCATGAAGGGAAACCTGATGCTTCGATGCAGGCTGCCAGGGCGCTTCGCGGACAAGGTCCGCTCCTACAAAAGAAAGCCCGGTGTGATGCCGGGCTTTTCTTCAGCTGCGATACAGCACCGGCCGCCGCAGGTGCACATAGCTGTATCCCTCGCGCGCCAGGGCGATGCGCTGCGGGTCGAGCTCGGCCACGAGCAGTTCCTCGCTGTGTTTGGCTTTGGTCATCACCTGGCCATCCGGCGCAACGATGCTGCTCAGCCCGCAGTACTCGATCTCGCCTTCGCTGCCGACATAGTTGGCGTAGGCGAGGAACACCTGGTTCTCATAAGCGCGCGTCGGCACCAGTACCTGCGCGACGAATTCGTAGGGGCGCATGTTGGCGGTGGGCACCAGCACCAGGTCGGCACCAGCCAGCGCCAGGGTGCGCACGGCTTCGGGGAACTCCACGTCGAAGCAGATCAGCAGGCCGATCTTCCAGCCGTCCAGTTCGAAGATCGCCGGCGGCTCGTCGGAGGCGCTGAACTGGCTGCGGTCGAGGTCGCCGTAGAGGTGGGTCTTGCGGTAGTTGGCGCGGCGTTCGCCCTGGGGGGCGATCAACTGCACGCTGTTGAAGATGGCGCCGTTGGCGTCACGTTCGGGGTAGCCGTAGAGGATGCCAAGCTTGTGCTCGCGGGCGATCTCGGCGATGCGCAGGGCGGAGCGGCCGTCGCAGCTTTCCGCCAGTTCCGCGACACGTTTCGCGCCGATGTTGTAGCCGGACAGGAACATCTCCGGCAGCACCAGCAGGTCCGCACCGTTCTGCGCCGCCTGCCGGGCAGCCTGCTCCAGACGCTGCAGGTTGCCGGCGACGTCTTCGGGGCCGGGCGGGCACTGGTAGAGGGCGAGGTACATGGTGTTCTCCTTCGAAATGCGCAAGGCCGAGACCAGGCAGTTTGCACCTGAACCCGGCCCTGCGCGAGCCGCTCTTCACTGAGTGGAATGAATCAGTCCGGCAGCGCCATCGGGCCCAGTTCGGCGAAGCGATCGCCAGGGCCGGGGTTCTCCGGATGGGTGGCGCCGCCGAAGTGCTTCATGATGCCCCACACGGCGTTCAGCGAGGTCTGCACCGCGCCTTCCACCCAGGCCGGGGTCCAGGATACGTCGTCACCGGCGATGAAGATGCCGCGCTGCTCGGCGGGCATGTCGTCCTGCATGAAGTGCGCGTACATGCGCTGGTTGTAGCGGTAGTGGCCCGGCAGCGCGCCCTTGAAGGCGCCGAGGAAGTGCGGGTCGGCCTCCCAGGACACGGTGATCGGATTGCCGATGATGTGCCCGGCGATATCGACCTTCGGGTAGACCTTCTTCAGCGCGTCCAGGGCCAGCTGCACGCGCTTTTCCACCGGGTGTGGGAGCATCTTCATGGCGTCGCTCATCCAGGAGTAGGACAGACAGATCACCCCCGGCTTGTCGTCGCCGTTGTCGAACAGGTAGGTGCCGCGGGTCAGGCGGTCGGTGAGGGTCATGCTCATCACGTCGCGGCCGGTCTGCGGGTCCTTGTCCTTCCAGAACGGCCGGTCGACCATCACGAAGGTCTTTGAGGATTGCATGTAGCGTGTGCGGTCGAGGGCCATCCACATCTTCTGCGAGAACAGCGCTTCCTCGCATTCGATCTGGGTGGTCAGCAGCCAGGTCTGGCAGGTCGCCAGGACGGCCGCGTAGTGGCGGGTATCGCCCCAGTAATCGGTGACGGCGAAGGTGCCGTCGGTGGCGCGGGCGATCTTCTTCACGCCCGGACGCGGCGCGCCGTTGTGCAGCGAGGCCAGGGAAGTGCCGGCCGGCCAGTGCGCGCAGTTTTCCGGCACGTGGTTCCAGATGCCGCGCGGCACCTGCTCGACGCCGCCCACGACCAGGTGCTGGTGGTCGTCGCAGTTGGTCATCACCACGCGGAAGATTTCCAGCATGGAGTTGGGGAAGTCCGAGTCCCAGCCGCCGGTGCCGAAGCCCACCTGGCCGAAGATTTCGCGGTGCTGGAAGGACAGCCGGGAGAAGGCCTTGGAGCTGGCGACGAAGTCGTAGAAGGTGCGGTCGTCCCACTTGGGCACCAGCTCGTCCCACAGGGCCTTGAGCTTGACCGTGTCGCGCTCGCGGATGGCGTCCTGGATCTCGGAGAAGCGCGCGCCGTCTTCCAGCGCGTCGGCCCAGGCCTGGGCGACTTCACGGAAGATTTCCGGCAGGTCGTCGATCTTCTCGGCGTAGTGGCTGGTGCCTTCCAGGTCGACCACGGTGCTGCCCGAGGCCGGGGTCAGCGGGTTGGGGAAAGGTCTGGTTTCCAGGCCGAGCTTGTCGACGTAGTGGTAGAAGGCGGTGCTGGACACCGGGAAGCGCATGCCGCCCAGCTCGGCGATGATGCCGTCGGCGCCTTCGAAGGTCTCGGAGCGCAGGCGACCACCCATTTTCGAGGCCTCGTAGACCACCGGTTTGAGGCCCATCTTCATCAATTCGTAGGCCGCCACCAGCCCGGAAATGCCGGCGCCGACGATGGCCACTTCCTGGCCGTGTTTGTCGGCCGGGATGCTGCCCAGGCCGGCGGGGTGCTCGATCCAGTCGTCGAAGGCGAAGGGGAAGTCCGGGCCGAAAATGGTGACCGGTTTCTTGCCGGGGGTGTGGGGATGGCGGTTCTTGTGCATTGGAATCTCCCGGTTAACTGAGCACGCCGGTTTGTTTCAACCAGCTTGGCAAGGCATTGCGGAGCCCGCAGAGGCCAGTCGATGAGTGGCGCGCGGGCAAAGAAATGGCGAGCTGGTGGGCTCGCCTTGGCGATCACTATTGCAAAGCTCGTCGTTGAAATGAATCCGACAATCTGCAAGATTGGCGGGAGCTTTCAGGCAGATTGATCAATCCAATGAGCAATATGACGAAAAACGCCGATGCGGCCTTGTTGAACCTGCTGCGCGCCAACGCCCGCGAGTCGATTTCCGAGCTGGCGCGCAAGCTCGGGGTGTCCCGCTCCACGGTGCAGAGTCGCATCGAGCGGCTGGAGCAGCAGGGCATCATCAGCGGCTATTCGATCAAGGTGTCGGACAGCTACGCCCAGTCGCTGGTGCGCGCCCACGTGCTGGTGACGGCGCTGCCCAAGCTCTCGCACCAGGTGGTGCAGGCGCTGGAGAAGATCGCCGAGGTGAAGACCCTGCATTCGGTGAGCGGCAACTTCGACATGATCGTGATCGTCGAAGCGCTGTCGATCCGCGACCTCGACGCCGTGCTGGACCGCATCGGCGCGCTGGACGGAGTGGAGCGGACGATGTCGTCGATCATCCTGTCTACACGGATCGATCGCTGACCGCTTGCGCCTGCACGACTGGCCTGGCGATTGGCACCATTGGTCTGCCGGTATTGCCGGGAATTGGCTATTCGACAGCGGCCCAAGCGGCGCTAACGTATCTCCATTCCCGCACTTCGGCGGGCCCCACTGGAGATCACCATGAGTGCACGTATCGAATGGGCCAAGGCTTCCCCCGACGCTTACAGGGCCATGATCGGCCTGGAGCAGGCGCTGGCCAAATCCGGACTGGAAAACTCGCTACTGGAACTGGTGCGCCTGCGCGCCTCGCAGATCAACGGCTGTGCCTACTGCGTGAACATGCATGCCAATGACGCGCGCAAGGCCGGCGAGACCGAGGCGCGCCTGCAGACCCTGAGTGTCTGGCACGAGACCCGCTTCTTCACCGAGCGTGAGCGCGCGGCCCTGGCCTGGGTGGAAAGCCTCACCCTGCTGGCTGAGAAGCATGCGCCGCAGGACCAGTTCGATGCCCTGCGCGAGCATTTCAGCGATGCCGAGATCGCCAACCTGACTCTGGCGATCGCCACCATCAATGCCTGGAACCGCTTTGGTGTGGGGATGGCCATGGTGCCCTGAGCGGGCGCGGATGGAAGAGGGCGCCGAAGGGCGCCTTTTTCGTTGGTGGGGAAATGTCTGGTGGCGACAGTAGCCAGCGCGCTGGCCGGATGCGATGAACAACGCATTCAGGCCTGGGCGAAGCTTTTGTAGGAGCGGATCTTATCCGCGACGTGCATGAGGAAGATCGCGGATAAGATCCGCTCCTACAAAGAGCCGGGCTCGCCGGCCTTGCTCAGCGCTTGTGGAGAATCACCGCCGCGCGCAGCTTGCTGCGGCCGAAACGACTCATCTGCTCGAACTCCGCGTGGCTAACCGGGATGTGCTGGCAATCCAGCGGCTCGCGGTGCTGGCTGTGGTCGACGTCGGGGTCGTGGAGATAGACGAAGTCTTCATCGCAGTCAGTGACCACCACCCAATGCGGAGCCTTGGAACGGGTCAGCCGATAGCTGCTGATCAGTACCAGCGGCTGGCCGCCGGCCTCGAGCGCGCTGTCGATGTCCAACTGGTTGAGCAGCAGTTGCTCCACGTCGCTCCGCGCCAGTTCGGCGGCGAAGTCTTCGTGGACCAGGCGCATGACCTCGCGCTTCTCCTCACTGCGCACGCCATCGAGGAACAGCGGGCCGTCCTCCGACAATTGCAGCTGCACGCGGAACCCCCGTCGGTGCGCTGCCAGCGCCAGGCCTTGCGGGCTGCAACCGCCGTGGCCGGCGGTCATGTAGATGGTGGTCGCCTCGCGCCACAGACGCAGTTCCTCGCGGCGCTCCAGACGTCGCTTGGGCTCCAGCGCACCCATGGCCATCAGCAGGGCTGATGGCCCACAGGTGAACTCGGTGGTCTGCCGGTAATAGGGCACGTGGCGGTGGGTGCGCTCGTTGATCTGGCGGATGCGCTTCTCGAAGCGCAGTGCTTCGCTATGGTCTTCGTAGTAGTCGCGTACCTTGGCGAAGGGGCGATAGCCGTTGCGCTCGTAGAGGGCGATGGCGCCGCGATTGTCCGGGCGCACTTCCAGGCGCAGGTAGGCGCAGTCGTTCTCCAGCGCCTCGTCCTCGGCGCGGTCCAGCAGCTTCTGGCCCAGGCCGATGCCGCGGGCGCGCTCGTCAACGGCAATGGAGTACAGGCGTGCCAGCGACGTGCCCTGGTGGAACAGCACCAGCGCGTAGCCCAGCAACTGGTCGTCGGACTCGGCGACGGTGAGGGAGGCATGGGCGCGGGTGATCATCCACTGGAAGTTGCGGCGGGACAGGCGGTCGTGTTCGAAACAGCGATTTTCCATCTCGACCAGGGCGTTCAGGTCGTCGGACGTGGCGGCGCGAAATTGCAGCTTCATAGAGTAAGGATTCGTTAATCTGCCAGGAGCACTTTGGCGGGGGACGGGCCGCGAACGGGGAGTCCATCGCGCGGTCGAAGAAGCAGTGATCCGCAACCAGTATTGTCCCGGGAACACCGCGCGGCAAGCGCGCTGCCCGTCTTCGGAGGTGTCGTGAGCAAGCTGTTCATCATCGTGGAACGCAAGGAAGACTGGGCTTCGTACTATCCCAGTGACGATGTGGTCACCGCCCAGGAGTACCTGGAGATGCCCATCGACGACGACAACGGCAAGCGTGTGCAGGTGATCAACCTGTGCCGCAACTACAAGTACCTGGGCCACGGTTACTACTGCTCGTTGCTGGCCGAGGCGCGCGGGCACAAGGTCATCCCGTCGGTGCGCAGCATCAGCGAACTGGCTAAGAAGTCCCTCTACAGCCTGGCCCTGGAAGACCTCGAAAAGACTCTCGACAAGGCGCTGTCCGACCATCCCTACGGCAGCACCGATGGCTTCACCCTGACCCTGTACTTCGGCCGCACCGACATCGAGCCGCTGCAGGACCTGGCGCGCCAGCTGTTCGAGGCGTTGCCGTGCCCGATGCTGCTGGTGGAGTTCCGCAAGAACCGTGGTTGGCACATCGAGGGGGTAAAGCCGGGCAACATCCACAAGCTGCGGGAGGACCAGGAGGAGCACTTCGCCAACGCGCTGGATGGCTTCAGCCGGCAGATCTGGCGCAAGCCGCGCTCGCGCAAGCAGTACCGCTACGATCTGGCGATCCTCCACGATCCGGAGGAAGCCTTTCCGCCCTCCGACGCGAAGGCGCTGAAGAATTTCATCCGCATCGGCAAGAGCCTGGGCATCGATGTCGACCTGATCGAGAAGAAGGACTACTCGCGCCTGGCCGAGTACGACGCGCTGCTGATCCGCGAAACCACCAGCGTCAGCGATCACACCTACCGCTTCGCCAAGAAGGCCGAGAGCGAGGGCATGGTGGTGATGGACGACCCGGTGTCGATCCTGCGCTGTACCAACAAGGTCTACCTGGCTGATTTGCTGCGCAGTCACAAGCTGGGTATGCCGGCCACCGAGATTCTCTACAAGGACAATCCACAGGAGCTGGAGAAAGTCGGCGAGCGGCTGGGCTTTCCACT
This sequence comes from Pseudomonas sp. PDNC002, assembly GCF_016919445.1. Lineage (NCBI taxonomy): Bacteria > Pseudomonadati > Pseudomonadota > Gammaproteobacteria > Pseudomonadales > Pseudomonadaceae > Pseudomonas > Pseudomonas sp. PDNC002. The sequence continues at coordinate 4,657,017 of NZ_CP070356.1, read as the reverse complement.
GGTGTTGAAGATTCCCGATGGGAGCTTTTCCCGTGGCGTGATCAAGGTGACGAACCAGGAGGAGCTGCTCACGGCCAGTGCCGAGTTGTTCGAGCGCTCGGTGCTGCTGCTGGCCCAGGAGTTCTTCTATACCGAGTACGACTGGCGTATCGGCGTGCTCAACCAGAAGCCGATCTTCGCCTGCCAGTACTTCATGTCCAAGGGCCACTGGCAGATCTACGACCACAGCCCCGACGCCCAGGAAGTGAGCGGCGATTTCCGTACCATGGCCGTCCACGAGGCGCCACGCAAGGTCGTGGAACTGGCGGTGAAGACGGCCAATCTGATCGGCGACGGACTCTATGGCGTAGACCTGAAACAGTCGGGTGATCGAGTGGTGGTGATCGAGGTGAACGACAACCCGAACATCGACTGCGGCGTCGAGGATGTGTACCTGGGCGACGACCTGTACAAACTGGTGCTCGAGGAGTTCGTGAGGCGCCTCGAAGTCAAGCGGAGAGGGCGGGGATGGTGAGACCGATTCGTCATTGACCTTATAGGAAAACGGTCGATGTGCTGCGTCAAGATATTGCTAGCTTTACAAACTGGAGCGCCAAACAACTGTTTTTTAACGTTTTTCAAAATAATGGCGCCAAGGAAGGGAGCATGCTCGAGGCAGCCACGAATCTTCGTCGCCTGCTGGTGGTCGATCCATGCGATGACTGCCGAAGGCTTTTACCCGGACTACGGGCAGCAGGGTGGGAGGTAGACAGTTGCGAGCTGGATGGTGCCAGCGACCGCAGCTGTGACGTCGGCCTGCTGCGCTTGCAACCCCGGCATCTCGAACGCCGGGAGTCCGTCAAGGAACTCATCAGCCGCAGCGGCACGGAGTGGATAGCCGTGCTCAGCCCCGAAGTCTTGCCCTTGCATGAGGTGGGCGACTTCGTCAGTGAATGGTTCTTCGATTTCCATACCTTGCCGTTCGACGTGGCGCGGGTGCAGGTCACCCTCGGTCGCGCCTTCGGCATGGCGCGCCTGCGCGGGCGTGGCAGTGTGCACAGCGACGAGCACCAGCACGAACTGCTCGGCGAAAGCCGCGACGTGCGTGAGCTGCGCAAGTTGCTGGCGAAGTTCGCGCCCACCGAATCGCCGGTACTGATCCGTGGCGAGAGCGGTACCGGCAAGGAACTGGTGGCGCGCACGTTGCACCGCCAGTCGCGCCGTGCGATCCGGCCGTTCGTGGCGATCAACTGCGGGGCGATTCCGGAAAACCTGATCCAGTCCGAACTCTTCGGCCACGAGAAGGGCGCTTTCACCGGTGCACACCAGCGCAAAATCGGTCGCTTCGAGCAGGCCAACGGCGGCACGCTGTTTCTCGACGAAGTGGGCGACCTGCCGCTGGAGCTGCAGGCCAATCTGCTGCGCGTGCTGCAGGAGAAGCAGATCGAGCGGGTCGGCGGCAGCCAGCCCATCGATGTCGATGTGCGAGTGATCGCGGCGACCCACGTGGACCTGGAGTCGGCGATCCGCGCCGGGCGGTTCCGCGAGGATCTCTATTACCGGCTGAACGTGCTGCAGGTCTCCACCTCGCCGCTACGCGAGCGCAACGGCGACCTGGCATTGCTGGCCAACCATTTCTCGCACCTCTACAGCGTCGAGACCGGACGCCGGCCGCGGCGCTTCTCCGATGATGCGCTGGCGGCGATGGCGGAGCATGCCTGGCCCGGCAATGTGCGCGAGCTGGCCAACCGGGTGCGGCGTGGCCTGGTCCTGGCGGAGGGGCGACAGATCGAGGCCCGCGACCTGGGCCTGGAGCGAGAGAAGGGCCGGCCGGCGCACCAGCCGCTGGTGACCCTGGAAGAGTACAAGCTGGGTGCCGAGCGCCAGGCGATGTGCGATGCCCTGGCCCGGCACGGTGACAATCTCAGCGTGGCGGCGCGGATGCTGGGCATTTCGCGGCCGACCTTCTATCGCTTGTTGCACAAGCATCAGTTGCGCTAGGGCGGGGAAGCCGGTCGGGGCGGGGACGGACGTGGATCCGTTACCCGCCTTGATACGGTTGCGCGTTCAGCGGTCCTCTGCGTTGGAGTTCACGGACAGGCCTGCGAGCAGCCACGGTTTTGCGTTGGCGCGCGATGAGAAGCCATGAAACGACAAAGGCCCCGAAAGGGGCCTTTGTTTTGATCCAACCGAAGCGTCAGAAGTAGTACGGGAATTTCACGCTGAAGCTGAAATCCGGCGCGTCCGGCGAGATGCCGATGGACAGGTTCGGCACGATGGTCAGGTTGGGGCTCCAGGCGTAGGTGAGACCCCAGTTGAAGTAGGCCGCGTTGGCATCGCTGCCGGTGACGCTGGTCCAGTCGCCACCGTCGGCCTTGACCTTGCTCTTCTTGGCGATCAGGTCGGAGAAGGAGAACGACATGCTGGTCTTCTCGTTGAGGGCGAATGCCACGCCCGCACCGATCTGGAACCAGTCGCCGAGGTCGACCTTGCCGCCTTGCTTCACACCCTGGGTCGGGCTGATGTCGTCGAAGGATTCCTCGAAGTTGTAGGTGTAGGAGAAGCTGCCGAACAGCACGGCCGGGTCCACGGTCTTGACCAGCGAGATGCCGGGGGTGACCGACCAGACGCCGTTGCCGGTAGGCAATTCCTCGGGCACGTTGAGGTTGTCGTTGTTCTTCGAGCGTTTGAGCTTGATGCCGTATGGCTCCTGCCCGGTGGGCGCTTTCACGCGCACGCTGACTACCGCATCCGGACGTGACTCGGTTTCGTCCATGAACTTGTAGGCGATGCCGAAGTTGACGTCGCCGAGGGTCGGATCACGCCTGACTGTCTCGTCGGTGGACTGCGCCGTGGAGTTGCCGGCGCCGGCCGATTCGTAGGTGCTTTCGCGGTAGACGACAGGGGCGTTGATATCGAACTGCCAACGGTTGTTCCAGTTGTAGCGACCGGTCAGGTCCAGGGTCCAGTTGTCGGCGTTGATGTTATCCACGCCGATGTTGCCCAGGAAGATCGTGTCCAGCGCGAGGAAGCCGTTGAGGATCAGTTGCTTGGTGTCGTAGTGGGTGTACGTCAGGCCTGTCTCGACGCTGAAGGTGCCGTTGCCGAAGAATCCGCTGGCTTCGTCGTAGAGGTTCTCCACGCTTTTGGGCGGACTGGCGTCATCCTTGAGCGATTCGCCATAGGAGCTGCCGCTGGAGGCAACGGTGGTGCCTGTTCCGGGCGGTGTTGGCTTTCCTGTCGGGGTGACCAGACGCTTGGGCTGGGCAGGCGTGGCGGGTGCCTCTTCCACCTGCCTGACCCGTTGCTCCAGAACCATCAGGGCCTTTTGCTGCGCCTCATAGCGCTGCTTGAGTTCGATCAGTTCCTGTTTCAGGGTCTCCACCTCGGCTTCCGTCGCGGCTGCGGCGAAAGTCGAGGGGAGTAAAGCGGATACACAGATAGCGGTGTGGAACCGTAGCGATCGGTGCATGGCGCGCTGTCCTTGACTTATAGGTTGGACTTCACAGTCGCACTTGAGCGTAGATCACATTCCCATGGTGCGCAGACCCTTGAGTTGGTCGAGGTTGCAGTCCAATGCTCCGGTCGACGGAAGGTTGTTGCGCAGGACTACGTTCAATTGCGCGACGTTGTTGACGGCGTTGCTGCCGCCTACCATCTGCGCGGCCTGGAGAAGGCCGCCGGCGGCCAGTTGCTGCATGCTGCTGCCTTGGCCATTGGCATTGATCGCGAGTTGGATGCCGCCGTTGCCGGGGGTCACGCTGACGGTGCCGGCGCCATTGCTGGCGGTGACCGGCGAGCCGTTGAGCGGAGTGCCGTCCTGGGCTACGTGCGGCGCCTGGTTGGCTTCCCTCACGTCGATGTTGACGTTGTTGGAAGCGGTGTTGTAGTCGCCCGCGGAGCGGACGCTCTGCGTAACGCCCTGGGTCTGGTTGAGGCCGGCGCCGCCACTGACGGTGCCGGTGCCCGCCGCCGGCGTTGCGCCGCCGTTGCCCGACTCATTGATGGTGGAAACGTAGAACTGCGGTTTGATGGTGGATTCCTGGACCTGCATGCTGACCTTGGCGCCGATGTTGTCGCCCACGGCGTTTTTCCAGGTACTGCTCATGACGATACCGAAGCTGATGACCCGGCCAGGCATCACGTATCTACCGCGAAGTTGGGCCAGCTCCTGATCCTTCAGCTCGATCGGCTTGAAGACACTCTCCGCCTGGACCGGCAGGCAGGCCATGAGGCAGGTGGCGGCAAGCAGCGGGATCACTTTCATTGTTTTTCTCCCCGGAAGGATTCCTGCCTTCCGTTCTTGAGCGGTCAGAGGAAGTCACTCTGGATAAAGCCGAACTCCATGAGTTCCGCGTCCTTGACCGGGCGGAAGGCATCCAGTCGGTCCCTGGCGGTCAACGGGTCCGGTGGGCTCATCAGGGCGTTGGCCTGTTCGTAGCCCGGACCGATGACGGCGAAGATGATGCCGTTCCAGCCTTTGAGAAAATCTTCCTGGGTGAAGCGCTTGTGGCCCAGCACCGGGTCGCCGATGTAGACGTGGCCTTTATAGGCACGCTGCATCACCACGAAGTGCTTGTAGCCGCGAATGTCCATTAGCACTATCACCGGGATCGTAAGCTTCTCCAGAGAGGCCGGCGGGATGCGATACCCGCGTGCGCGCATGCCGATGGCTTCCAGGTAGGTCTTCATGTCCAGCATGGAGAATCCCTGGGTGCGCACCAGATCCGGGTCGGCCCGGACCAGCATTCCCTTGATCACGAAGTCCTCGTCCACATCCAGCGCGTAGGCCTGGCGCAGGATCGTCGCCAGCGCGGCGGCGCCGCAGCTGAAGTCGGTCTTCTGCTGTACCAGGTTGCTGAACCTGCGCTCGCGGATGCTCTCGACGTGCTTGTAGGCCATGGTTCCGCCGGGAAGGATGGCGAAAGGAAGCTGCGCGGCCTGGGTCGTGAGCGACAGAAGTGCGAGCAGAAGCAGGGCGGACGTACGCATGATCGTGACGCCTGGGGGTCGGCTCAGGAGAAAGGAGGCTCCGTTGCCGGAGCCTCCAGGTACTACGCTGTGTCGCTTACAGGCAGGATTTGCAACCTGCGGCGATGGACAGCGAGTTGCTTTGCTGGTTGCCGATACCGGCCGCGACGTTCGCTCCAACGTTACCCGACACGTTGTTCAGCGAGTTGGTCAGGCTGGCGTCGTTTTTGACCGGATCCTTCCAGCCAGTGGGGACCAGCACCTGATAGGTAGCCTGGCCTTTGAGGTCAACCGTACCGGCTTCGACGAAGAAGAGCGGATCCTTGTCTTCTTTGCTGCCGCCGCTGTTACGGCTGTCATGGCCGCCACGACCGCTTTCGTCCACGACGTAGCCAACGCCAGCACCTTTGTAGGTACCGTGGGCTTTGAACTCAGACTTGAGGGTTTCCTTCTCGTAGGTCAGGAAGGCGATGTTGCCCACGGTGTTGCCCGTGGAGGTCTGAGTGGCGCCGCTGTAGGAGTCGGCGGTGGCACCGCCGGACACGGCGGCGGCCATGTCGTTTTTCTGTTGGTTGTAGTTGCCGGCGGTCACGTTGATGCCGATGTTCCCGGAGGCACCGTTGGCCGAGTTGCTGAGTGTTGCCTTGTTGGTGGTGGAGAAGTTCCAGGCCTGGTTATCCGTATTGGTCTGGGTAACGTCGGTCGACGCGTGGGCATAGCCGAAGATGAATTTCTCATCGGCGGTGGCCAGGGCGGCGGCGTTGGCTTGTTGGTTCATGTCACCGGCGGCCACGTTGACACCCACGTTACCGGATGCGCTCCCCAGCGATCCGTCAACGGTTGCGGTGTTTTTCGTGCCCAGGTTGGCTACCGTGTTGTCACTGCTTTCCTGGGTATCTTCGACCTCGGCGCTGGCGCCTGCCTCGATCCGCGGGTCCTTATAGGGATCGTACGGAGGCTTGGGTTGATGTTGTTCATGGCCATGACCGTTGTCATGCCCATGGCCATGGCCGTTGTTGTTACGGTTATCCGCTTGCACCGCTACAGCCATGATCGCTGCGACAGCGAATACCAGGGGCTTCAGAGCCATTGTGGGTTTCATGGTGTATCTCCTTTGCTTTGTCTGGCGTGTTTAGTGTTATAGGAGTTGGCTTGGGTCAATCCGCGACCCGGATTGTCAGGGTGTTGGCAATGCGATTGCCCACCCCGGCGCTCTGGCTCACCTGGACGACACCCCGGCTGCCGGCAAAGGCCTGGTCGCTGGTAACGACCTGCCGGCTACCCGTGGTGGAATCCGCTGAGCCTGAGTTCACTGGCAGCGCGACGTTCTGCTGGGAAAGCACGCTGTCGTCGACGCTCTGCGGAGCCGCGCTGACGCTGATCCGCATGGCGTTCACTTGCTGGTTGGCGGCCCCGGCGGCCTGGTTCACGCCCAGTGCGCCGTTACCGTTGGAGAAGGCGTTGCCGTTGATGCTGGCGGACGCGGCCTGGTTGGGGTCGACGAAGGCGTTGACCGTCTGCCGAAACTGCGTGGTTGCCTGGGCGCCGGTACCGATGGCGATGGCCCGGCCGTTGCTTTGTTGCTGCTGGTCGCCGGCCGCCTGGTTCACGCTCGCCACGCCGTTGTAATTGCGCCCGGCGTTGTCGATGGAGGCGTTGTTGATCGTCGAGGGATCGGCGGAGAAGGCGGAGACGGAGCAGAGCAGGAGGGGAAGTGCGAGCAGGCGAGCGTTCATCTCAGCGATCTCCCGTCAGCATGCGCAGGGGCGAGAGGCCCTGCTGGACCGTGCGGTTCACCGAGTTGGAGATGCCGGCGCCGCCGCCAGCTGCGCCGGCGCCCATGGTGTTGCCGTTCAGCGACTGGTTGGTGCCGTTGTCCATGCCGACCAGCGTGCCGCCCGGCAGGATGTGTCGTTCAAGGCTGGAGCCGCTGGTGACGCGGGCGAAGTCGCTGTCGTTCAGTTCGGCGTTATCGGTCTGGCGCACCACCTGTTCGGAGATGTTCGGGTTGACCGTGATGGGATTGGGGTCGGGAATGTCGGTTGGCCGGGTGGCGACACGCGGCTGTACCTGGCGTTGCAGGACGATGGTGCCGTCGCCGGCGAGGGCGGCGGGGCACAACGGTACGCTGGCCGCGCCGCAAGCGAGCGTGACGAGAATGCCGACGATCCGTGAGTCGATGTTCCCCATGATGGCGGTTCCTTCTTGGTGCGCTGAGCCCTAACCAGCGGTACCAAGGTGGAGCAGTTGCCGTGCCGCTTTTGGATTGCGTCGATAAATCAACGAGTTGGCGAAAGCCCCTACGAGCCATGAGCGAGCAAGTGTCTCGCGGGCGATACATCGATGGGGCTGGAATCCGCTCCGCAGGCCCTAGCACGGGGCTTGAATCACGGATGAGCCAGAACGTGTTTCGCGGCTGATACACAACTTTGGGATAGGTGGGGTGGGGCGCAGCCCGCTTGCGTTTGGGGCCTGTCGGGGTGTTTCGGCGATGTAACAGCGCGCGCCTCTCCGGCATTTTTTTGGTACGAAAGTACGTTTTATTTTTCAATGAATTAGACAATTTTCGCCGGATCACGAACCTGCCCGGCGCAGGGCTGTCTGCTTCACCCGAGCAACAGGGAAACGCTTCTGCGACGCGTGTTCTGCCAATGCCTCGGCTGTTGGACAGGACGTGCGAGAAATTTTCGTGACATCCGTAGCAATGTGCGCCCAATGCATTAGCATGCCGACGCCGTTGCTGCGCTCACGCGCCAGGGCCTGTCGGCCACGCCGTGCGACGGCTACAACCATTAGAAACGAGCGAGCATGCGTGCCTCGCGGGGGAATGCAGTATGGATTCTTGGAGCGCCTTCCAGGCCTTCATTCTTGGCGTGGTCGAGGGGCTCACAGAGTTCCTGCCCATCTCCAGCACCGGCCACCAGATCATCGTGGCGGACCTCATCGGCTTTGGCGGCGAGCGCGCCGAGGCCTTCAACATCATCATCCAATTGGCGGCGATCCTCGCCGTAGTCTGGGAGTTTCGCCGCAAGATCCTGGAAATCGTCTGCGGCCTGCCGACCCAGCGCAAGGCGCAGCGCTTCACCGTCAACCTGCTGATCGCGTTCTTTCCGGCGGTCGTGCTGGGCGTCGCCTTCGCCGACTATATCCATCACTACCTGTTCAACCCGGTCACCGTCGCGGTGGCGCTGGTGGTCGGTGGCGTGATCATGCTCTGGGCTGAGCGGCGTCAGCACGTCATCCGCGCCGAGACGGTCGACGACATGACCTGGAAGGACGCCCTGAAGGTCGGCTGCGCCCAGTGCCTGGCGCTGATTCCGGGGACCTCGCGGTCCGGCGCCACCATCATCGGCGGCCTGCTGTTCGGCTTGTCGCGCAAGGCGGCGACCGAGTTTTCCTTCTTCCTGGCGATGCCGACCATGGTGGGCGCCGCGCTCTACTCGGGCTACAAGTATCGCGATGTGTTCCAGCCCTCGGACCTTCCCGTGTTCGCCGTCGGCTTTGTCACCTCGTTCATTTTCGCCATGATCGCTGTACGCGGGCTGCTGAAATTCATCGCCAATCACAGCTACGCCGCGTTCGCCTGGTACCGTATCGCTTTCGGCCTGCTGATCCTGGCGACCTGGCAGTTCAGTCTGATCGACTGGAGCAGTGCAAAACCCTGAGTCTGTAGTCATGGAAAAGAACGGCATCATCAGCCGCTGGGACGATGAGAAAGGCTTCGGCTTCATCAGTCCGCAGTCCGGCGGCAAGGAAGTCTTCCTGCATATCTCCGCGTTCCGCGGCGACCGGCGCCCGCTCAGTGGCGACCAGGTTCGCTACGTCGAGGGTACCGACAAGGACGGCCGTCCGCGCGCCGAGCATGCGCGGCTCGGCGCGCTGGCCATCGACACCCCGGCGATTCGCCGCAAGCCTGCGGCGGCCGCCACGCGGGAGCGCGTGCGCAGCGGCCGGGAAGTGGCGTTCCCGTCGGCGCCGCGCCGCGCGGTGGGGCGTGCGCTGCTGTGGCTGATCGTCCTGCTGGCGCTGCCCGTCATCGGCATGGCGCTGTGGCTCAAGGACGGCTACTTCGTCTGGTTCCTGCTGCTCTATCCGGTTTTCAGCGTCCTGGCGTTCCTCGCCTACTGGCGCGACAAGCGCAGCGCCGAACGCAATGACTGGCGCACGCCCGAACAGAGCCTGCACCTGCTGGAGCTGCTGGGTGGCTGGCCGGGGGCGTTCCTGGCCCAGCAAGTGTTCCGCCACAAGACCCGCAAGGTTTCGTTCCAGTTGGTGTTCTGGGCCATCGTCCTGCTGCACCAGCTGTTCTGGATCGACTGGCTCAGCGGCGGCCGGCTGCTGGGCTGGATCGGCGCGCTGATGGGCCTGGGCGGCAATCCCGCCTGAGGCCCGTCACACCGGCCAGTCGTCCCTGGAAAAACCTTCCTCGAGATAATCGAGCAGTGCCCGTACCGCCGGCAGGATGCCGCGCCGGTGCGGGTACACCGCCTGCAGGTAGGCCTCCGGTTCGCTCCAGCCGGGCAGCACGCGCACCAGCCGGCCATCTTCCAACTCTTGTGTGCAGTAGTGCAGCGGCAGCAGGGTCACCCCCAGCCCGGCCAGCGCCACATTCTTGCGCAGGTTGAAATCCTCCACCGCCAACCTCGCCTCGAGGGCGATCTCGCGAATCTCGTCGTCGGGCCCGATCAGCTTCATGTGCACCTTGCGATCACTCTCGATGGCGCCGAGGACGGGCAGGGCGGCCAGGTCTTCCGGAGCACGCGGCTTGCGCCCCTTGAGCAGCGCCGGAGCGGCCACCAGCGCGGTCTTCGCCCGGCGCAGGCGCCGCGAAATCAGTGACAGGTCTTCGTCCCCTGGCGCGCGCACCCGCAGCGCCACATCGATGCTTTCATTGAGCAGATCGACACGGCGGTTGGTCAGCAGCAACTCCAGGTTCACCAGCGGATAGGCGGCCAGGAAGCCCGGGAGCATCTCGTTGAGCGAGGTTTCCGCCAGCGCCACCGGGCAGGACAAGCGCACCCGTCCGCGTGGTTCGGCGCTGAGCTGGGCGGCGACCTCGTCTGCCATCTCGGCTTCCACCAGCATGGCCTGGCAATGTCGGTAATAGCGCTCGCCCAAGTCGGTCAGGGCCAGCTTGCGGGTGGTGCGTTGCAGCAGGCGCACGTTGAGTCGCGCCTCCAGCTCCGCCACCCGCCGCGACAGGCGTGACTTCGGCAACCCCAACAAGCGCCCGGCAGCGGCGAAGCCGCCGGCCTCCACCACCTTGGCGAAGTAGAAGAGATCGTTGAGGTCCTGCATGGTATTGTCCTACTGATGAGACGAATCATTGCATTTTTGCTGACTTATCGATGATTGGCTACATGCGTAGTCTTGCCTCCAACGACGCATTCTTCCGCCGTGACACTTGGCCAACCCGTTTGGCCCACGCTATCTGGAGAGCAAACATGAAACTGCTGCACATCGATTCGAGCATCCTGGGCGATAACTCCGCTTCCCGTCAGCTGAGCGCCGAGGTGGTCGCCGCCTGGGTTGCCGCCGAGCCGGGCGTACAGGTCACCTACCGCGACCTGGCCGCCGACGCCATCCGCCACCTGTCCTCCGCCAGCCTGGTCGCCGCCGGCACCCCGGCCGAACTGCGCGATGCCGCGCAGAAGCACGAAGCCGCCCTCGGCGAGCAGAGCATCGAGGAGTTCCTGGCCGCCGACGCCATCGTCATCGGTGCGCCGATGTACAACTTCTCCGTGCCCAGCCAGCTCAAGGCATGGATCGACCGCATCGCCGTCGCCGGCAAGACCTTCCGCTACACCGAGAGCGGCCCTGAAGGTTTGGCTGTCGGCAAGAAAGTGATCATCGTCTCCACCGCCGGCGGCATCCACGCTGGCCAGCCGACCGGTGTCGCCCACGAGAACTACCTGCAACTGGTGCTGAACTTCCTCGGCATCACCGACATCGAGTTCGTCCGCGCCGAAGGCCTGGCCTACGGTGACGAGCCGCGCCGCAACGCCATTGCCAGCGCGCAGGCCAACATCGCCAGCCAGTTCGCCGCTGCCTGATCGATTGCCGCTCCGGAGAAAGCCCCGCCTTGCGGGGCTTTTTCATTGCCCTGGCGTTGCCATCCGTCCGCTACCTCGAGCCCGGTAAAACTGGCGCGTACTATGCAGAGATTCACTCCTGGCGGCGCCGCGCGGTTCTCGCATCCCCCGACAAGCCTCGTGGCGCCTGATCTGGATACATTTCGAGGCGAACTGCACCATGGCGAGGCGCCTGCTCTGGATTGTGCTGCTCGTTACCTTCAGTACCGCGGGCTGGGCGTCGCCCGGCTGGAACGTGGGTTTCCATCGCCTGCAGGTGAGCGATCCGCTGGACCAGCAACCGATGAAGGCCATCGCCTTCTACCCGACGCGCGCGGCCGAACATCCGCTGCACCTGGGCAACTTCATCCTCGACGTCGCCTACGAAGGCAAGACCGCGAACGGGCGCTTCCCGCTGCTGGTGATGTCCCACGGCAACTACGGCACGCCGCTGGCCCACCGCGACCTGATCGAAGCATTGGTGCGCAAGGGCTTCGTCGTGGTGACGCTGTTGCACCCAGGCGACAACCTGCATGACCACAGCCGCCTCGGCGCCCTGAGCAATCTCTACGGGCGTCCGCTGCAGGTCTCCGAGACCATCAACGCGGCGCTGCTCGATCCCGAAGTGGCCAGCATCGTCGACCCACGCAAGGTCGGCGTGATCGGCTATTCGGCAGGCGGGGAGACCGCACTGATCCTCGCCGGCGCGCAGCCGCGCCTGGAGCGCCTGATCAAATATTGCCAGCAGCGCCCGGACGATAGCGACGCCTGCAGCGAGCAGGGCACCGTGCGGGCGGATCGCCGCGACCTGGTGCCGATGGCCGATCCACGCGTCGGTGCCTTGCTGCTGCTTGCGCCGCTGAGCCTGATGTACGGCACCCACGAACTGGAAGACGTGCAGGTGCCCGTGTTGCTCTACACCGGCAACGACGACCACATCCTCGACTGGAAGAAGAACGCCGGCGCCCTGGCGCGCAAGCTGCCGCAGCAGCCGGACCTGCGGATACTCGATGGCGCGGGGCACTTCGTGTTCATGGCGCCGTGCTCCGAGGAAGAGAAGGAGGCCACGCCGGACCTGTGCAAGGACTCCCAGGGCCTCGACCGCCAAGCCATTCACCGTGACCTCGCGGCCTCGGCGGCGGAGTTCTTCGACGTCAGCCTCGGCGGCGCGACGATGCAGACCTCGGGGCGCTAGGCCCTACCATCAAACCCGGTAGGAGCGGACCTTGTCCGCGAAGGGCGGACAACGTCCGCCTCCAATCGCCCCGTCGCCCCTAGAACCCCACCAACTGCCCGACGACCTGCGCCTGCGGATCATCGCTGCGGCTCACCAGCGCGTAGTTGTAGCCACCCTGGCTCCAGTAACGCGCCAGCAGGTCCCCATCGGTCCGCTGTCCCTGTGGCAGCATCTCGTGGCGCGGACCCGGCGGGCGGATGAAGAACGTCAGCCGGCGGCCCTGTCCATCTTCGTAGATCACCAGCGCCGCCGCCCCCTGTTCGGTGGCTAGCAGGCGCGCACCCACGGTCTTCAGCCCGACCTGTTCCAGTGCCGGCGGCGGCGTGGCGTCCTTCAGGTAGCGTGCCAGCCAGCCGTGCAGATCACCGCCATCGCGCAGGTCCAGCCCGCTCTGGCTGGCATCGGCGAACAACCGGTAAGCCTGTACCGCGTCCTGCATCGGCACCATGCCGCGCATCATGGCGTCGCCGCGCATCTGCCAGCCGCCCATGCCGCCGACGCCCAGCGCCACCAGCAGTGCCGCCGCCGTGGCCAGCCGGGTACGCCGGCGTTGCTGGAGCTGACGGCGAATCCGCGCCGGGTCCAACTGCTCTGGCAGCGCTCCGCGCACCTGCCCGGCAAAGGCCGCGCGCAGTTGCTGGGCATCCTGTCGCCAGCCTTCCACGCGGCGGGTATCGTCCGGGTGAGTGGCTAGCCAGGCTTCCACCCACTGGCGGCGCGACGGGTCCAGCTGGTCGTCGAGGTAGGCGTGCAGATCCTGTTCCTGGGGAGTGCCGTCGGGAATGCGTTCGTTCATTTCAGTACCCGCAAAGAAGGTGTCGCCGCCTGTCCTTCGCTCAGCGCACGCAGCGCCGTGCGGGCGCGCGACAGGCGGGACATGACGGTGCCCATGGGAATATTCAGTGCCTCGGCCACCTCGCGGTAGCTCAGGCCTTCGACGCTCACCAGCGTCAGCAGCGCACGCTGCTCGGCCGGCAGGCGCTCGAAGGCCTCCAGGGTCGAGCGTGCGCTGACGATGTCCTCGGGGGATGCGCTGACCGCGCTGTCTGCGCCGAACAAGCTGAGGATTCGCGCGTAGCGCCGCGCGCGGCGCTGCCCGTCGATGAAGTGCCGGTAGAGAATCGAGAACAGCCAGGCGCGCAGGTCGCCGTCGTCGCGGCGGCCGGTCCAGGCCGACAGCGCTTTCTCCAGCGTGGCCTGCACCAGGTCGTCGGCGCTGCTCGTGCTGCGTGTCAGCGACAGGGCGAAGCGCCGCAGTCGGGGCAGCAGCTCGCGCAATGAGTGGTCGTCCAGTGAATGCATCGGTGCGCCAGGAATGGGTGGGTTCGAGCGAGAAAGACGAACTTTGCGGCGATCTATTCCTTCCACACGAAAAAATAAATCTTTCGCCAGTGGCGGGAATAACCCCGCGCACGGTGCGTCATACCGGCTCAACGCATTCAGCCTAAGCCTGAGGAGCTGGAAATGACAGAAACACCCACACCCAACGTGCCCCTGCGCCTGGCCGCCATCGGCGCCGTGGTACTCGGCGTGGCCGCCGTCTTCGCCTACGTCGCCGGCTGGCTCGACCCGCAGCGCCTCACCCCGGGCAAGGTCATCAATACGCTGGAGCACAACGGCGGCGTCTACCCCGGCTACCGGCGCAACCACGCCAAGGGACTGTGTGTGATCGGCCACTTCGACAGCAACGGCGGGCTGGCCGATCTGTCACGCGCCAGCCTGTTCTCCGTCGGCCGCGTGCCGGTGGTGGGGCGTCTCGCCATCCCTGGTGGCAATCCCAAGGCCAGCGACGGCGCCGCGCCGATCCGCAGTCTCGCTTTGCGCTTCCTGCCGGCGGACGGACAGGAGTGGCGCACCGGCATGAACGCCATGCCGGTCTTCGTCGTGCGCGACGTCGCCAGCTTCTTCGCCCTGCAACAGGCCACCGCGCCACAACCGGGCACGGGCAAGTCCGACCCGGAAAAGGCCGGCACCTTCTTCAAGGCCCACCCGGAAACCCAGCCGTTCCTGCAATGGGTGAAATCCTCCACGCCTTCGTCCAGCTATGCCAACAGCGCCTACTACGGCCTCAACGCCTTCTACCTGGTGAACAAGGACGGCAAGGAACAGCCCGTGCGCTGGTCCGTACAGCCCGAGGCCCCGGTCGAGCCGATGGCCGCCGACAAGCGCGGCGACGCCGACTTCCTCGCCGACGAACTGGCTCAGCGCATCGCCGCCGGCCCGCTGCGTTGGCGCCTGCAATTCACCCTGGGCGAACCCGGCGACAGCACCAGCGACGCCACCCAGGCCTGGCCCGCCAGCCGCCGCACGGTGGACGCCGGCGAGCTGGTGATCGAACGCCTGCAACCAGAAATCGGCGGTGACTGCCGCGACGTCAACTACGACCCGCTGATCCTCCCCGACGGCATCCGCGCCTCCGACGACCCGCTGCTCAGCGCGCGCTCGGCCGCCTACTCGGAATCTTTCAACCGTCGCACCCGTGAGCAGGCGCAGGAGACCCACTGATGAAACCGATCTACTTCCCGCTCGCCCTGCGCGTGCTGCACTGGCTCATGGCGGTGCTGGTACTCGCCATGCTGCTGATCGGCCTGGGCATGGTCGCCAGCGTCTCCCCGCGCCACGCCGCGCTGGTCGCCATCCACAAACCCCTGGGTGCCGCACTGCTGGTGCTTGTGCTGTTGCGCATCGTCGTCCGCCTGACTCACCGAATTCCCGCGCTGCCCAGCGACATGCCCGGCTGGCAACGTAGCGCCGCGCACCTCTCGCACCTTGTGCTCTACGGCCTGCTGCTGGCCCAGCCGCTGGTGGGCTGGACCATGCAATCGGCCGGTGGCTACCCGGTCGTGCTGTGGGGTGGATTCGAACTGCCTGCGCTAGTCTCGCCGTCGGTGCAACTCCACGCCATCCTGCGCAGCGCCCACAGCGTCATTGCCTATGCCTTGCTGGCGACCATCCTCCTGCACCTCGCCGCCGCACTGTTCCATGGGGTCATCCGTCGCGACGAAGTTCTACCCAGCATGACCGGCGCGCCGATGCCGCGTGCTTCTTCTCGTGGAGATCGACCATGAAAGCGCTGGCCATCGCCTTGGCTTGCTTCTCCTTTTCCTGCGCGGCTCTCGCCGCGCAGGACGCACCACCTGCGCAGGATTACCACTTCGGGCAAAAGCTCGATATCAAGCGCGTGGTACAGGCACCGGACCTGGACTTCTGCGGGATTCGGGAGGTGGAGATGACTTATGAGGACAGTGCCGGAAAGTTGCATACGCTGCGGTACCCGGTGTGGGGGCAGGGGTGCGGGAATGAGAACTGAAGGAAGCCAATAAGACAGGTGGGCGCGCGCTATCCCTGCATGCCCACTTCTTGTCTGATCGACGTCAGAACACGCCCGGCAAGTCGCTAGCCGGAGCTTCGGTTCCTGACCAGCTTATGGATCGCGAGAGAAATGATCGGTACGCCCAGCGCATGTGAAGTCTCGATATCGGCGCCGTCCGCATTTCCCTGGAGCCATCTGCATCATGCCTTGCTGGCCTCATCATGAGGTGTCGTCATCTGTGGACGCAGGGCTATCCGCATCTTGCGTCCAGTTTCCACAAACGGCGTCACGATCAGGCTCCACAGTGACGAATACTTCGCATCGTCATGCTCCCCGGCGCCGAACTGGATCGGCTCCGGCGTGCGCTGGGTGACGTAGAGCGTGCCGAACATCCAGTCCCACAGCGACAGGTTGATGCCGAAGTTCCTGTTGAAGTGGCGGGGCGCGTCGCTGTGGTGGATCTGGTGCTGGGCGGGGCTGTTCACCACGTGCTCGATCACCGGCCCGAACGACAGCCAGACATGGCTGTGGCGCAGGTTCGTGGCCAGCACGTTGAACAGCAGGATCAGGTAGGTCACGCCGAACAGCGTATAGGCGCTGACCTGCCCGCCACAGACGTACCAGAAGATACCGGCGTAGGCGCCGAGCAGCGCGGTCCCGGCCAGGTTCGCCGCCAGCTTCTCCACGAAGTGCACGCGGCTCGCCGTGATCGGCGTCAGCACCGCCGCCGAGTGATGCACCTTGTGGAACGCCCACAGCCAGCGCGAGTGGAAGGCGCGGTGCACCCAGTAGTTCTTGAAGTCACTGACGAGGAATACTCCCAGGCCGTAGAGTAGCGACAGGCCCAGGTTCTCGCCCACCTGCGGCCGTGCGCCCCACAGATTGGTGAAGAAGGCGATGTAATCGCCCGAACGCAGGATGTACGGATCGACCAGCCCGACGATGGGCACCAGCAACGCCACATTGAGGATGCCGCGCACCAGGTAGTAGCGGTAATCCAGCAGCGCCGAGCGATGGAAATTCACCCGCGCGCCGCCGATGAACTGCCAGAACGATGCCGACTGCGTCAGCCCGCGATGCTGGCGGAAGCGGAACAGGACATAGGCGATAGCGTAGGAGCACAGCAGGAACACCACGCCCACGCGGCCGCTCAGGTCGAAGAGGCTGGAGAGTTGGCCGACCACGGGGTCCACTACCAGGGCGGATACCCGGCTATGCGGATGCGAGAACTCGATCATGCTGGCTCAAGTGCGGGGGGGGCCTCGAATACCGGGGGCTGGGACTGCTGGGCGCCTGCGCTTTAGCTCAACCTGCAGCGCGGTACAGGCTGGCGTTAGCATGAGACGTGTCGGCTGCTGCTGTCAAAGCCGAGGGCGGGGGAGACTGCAGACGAATGCGGCGGAGAATCCACGGGCTCCGATGGTGACGGGATCGCTCTATTTCTTGGCAGAAACCGCGTTCTGATTCACAGGCGTGTGCTCGGGGAGCGAGAAGGGACTGTGTTATTTTTCCGTGCCGCTGGGCATCTATCACAGGGATGAGAGTCGATGGTGCGCTTGATACTGAAGGTGGTCGTGGTGTTCTTGCTCAAGGTCGGCGTGTCGCAAGCTGACTACATGGATTATCACTTCAAGATGCATTGCGATGCTGCAAGCAATCGGGCAGAAGTGGTTCCCTATGCGATTTATAACGAAGATGTGTTCAGTACTTCTCCGCAAGATTGTGCTTTCGCTAATGGACGGATAGTCCGCGCGAAAATGGGGCTGGGCGCAGCCTATCCCTATGGTGCCGGTGGTGCGGATCCATCGAAGTGGCTCAGTGTATGGGTGGACAAGGCGAAAGTGTTCAGCCGAATTCCTTTTAGATGTGACGAGGAAGGTTCGTGCAGTCTTCGTGTCATCGTTACTGCCGAAGGAGTTGAGACGTGCACGAAAGCGGCATCCGATGTTGAGTCGTCGAGCAAGTCTGAAGCCCCCTGCGAGTTCACGCCGAACAAGGCGCTTATCAAAGCGAAAGATGTAATCGAGTACCCGGCTGGGAAAGACCGGCGACGACCTGTAGAGGGGGCTCTGGTAACACTCTTCGCGCGCGATAAAAATTTCTGCAGTCAGTTTTCCTTACGCTCTTCGAGTAGGAAGCTTGGCGATAATTTCGACTCCCCTGCCGGACTGCCTGCTGGGGCGCAACCTATCGCTGAAGAATCTTCTTTTTCCTACGAGTACATGGGTGAATATAAAAAATACAGTTTTGATATCGATAACGACGGCACGAAAGAATCGGTAATCGGACTGCATTCGCGAATGCATTATCGGGATGGCGATATTTACTTCGTCTATGCGGATAGGGAGGTTCCCGATCCGCCGGAAGCAGAGATGGGGGTTACGGGTAGCGAAGTCATCTTCGCGAAATCAGCGACGCAAATTATTCCGCACCGCTGGTATGACCTCGCTGGGACAGCTGAGAGAGAGTTGGCAGACAAGAATGACGATGGCCGTGCTTATAAGGTGAAAAGTACCTCGGCGCCTTGGTGGGATAGCGATGACAAGCCAATCTTTACTTTTCGCTACTGGCACCTCTGGCCGTTCCGCTATAAGGACTCGACGTATTTCATGGCCTGGTCAACGGAAAGCAATAAGCGGCACTGGGTTACTGTGCTTCGACCTGAACCGAATGGTCGGGTAGCAGAAATGTGTGTGCTCCAAGTGGTCCAGGCAAGGTATTGATGGACCATATTTGATTGCTGCAATCCTTCCTCATGGCCCCGTCACCCCTGTGAAAGCGACAGGGGACAGGTTTGGCGGCGTGAATCCAACATAAGGAATAAGCACGGTAACGCTTCGTAAGACGGTGGCGCATCAATGCGTCTACGACTGTTTGCTATGGCGGGCCGTGCAGGGGGACCTTCGGGTCTGCCGGTTCGCCAACCTTGCGCGGTTCTGCCATCCACCCGTTTGGCGCCGGCCATGGCGGCTTCTTCAACATAGGCGCTGTTCCATGGGCGACGTCTACATCCCCACCGTATTCCACCGCTACAACCGTCCTCTGTGCGGCGTCCTCATCGACAACCAGCCCTGATTGGTTGCCCGCGAGGGGGGGCATCTGATCCGCGAGCGGGTCTTTTTCGTCTGGATGATGATCTCTTTCGCGAAGCGCACTTGGTGACGGGTGGTGGCGAGGAGGTCGTGCTGCTGGTGAATGACTTTGGCGTCTTCCATGTTTTGCACCGGTGCCGATGGGTGAGGTGCCTCGGTTGATGCGGGAGGAAAGGCGGGGAGAGGGTGGCGACGAGAATGACTCGGGATCTAGAGCGCGCTACTTCGCGAGCAAGCTCGCGATTACAGAGTCGTATGTGCGGCCAAGGAGCGTTTGGCGCTGGGCGTTGCCCTCTCCCCAGCCCTCTCCCTGAAGGGAGAGGGGGTATTCGAGTGGGGCGTGTCAGCTGCGCTCTTCCGGCACTTCGGTATCAGGGGAAAAGCCAGGGTTGCGCTTCACTCTGATCCAGTCCCCTCGGTGAGTCACCTCAGAAAATGTAATCCGTGGTCAGGAAGTTGGAGTCGCGATCGCGGATGATCCGGCTGATTAGTTCCTTGTTGGCGTCGGTGAAGCGCGTGGCGACCAGGGTGCGGATGGAGAAGGTGCGCAGGGCGTCGTGGACAGAGAGGGTGCCTTCTGCGGAGTTCTTGCGGCCGTTGAAGGGATAGCTGTCCGGGCCGCGCTGGCACTGGGCGTTGATGTTGATGCGGCCGACCTGATTGACGAAGGCGTCTACCAGCGGGCCGACCTTTTCCGGGTCGTTGCCGAACAGGCTGAGCTGCTGGCCGTAGTCGGATTGCAGGACGTAGTCGATCACTTCGTCCAACTCGCGGTAGGGCACCACGGGGACCAGCGGGCCGAACTGTTCTTCGTTGTAGATGCGCATGTCGGCGCGCACCGGGCTTAGTAGGGCGGGGTAGAAGAAGCTTTCGCGGCTCTCGCCGCCGCCTTCGTTGATGACCTTGGCGCCCTTGGCCAGGGCGTCCTGCAGCAGGTCGTTCAGGTAGTCGACCTTGCCCGGCTCGGGCAGCGGCGTCAGTGCCACGCCCGGCTCCCAGGGCATGCCGGGTTTGAGTTCGGCGAGCTTGGCGCTGAACTTGTCGAGGAAACTCTCCAGCACGTCTTCGTGGACGAAGAGGATCTTCAGCGCGGTGCAGCGCTGGCCGTTGAAGGAGAGGGCACCGGTAATGGCTTCACTGACGGCGTTATCGAGGTCGACACTGGGCAGGACTATGCCGGGGTTCTTGGCGTCGAGTCCGAGGGCGGCGCGCAGGCGGTGCGGGCGTGGGTGGAGTTTCTTCAGGTCGGCAGCGCCGGAGTGGGTGCCGATGAAGGCGAAGACGTCGACTTTGCCGCTGGCCATGAGCGCGCTGACGGTCTCGCGGCCGCGTCCGTAAATGACGTTGATCACCCCCGGCGGGAAGCTGTCGCGGAAGGCTTCGAGCAGCGGGCGAATCAATAGCACGCCGAACTTGGCGGGCTTGAAGACCACGGTGTTGCCCATGATCAGCGCCGGGATCAGGGTGGTAAAGGTCTCGTTCAGCGGGTAGTTGTACGGGCCCATGCACAGCGCTACGCCCAACGGCACGCGGCGGATCTGCCCCAGAGTTCCCTGTTCCAGTTCGAAGCGGCTGGAGCGGCGGTCCAGCGCCTTGAGCGCCTCGATGGTGTCGACGATGTAGTCGCAGGTGCGGTCGAACTCCTTCTCCGAGTCCTTGAGGTTCTTGCCGATCTCCCACATGAGCAGCTTGACCACGGCGGTGCGCTGCTCGCGCATGCGGACGAGAAAGCGCTCGATGTGGGCGATACGCTCGGCCACGCGCAGGTTGGGCCATTCGCCCTGGCCGTTGTTGTAAGCGGCCACGGCGGCGTCCAGCGCGGCGAGGGCGGCGTCGGCGTCGAGCAGCGGCGTGCTGCCGAGGATGACCTGTTCGTCGCCCTCGTTGGTGGCGAGGAAGATCGGGCTGCGCACCGGCGCAAGCGGGCCGTCCCAGCGGCGCAGCTCACCGTTGACCAGGTACTCGCGTTGTTCGACCGGCGCGTCGGGGCGCCAGGTGTCGGGGATGTCGGTGAGGCGGGGGAACAGATGGTCGAGCGAGTGGTTCTCTGGCATGACTCATCCCTCGGGGGAAGGTGGGCGACTGGTCTGTTTTACATCGTAGCGGTATTCAGATAAATCGATTCAGCTTTGAGAGTACAGGGCGCGCCTATGTAGGGCGAATAACCGCTTGCGGTTATCCGCCGTCGGGCTCGGTGCACAGGGTTTGGCGGATAACGCGTGCCGCGTTATGCGCCCTACGGATCAGGGGGTGTCGCTTTCAAGAGCACCCTCACCCTAACCCTCTCCCGGAGGGAGAGGGGACTGGCCGGTGCAGGATGAAACATTTGCGTCAGCCGGCACGATTTGCTCCCTCTCCCTGAGGGAGAGGGTTGGGGTGAGGGGGAGTCGCCGGCACAGACTCACCGATCGGTGCGATACCCCTCGATCAATGCCTCAGACGAACAACGACAGCAGCAGAATGAACCCCAGTCCAACCACCGAGAGGATCGTCTCCATCGCCGTCCAGGTCTTGAAGGTCTCCATCACGCTCATGTTGAAGTACTGCTTCACCAGCCAGAACCCGGCGTCGTTGACGTGGGAGAGGATCAGCGAGCCGGCGCCGGTGGCGAGCACCAGCAGTTCGCGATTCACGCCGGGGATCAGGTCGATCACTGGCACCACGATGCCCGCGCCGGTAATGGTGGCGACGGTGGCGGAGCCGGTGGCGATGCGGATCACCGCGGCGACCAGCCAGGCCAGGAGGATCGGCGAAATCTGTGCGTGCACCGCCATGTGGCCGATCACGTCGCCCACGCCGCTGGCCACCAGCATCTGTTTGAAGCCGCCGCCAGCGCCGATGATCATCACGATGGCAGCAGTGGGCGCGAGGCTCTGGTCGAGCAGCTTGAGGATCTTCTTCGAGTCGAAGCCGCGGGCGTGGCCAAAGGTGTAGAGCGACAGCAGCAGGGCCAGCAGCAGGGCGGTGATCGGGTGGCCGATCATGTCCAGCCAGGCGCGTACCACGTGGCCATCGGCGAGCATGACGTCGGCGAAGGTCTTCAGCAGCATCAGGAACACCGGCAGCAGCACGGTGAACAGGGTGGCGCCGAAGCTGGGCAGGTTGCTGGTGTCCGGCTCGTGGGCAATCTGCGCCACCAGCTCTTCATTCGGCTGGCCGGGAATCATCTTCGAGATCCAGGCGCCGAAGATCGGACCGGCAATGGCGGCGGTAGGCAGGGCGACCAGCAGGCCGTAGAAGATGGTCTTGCCGATGTCCGCGCCGAACACGCCGATGGCCAGCAGCGGGCCCGGGTGTGGCGGCACCAGGCCGTGCACGGCGGAGAGGCCGGCGAGCAGCGGGATGCCGATCTTGATCAGCGAAACACCGCTGCGCCGGGCGACGATGAACACCAGCGGCACTAGCAGGATGAAGCCGATCTCGAAGAACAGCGGGATGCCGACCAGGAAGGCGGCGAACATCATCGCCCAGTGCACGCGCTGCTTGCCGAAGGCCTGGATCAGCGTGCGGGCGATCTGATCGGCGCCGCCGGACTCGGCCATCATCTTGCCGAGCATGGTGCCCAGCGCAAGGATGATGCCGACGAAGCCGAGCACGCCGCCGAAGCCGTCCTGGAAGGATTTGACGATGGTCGCCACGGGCATGCCGGAGGTCAGGCCGAGGAAGCCGGCGGCGATGATCAGGGCGACGAAGGGATGGATCTTGAAACGGGTGATCAGCAGGATCAGGCCGATGATGGTGACCACCGCGTCCAGCAGCAGATAGGTCTCGTGGGACATGCCGAGCATGGGGCTCTCCTGTTGTTGTCGTTGTGTGCCGGAGCGGCTTTAGGTTGAGATAGCGCTATCTTGAGCGGGCAGGCGCTATCGAGGTCAGTCGCTGGAATGCTGTCGCCACCACAGGTGCGCGGCTTCGGCCAGGTCGTCGACCGGGCGCGTGGCATCCAGGTGCAGGGTCAGCGGTTCGCTCAGTGGCGGTTCGAGGGCGGCGAACTGGCTGTCGATCAGGCTGGCCGGCATGAAGTGACCGGGGCGGGTGGCGACGCGCTCGGCGGCGGCGTCACGGGTCAGCTCCAAAAACACCACGCCCAGGCCGGGCACCGCGCGGCGCAGGCGTTCGCGGTAGATGAGCTTGAGCGCGGAGCAGGTGAGCACCGGACGCTGGCCGGCGGCGATGGCCTTTTGCAGTTCGGCGGCGAGGGTATCGAGCCAACCGGCGCGGTCTTCATCGGTGAGCGGAATGCCGGCGCTCATCTTCTCGATGTTGGCGGCGGGGTGGAAGGAGTCGCCTTCGATGGCGAACGCGCCGTTGCGCAGGCAAAGCGCCTCGCCGACGCTGGATTTGCCGCATCCGGAGACGCCCATGATGAGAACGGCATCGATGGAGGTGGTCATGGAAAGCCCCATTACTGAGACAGCGCTATCTTTGTTGGGCGCAACGAAAAGCATCGGCTGCCTCCGTATTCTTGTCATTCTAGTCGGTCTGTCTCGGCGGTTTCGGCGGTGCTCTGATGACGAGCAAGGGACCGGCGGGCGAGGGCCAGCGGAGCTGGTCTCAGGCAATTGCCCTGGTCGCAAGACAGCGCTACCTTAGTGCCTCGATTTTTATTTGGCAATATGCCCGATGACCGTCAAGAAGAATGACAAGAAGAACGACAAAAGCTCCCGAACGACCGGCCGACCGACACTGGATGAAGTAGCGCGCCGCGCCGGAGTAAGCCCGATCACCGCTTCGCGGGCCCTGCGCGGGGTGAGCACGGTGGCCGAGGAGCTGGCGGAAAAGGTCCGACAGGCGGCCAGCGAACTGGGCTACGTCGCCAACCCCGCCGCCCGCGCGCTGGCTTCCAAGCAGAGCCACAACATCGTGGTGTTGGTGCCGTCGCTGGCGAACCAGTTGTTCATCGAAACCCTCGAAGCCATTCACGCGGTGATGCACCCACGCGGCCTCGAAGTGCTGATCGGCAACTACCACTACTCCCGTGACGAAGAAGAGAACCTGCTGCGCAACTACCTCTCCTATCAGCCGCGCGGGTTGCTGCTGACCGGCTTCGATCGCACGGAAAGCGCACGACGGATGATCGAGGCGAGCGGCGTGCCGAGCGTCTACATGATGGACCTCGACCCTGGCGCCGGGCTGCATTGCGTGGGCTTCTCGCAGATTCGTGCGGGGGAGGCGGCGGCCAAGCATCTGCTCAAGAGCGGCCGCAAACGCCTGGCCTACATCGGCGCGCAGCTGGACCAGCGCACGCTGCTGCGCGGCGAGGGTTATCGCCGCGCGCTGCAGCAGGCTGGCTGCTACGACCCTGCGCTGGAAATCCTCACGCCGCGTCCCTCTTCGGTGGGCCTTGGCGGCGAGCTGTTTCGCCAGTTGCTGGCCAGCCAGCCGCAGGTCGAGGGCATCTTCTTCGGCAACGACGACCTGGCGCACGGTGCGCTGCTGGAAGCCATGCGCCACGGCATCCGCATCCCCGAGCAGGTGGCGGTGCTGGGCTTCAACGACCTGCCCAGCTCGGAATTCATGGTGCCGCGCCTGTCCAGCATTCGCACACCACGCAAGGCTATTGGCACCCATGCTGCGGAGCGACTGCTCGACCTGATCAACGACAAGCCGGTGAGCGAACCGGTGATGGACCTGGGGTTCGAGTTGATGGTGCGGGAGAGCAGTTGAGGTTGCCTTGAGGAGAGCGCCCTACAGGCGCTTTTCGCGGACAAGGTCCGCTCCTACAGGTCGGCCTCGTCGCCGATGACTTTTCGTAGGAGCGGACCTTGTCCGCGAAGAGTCGGTGCTCGCTCCGGTGGTGCCAGATACCCCCTGCAAATCCGTCGCGCATAAAAAAGCCCGCTGGAGCGGCGGGCTGAATGCGGAGGCAAAACAGTTCGGCGGGCAAGCCGCCGGAGCAATCACTCAATACGCATCGCTCATCCCATCGGTGATGGTGATGCCCTGCTTGCGCATTTCCTGGATCAAGCCGGCACGGGTGCCGGGCAGGTTCATCAGGGCCTGGTAGCGCGTGGCCTTCACTTCCTCGGCGGTGTACGGCTTGAACTCGGCGGGCATGCTGTCGCCAGCCATGCCTTCCTTGCGCAGCAGCCAGTTGAGCAGGTCGGCCAGTTGCGCGTCGTTCAGCGCGGACTGCGACATGCCCGGCACGCGCACGAGGAATTGCCGGCCCCCATCCACCTTCAGGAAGTTGCCGACGAAGCCGTGCAGGCGCGGCGTGTCGTTGGCCTTGCTGCCGCTGCCTTCGGTGAGGTGGCAGCCGGCGCACTGCAACTGGTAGTTGGTGGCGGGGGTGTAGCTGAGCTGGGAGATCGGCTTCTGCTCCGCCTCGTTGCCGGGCGCCGGGCGCTGGTGCGGATCGGGGATCGCGCGGGCCTGGGCAATGGGGGCGACCAGGCTGCAGAGCAGGGCGCCGACAACGAGACTACGCATGGGACTTCTCCGGACTCAGACCGCGACGCCGCGGATAATGGTGACGGTGCAGTTGTAGATGCGCGATTCCGCGCCCAGGCACCAGTTGACGTCGTTGTTGTTGAACGGACGGTACAGCGGTTCCTCGCTCTCGTTGCGGGTACAGGCGCACTGGGAGCAGCTGTGCTTACCGCAGCAGTCGTTGTAGGAAATGATGTAGTCCTTGCCGTCTGCCGGGTTGCGGCAGGTGCCGATCCAGGTCACCTGGGAAGCATCGGTGCCGGGCGGGCAGGAGGTGGTGGTGCCGCCGCAGCAGGTGCAGAGGAAGCCGTCGATGGAGCAGTAGCGCCAGTAGTCGCAGCTGTTCGGATCACCCGGGTCGCCGGCCTTCGGCGCCTCGGCGGCGAGCGCCTTGGAGGTGCGGTCGATCGGCAGGATGATCGGCAGCGCCGCGCCGGCCACCAGCAGCGAGCCGAAGCGGCCCAGCAGCTTGCGCCGCGAGGTGACGTTGGCCACCTGGCGGGAGGAGCGCTCGAACAGGTTGTCGAGGAATTTCATTCTTGTTCTCTCCGTGATCAGTGGCTGTGGCCGTGGCTGGCGTCGTGGGTGTGCACGCCGTTGTGGCTGTGGCCATTCATGTACTGCTGCAGGGTGGCGCTGCCCAGGTGCTCGACCTCGAACAGGCTGTCCAGGTGCTCGCGGGAGTTCACCAGGCCCTTGGCGCGCAGTACGCCCTTGCTGTCGATCAGCGCGGCGTAGGGCAGCTTGCCGATCTGGTAGGTCATGCCGACTTCCGGGCCGACCACGTAGGCGGCTTTTTCCAGGCCGTGCTCGGCGATCAGCGCCTGCTGGGCGGCCATGTCGCCGTCGCTGACGTAGATCACTTCCAGCTCGCCGGCCTTGTCCTTGGCGATGGATTTGATCGCCGGCAGCAACGATTTGCAGATCGGGCAGGTCGGCGAGAGGAAGAACAGCAGCTGGCCGCGCTCGCCTTCATAACCGAAGTTGACCGGGCGACCGTGGCGGTCGGCGGCGGTGACTTTCGGCGCGGGCTCGTTGACGGCCACGCCCTTGTCGACCATCAGCGCGCCGGCCGGAGCGATGCGGCCATGCAGGACGCCGATCTGGCGCACCAGCGCCATCACGGTGAAGGCGAGGGCGATGAGCAGCACCCAGAGAAGAATGTTGGAAACGATCAGGCCTTCCATTTGTTCACCTTCCGATGAGTTTGAGCAGACGGGGATGGTTCGCCAGCAGGCTGTCCGCCGCGGCATACAGGAGCAGGGTGACGGCGCTGGCCGCGAGGATCACGAAGGCGTCGAACACGCCCAGCTCGCGAGCCTGTGGAGCGCTGGCGGCCAGCAGGGCGAGCGCCGCGATGATTGCGTTGCGCAGCAGCAGGACCGGGCGCAGCGGTTGCATCTGGCCGGGGCCGGAGCAACCGCAGTCGATATCACGACGACCGCGCCAGAGGTTGATGCCGATAGCACCGGCATAGAACAGGATCAGCGCCGTGGCGGCCAGGGCCGCCACATGACGGCTCGCCGGCACCAGCAGGGCGAAGGCGATGACGCCCTCGACCACCGGCAGCACGCGGGCCACCGGGCCGACCAGCGAGGCCGGCAGCAGGCCGTAGTCTTCGACCTGGCGGGCGAAGCGCATCGGCGCGCGCAGCTTGTGGCTGGCGGCGCTGGCGAGCAGCACCGCAACGGCCACCGCACTGGCGATGATCAGGATCGGATCGGAAAACATATCCGTACCTCTCAGGGATGACTTGCTAAAAAGGCTTAGTGGCTCAGGACCAGGATCGGCGTCTTGGCGATCTTGTCCATGCTGCCGTTGTACTTGCCGGTCTTCAGGTCGAAGATCTGCAGGCCGCCTTCGATGTCGGTGCCCAGCAGCAGCGGCTTGTCGTCGGTGGTGGCGTGCAGGCTCCACACCGGCTTGGGTGCTTCCAGGGTGGCGATCTTCTTCTGGGTCTTCAGGTCGTAGACCCAGATGAACGGGCTCGGGTCTTCCCATTTGCCGGCGCTGTGCTCTTCATGCATCAGCACGTACATGCGGTTCAGCTTGGGCGCTACGGCCATCAGCTGCCAGCCGCCGGTGCCCCAGCCTTTCTTGCGCTCTTCGTCGGTGGTCAGCGACCAGCTCGGCAGCATCTTCGGCTTGTCGCCGGAGACGTCCACTGGCTTGACCATGCCGTCGGTGGTCACGAAGAAGTAGGTCTCGCCCACGGCCAGGCCGCGTTCGTTGAGCTTCTCTTTGTTCGGATCGAAGAAGGGAGTCTGGCTGCGGCCGACTTCCTTGCCGTCGTCGCCGATCCTGGTGATCTGCAACTGGCCGTCACCGCACAGCGAGGCGAAGCTGCGCTTGCCCACCGGGTAGTTGAGCACGCAGCCGCTGATGGCGATTTCGCTGGCAACCTTTTTCTCTTGCGTGTCGACCACGGTGATCGAGGTGGACGGGGTGAAGTTGTAGACGTAGACGAAGCGGTCGTCGGAGCTCGCGCCCAGGGCGTACTTCTGGGTCAGGATCGAGGCGCGCTTGGCCGGGATTTCCACTTCCCACTTCGGACGCAGGTTCGAGGTGTCCCAGGCGGTCAGCACGTCGGTGCGCACGCCGCGGGTGCCGCGGGAGTAGAAGGTGTCGGCGGAGTACAGGGTCTTGGCGTCATGGCTCAGGGTGGACGGAGCGACGAAGCCGGTGCTGACCATGCCGAGCATCTTCTTCTGCTCGGGGTCGACCACGGTGACGCGGCCGGCGATGAAGTTCTCGAACTCCACGTCGACGATGTACGCACGGTGCGGCGAGGGCGGGAACGGCAAGACGGTCTCACCGATGCTCTCGGTCGGCAGCTCGGCGTGGGCTGCGCTCATCGCGAGGCAGGTGCCCAGCGCGAGGACCGATGGAGCGAGGAACCTGGCGACGCTCATTGGGTTACTCCCTATTCTTGTGTTGGCGGGCTTTTCGTGGCTTGTCCGCCAGCCACGGGGAGTGGATGACGGACGGAAGATTGAGGAGAGTCTGCCTGTGTCGGGGTGTACCGGACTTGTTGTCCGTGCCATTTCCTTGTCTGGGGGTGACAGGGTGTCGCAGGGAGAAAGTGCAGACGGCCATCGTACCTGGAGAGGGGAATTCCGCCGAACGGTACGAACCTGAATCAAGGCTTGGTCAGGTTTTGGTGCAAAAAAGCTGCATCGTGCCCCGAAAATCCGCACAATGCACATTTGAGCTATCTTGAAACGCCGTTACACCCATCGGAAGTGTGCATTGTGAACAGTTCACAATGTTCGTCATGCTCAAAATTTCCGCGTCGTTCCTGATTGGCTTTTCCGGCCCGCTATTTGCGTTGGCCGGGAGTCCTCAACCAATCCTCGCGGAATGCCCCCCGATGAAAAAAGCCTCGATGAGTTCCCCCAGTGAGTTCCCCCTGAGCGCGACGCCCAGGGAAGGGCGCAAAGGCCTGCTGCCCATCGCCATGGTGCTGTTCAGCTTCACCTTCTTCACCGGCACCATGTTCGCCGGCGGCAAGATCGGCATGGCCTTCGACTTCGTCGACATGCTCTGGGTCGCCTTCATCGGCAACGTGCTGCTCGCCATCTACGCCGCCGCCCTGGGCCTGATCGCCTCGCGCAGTGGCCTGAACACCGTGCTGATGGGGCGCTTCTGCTTCGGCGAGCGCGGCAGCAAGCTGTCCGACTTCCTCCTCGGCTTCGCCGAACTGGGCTGGTACGCCTGGGGCACCGCCACCGTGGCCATCGTGCTGGTGAAGATGCTGAGCCTGCCCGAGTGGCTGAATATTCCGCTGATGGTGGTGTTCGGCCTGCTGTTCTCGATCACCGCGATCATCGGCTTCAAGGGGCTGGACATCATGTCCCGCGTATCGGTGCCGCTGATGTTCATCCTGCTGGTGGCCTCGATGGTCATCGCCACCAACTACGCCGGCGGCTGGAGCGGCCTGCTGGCGAAGGAGCCGAGCCAGACGCTGACCTTCTCCGCCGCCGTGACCATGGTCTTCGGCACCTTCGCCAGCGGCGCGACCCAGGCCACCAACTGGACGCGCATGGCCCGCAGCGGGCGCATCGCGGTGATCGCCAGCGTGGTCGCCTTCCTCATCGGCAACGGCCTGATGATCGTCGCCGGCGCCTGGTGCGCGATCGTCTACCAGAACGCCGACATCGTCGAAGTGATGGTGCTGCAGGGCCTGTCCTTCGCCGCGGTGATCATGCTCTGCCTGAACCTGTGGACCATCCAGGGTCCGACCATCTACAACGTCTCCGCCGCCGCCTGCCACCTGGTGCGCAGCGAGCGCCGCCGCACCATGACCCTGCTGGCCGCCGGTATCGGCATCATCCTGGCCATCGGCGGCATGTACGAGTGGCTGATCCCGTTCCTGGTGCTGCTGGGCTCGATCATCCCGCCGCTGGGCGGCGTGATCATGGCGGACTACTGGTACCGCAACCGCGGTGAATACCCGGCGCTGGTGGGCACCCACATCCCGGCGTTCAACGTCTCCGGCCTGGTGTCCTACGCCGTCGGTGCGGGCCTGGCCTACGCCTCGCCGTGGATCGCACCGCTGGTGGGCATCGCCGCCTCGGCCATCTGCTACATCGTCCTCACCGAAGTCACCCGCGCCCGCGCGCCGGTGGCCGAGCCGCGCGCTTGAGCCTGAGCGTCGAGGAAATCCTCCGTTTGCCGGGGCTGGAAAGCCTCGCGCTGCGGGCCGGCGCGCGCAATGTGCATCGCAGCGTGCGCTGGTCCTATGTGGCGGAGAACGTCGGCATCGCCGACTGGGTGATGGGCGGTGAGCTGGTGTTCGTCACCGGCATCAACCACACCCGTGACGAAGCCAACCTACTGCAGCTGGTGTGCGAAGGCGTCGCCAGCGGCATCGCCGGCATCGTCATCCTTACCGGCGACGAGTTCATCCAGCGCATTCCCGAGTCCGTGGTGCTGCTGGCCGAGGCCGAAGGGCTTCCGCTGATCGAGCAGCCCTATGCTTTGAAGATGGTCATCGTGACCCACCTGATCGGCACGGCGCTGGTACAGTTGACCCAGGTGAAGACGTCGCGCCGGGACATCCTCGGCCAGTTGCTGAGCGGCGATTTCCCCAGCCTGGAGATTGTCCGTCGCCGTGCGCAACACCTGGAGTTGCCGCTGGAAGCCCCGCGCCGTTTGGTGGCGCTGCGGCTATCCGGCGTCGACAGACTATTCCAGCAGCACGAACCGGAAGAGGCCGAGCGCGCACTGCAGCTAACCCGCCAGCGACTGCTCGACCATCTGGAAAGCTGGCAGCAGGAGCGCCCCGAGCGCCTGCCGGTGGTGATCCAGGGCGATCTGTTCGTCCTGCTGCTGGCTGATGCCGAACGCGCCGAACTGCACGCCCTGGCCGCCGAGCTGCAACAGGAGCTGGCTCCGCTGCGTGCCTACCTCGGGTTATCTGCCCGCGCCGATTCCTGCGCGGAATATCCCCGCGCGCTGCTCGAAGCCCGCCAGGCGCTGGATGTCGCCGAAGGCATGCAGGCGCCGGGCGGCGTCTGCGACTACCGTGAGCTGGGCGTGCTGCGCCTGCTGCGGGCGATCCCCGATCGCGCGGTGATCGAGCAGTTCATGAAGGACACCCTCGGCCCGCTCAACGATGCGGGCCGCAAACAGCCGCACTTGCTGATCGAGACGCTCGACGCGCTGGTCCAGGAAGGCGGCAACGCGCTCAAGGCGGCACAGCGCCTGGGCATCCATCGCAATACCCTGAACCAGCGGATTGCGCGCATCGAGGCCCTCAGCGGCCAGTCCCTGGACGACGCGCAATTCCGCCTGAATACCTCCGTGGCGCTGCTCATCTGGCGCATGTCCAGCGCGCCGCGCCACGAATAGCCTGAAGAGGACCTTTGATCCCATGAAAATCATCAACGCCTCCCTGCGCAAGCAGACCGGCCTGTTCACCATCCGCTGCGAAGGCGACGTCATCGCCGAAGTCGTCCAGCAGGCCGGCACCATCGCCGCCAGCGGCGACGACATCGACGCCCATGGCAACCTGGCCATTGCCCCGCTGGTGGAGCCGCACATTCACCTCGACGCCACCCTGACCGCCGGCGAGCCGGAATGGAACATGAGCGGCACGCTGTTCGAGGGCATCGAGCGCTGGGCTCAGCGCAAGGAAACCATCACCCACGAAGACACCAAGTCCCGCGCCCACACCACCATCCGCATGCTGGCCGCCCATGGCATCCAGCACGTGCGCACCCACGTCGACGTGACCGATCCGACCCTGGCGGCGCTCAAGGCCATGGTGGAAGTCCGCGAAGAGGCGCGGCACCTGGTGGACCTGCAGATCGTCGCTTTCCCGCAGGAAGGCATCGAGTCCTACGAGGGCGGCCGGGAGTTGATGGAAGAGGCGATCCGCCTCGGCGCGGACGTGGTCGGCGGCATCCCGCACTTCGAGAACACCCGCGAGCAGGGCGTCAGCTCGATCAAGTTCCTGATGGACCTGGCCGAGCGCACCGGTTGCCTGGTGGACGTGCATTGCGACGAAACCGACGACCCGAACTCGCGCTTCCTCGAAGTGCTCGCCGAGGAAGCCCGCGTGCGCGGCATGGGCGGCCGCGTCACCGCCAGCCACACCACGGCCATGGGTTCCTACGACAACGCCTACTGCTCCAAGTTGTTCCGCCTGCTCAAGCGCTCGGGCATCAACTTCGTCTCCTGCCCGACCGAGAGCATCCACCTGCAGGGCCGCTTCGACACCTTCCCGAAACGCCGCGGCGTGACCCGCGTGGCCGAGATCGACCGCGCCGGCATGAACGTCTGCTTCGGCCAGGATTCGATCAAGGACCCGTGGTACCCGCTGGGCAACGGCAACATCCTGCGCGTGCTGGATGCCGGCCTGCACATCTGCCACATGATGGGCTTCGACGACCTGCAGCGCGCGCTGGACCTGGTCACCGACAACAGCGCCCGCGCGCTGAACCTGGGTGCGCGCTACGGTATCGCCGCTGGCCGTCCGGCGAACATGCTGGTGCTCGGCGTGGACAGCGATTACGAAGCGGTGCGCCAGCAGACCAAGGCGCTGTACTCGATCCGCAATGGCCGCGTGCTGATGAAACGCGAGCCGGAGCAGGTGGCGCTGGTCGAGGGCTGATCCAGCGACGGATCAGCGCTCAGGTGCCTCCCTGTAGGAGCGGAGCTTCTCCGCGACCGCCTAGTACAAGAGCATCGCGGAGAAGCTCCGCTCCTACGGGGTGAGGCCCCGCCTGTGTTTGTGCCGTTGGGGTGCTGATGCCAGGCGGGGCGCAGGTTGTCCTGAGCAGATCAGCCCAGGTCTTCTCCCAGTGCAGCAGCTCTTCCATGGCTGGCGCCGGATTAACGATCAGGTGTCTCCCTGTAGGAGCGGAGCTTCTCCGCGACCGCTTAGCGCAAGAGCATCGCGGAGAAGCTCCGCTCCTACAGGGTGAGGCCTCGCCTGTGTTTGTACCGTTGGGGTGCTGATGTCAGGCGCGGCGGGGGCTGTCCTAGGCAGATCAGCCTAGGTCTTCTCCCAGTGCAGCAGCTCTTCCATGGCTGGCGCCGGATTAACGCTCAGGTGTCTCCCTGTAGGAGCGGAGCTTCTCCGCGACCGCTTCGCACAAGAGCATCGCGGAGAAGCTCCGCTCCTACGGGGTGAGGCCCCGCCTGTGTTTGTACCGTTGGGGCGCTGATGTCAGGCGCGGCGCGGGCTGTCCTGGGCAGATCAGCCCAGGTCTTCTTCCAGTGCCAGCAGCTCTTCCACGCGCTGGCGCCGGATTAACGATCAGGTGTCTCCCTGTAGGAGCGGAGCTTCTCCGCGACCGCTTCGCACAAGAGCATCGCGGAGAAGCTCCGCTCCTACAGGGTGAGGCCCCGCCTGTGTTTGTACCGTTGGGGCGCTGATGTCAGGCGCGGCGCGGGCTGTCCTGCGCAGATCAGCCCAGGTCTTCTTCCAGTGCCAGCAGCTCTTCCACGCGCTGGCGGCGGCGGATGAGTTTCGCTTCGGCGCCTTCCAGCAGCACTTCGGCGATCAGCGGACGGCTGTTGTAGTTGGACGACATGGACGCGCCATACGCGCCGGTATCTTCGATCAGCAGCAGGTCGCCAACCTGGGCGCGCGGCAGGGCGCGGGGGATGACCACGCCGCCATCGCCCTGGGTGAACACGTCACCGGACTCGCACAGCGGGCCGGCCACCACGGTGTCGATCACCTCGCGGCTGGCCACATCGCCGGCCAGCACGCGGATGCCGTGGTAGCTGCCATACATGGACGGGCGCATCAGCTCGTTGAAGCCGGCGTCCACCAGCACGAAGTGATTGCGGCCGGCGTCCTTGGTGGCGCGTACTTCGCTGAGCAGGCAGCCGGACTGGGCGACCAGGTAGCGGCCCGGCTCGATCTCCAGGTGCAGCTTGTGGCCGACCACGGCTTCGGCGGCCTTGCGCGCCTTGTCCCACAGCTGGAAGTAATGCGCGGTGTCCACTTCCGGGTCGCCGGCGCGGTAGGGGATGGACAGACCGCCGCCGGCGGAGATGCCAGACAGGTCGTGGCCGGCGTCCTTCACCTGCTGGACCAGGCCGAGCATGGCTTCGCCGACCTGGGCCAGGTGACCGTAGTCGACGCCCGAGCCGATGTGCATGTGCAGGCCGACCAGGCGCAGGCCGCGTTCGCGGATCACGTCCAGGGCGGCGCGCAGGTCGCTGTGCCAGATGCCGTGCTTGGAATGCTCACCGCCGGTATTGGTCTTGTTGCTGTGGCCGTGGCCGAAACCGGGGTTGATGCGCAGCCACACCGGGTGGCCGGGGGCGACTTCGCCCAGCTGGCGGAGCATGTCGATGGAACCGGCGTTCACCGGGATGCCGTGCTCGACCACGGTTTCCAGGGTGGTGCGGTCCAGCAGGTCGGCGGTGAATACGATCTCGGATTCATCCTCGCGGCACGAATAGCCGGCGGCCAGGGCGCGCAGCAGTTCGCCCTGGGACACGGCGTCGACCTTCACGCCCTGTTCGCGCATCAGGCGCAGGATGTGCAGGTTGGAGCAGGCCTTCTGGGCGAAGCGGATGATGTCGAAGCTCTTCAGGCGCTCGATCTGGCCGCGGATGGTGGCGGCGTCGTAGATCCACAGCGGGGTGCCGAATTGCAGGGCAAGCTGTTCGGCGCGGGGCAGGGCGAGGAAAGTCATGAATGGGCTCCGAAGATAGATGGCGCTAGTCTACCGGGCCTTTGTCTGGCTGAATAATGCCGCTTGTTATTCGATCAATTCATTTTTGATATAGGGTGCAGCCCACGCCGGCTTCGCGCAGGCGCTGTACCAGCACGCCAGCTTCCGCCTGAAGTGCTGCGACGAAGCGCTCGCGCAGCGGCGTGGCCGGGCGGTACAGCGGCTTCGCCACGCTCACCTGGAACGGCAGCGAGAACGCCAGCGGCCGCAACTGGATGCCCTGGCCCTGGAACATCAGGGCGGTGATCGGGTTGACCACGGCAAGGCCCAATCCGGCGCGGACCATGCTGCACACCGAGACGGCGCTATGGGTTTCCACCTGCATCTGCCGCTGCACCCCAGCGTCGAGGAACACCGCGTCGATCAGGTGCCGGTAGCGGTCGCTGGTGGCGAGGCTGACGAAAGGCTGGCCGGCGAAATCCGCCGCTTCCAGACGCTCACGCTGCAGCAGCGGATGGCCGTCCGGGAGGATGCACACCTCGTCCACCGCCAGCAGCGGCTGCAATTCGGTACCGCGCGGCGCGTCGTCGTTTTCGATCAGGCCGATGTCGTGGTGTTGGGCGCTGAGCGCCTCTTCCAGATGCGGCGACTCCAGCGCCGCCACTTCCAGGCTGATGGCCGGGTTTTCTCGGCTGAAGCGCTTGCAGGCCTCCGGAAGCAGCGCCTGGGAAAGCGCCGGCAGGCACCCGATGGAGAACTTGCCCTCGGCGAACTGCCCCAGGCTGCCGGCGAAGGCGACGATACGGTCCAGCCCGGTGAAGGAACGCTCTACTTCCTCGAACAGCATCAACGCCCGCGCCGTCGGCGCCAGTCGCCCGCGCTCGCGCAGGAACAGCTCGAAACCGACCAGTTGCTCGAGCCGAGCCAGTTCGCGGCTGACGGTGGGCTGGCTGGTATGCAGGAACGCCGCCGCGCGGGTGACGCTGCCGGTAGTCATGACCGCGCGGAAGACTTCGATGTGGCGGAGGGTGATCATGCTCGGGGCCGGAGAAAGGAATGGCGGCAGCGTAAGGCGTCCGCGCGGTCTCGGCAAATCGGCCGGGGTTGTGTAGTGTCGGGCCGTCATTGAAAGGAGCGGCAAGGCTGATGGAAGGCGAACAATCCGTGCCCGGCGAACCCGGGTTCGTCCGGTTGGCGTGCTGGGTGTTGGCGGGCGCAGCGCTGGCCCTGGCCCTTGGCGCGGCGGGAATGGCACTGGTGATGTTTCTGGCGCTGGGTAGCGATATCGGGGCATTAAGCGACTATGGCCGGTTCCACGCCATCTTCGATCCTGCCGTCCTGTGCAGCGCGTTGTTCGCGCTGGGGCACATCTTCTGGCTGATGCTCCGCAGCCGTCGCGCCCGAGTGGTGCTGGTGTTGCTCTACACGCCGCTGGCGCTGCTCGTCTGGGTAGGTTTCACCGGGCCGTACCTGTTCTCGCTGTCGGTGGCCGAGTTGGTCATCTACCTGCTGGGAGGGTGAACGGGCGTTCTACGATGGGGTTCCGAGCAAGTTCGCTCCTACCGAGGGGCTTACTCCAACCGGCGTGCGTAGGAGCGGACTTCGTCCGCGATGTCTTGCCGGTCGCTCCATTGATAATTCTGGTGCACTGCTCAACCGATCGCGGACGGAGTCCGCTCCTACGCAATATTCAGACAGCGGGAGCGAGCTTGCACGCGTATCGCCTGACGCGGATCAAGCCGGAGCTGATGGGTATCGCTTCGCTCCACGCCATCTTACGAAACTGCATTCCTGTGAGATTGGTTTCGCAGGCTCAATGGAAATCCCGACTCCGCACATCCAGCCCTTCCAGCAATCCGCTCAGGTCCGTCAGCCGCCCGGCGATCACATGGCGCACGCCGTCCTTGGCTTCCAGGGTGCCGTCCACCTGCATCAGGCGGGCGCTGAGGAAGGGGCGACGCTGGTGTTCGGCGAGGTCGCGCCAGACGATCACGTTGATCATGCCGAACTCGTCTTCGAGGGTGACGAAGGTGACGCCGCTGGCGGTGCCTGGGCGCTGGCGGCCGACCACCAGGCCGGCGACGCGCACCGGGCGGTCGGCTTCCAGTTTCAGCAGTTCCCGTGAGCTGCGGCAGCGGCGGGCCTTGAGGGCGCCGCGCAGCAGGGTCATGGGGTGCGGGCCGAGGGTGGTGCCCAGGGTCGCGTAGTCGGTGAGCAGGTCTTCGCCCTGGCTGGGTAGCGGCAGGCTGACGGGCGCTTCCTCGGTGACTTGCCCGGCGAACAGTGGCAGCTGCGGCTCGACCCCGGCAATCGCCCAGCGCGCCTTGTGCCGGTGGCCAGCGAGGCCGCGCAGGGCTCCGGTGTCGGCCAGTTGTTCGCGGGCGCGGCCGTCGAGATGGGCGCGCAGGCAGAGGTCGGCGACATCGGCGAAGGGGCGTTGCTCGCGGGCCTGGGCAATGGCATCGGCGACTTCATCGCGCAGCCCTCGCACCATGCGCAGGCCAAGGCGGATCGCCGGCTGGCGTTCGGCGATGGGCTCCAGGGTGCAGTCCCAGTGGCTGTGGCGCACGTCCACCGGGCGGATTTCCAGACCGTGGCGGCGGGCGTCCTGCAGCAACTGGTCGGGGCTGTAGAAGCCCATCGGCCAGCTGTTGATCAGGGCGCAGGTGAAGGCTGCCGGTTCGTGGCATTTCAGCCAGCAGCTGGCGTAGGTGAGCAGGGCGAAGCTGGCGGCGTGGGACTCGGGGAAGCCGTAGCTGCCGAAGCCCTTGATCTGCTCGAAGATGCGGTCGATGTATTCCTGGGTGTAATCCTTCGCCAGCATGCGCTCCGAGAGAAGCTTGCGATGCGGCTCTAGCCCCCCGTGGCGTTTCCAGGCAGCCATCGAGCGGCGCAACTGGTCGGCTTCGCCCGGTGTGTATTCGGCGGCGATGATCGCCAGCTGCATCACCTGTTCCTGGAACAGCGGCACGCCCAGGGTGCGTTCGAAAACCTCCTCCAGTTCCTTGGAGGGATAGACGACCGGTTCCTCCTTGTTCCGCCGACGCAGGTAGGGATGGACCATGTCGCCCTGGATAGGGCCAGGACGGACGATGGCGACTTGAATGACCAGGTCGTAGAACTTCTTGGGGCGCAGTCGCGGCAGCATGGCCATCTGCGCACGGGATTCGATCTGGAACACGCCCACGGTGTCGGCGCGACTGATCA
Source organism: Pseudomonas sp. PDNC002 (assembly GCF_016919445.1). NCBI lineage: Bacteria > Pseudomonadati > Pseudomonadota > Gammaproteobacteria > Pseudomonadales > Pseudomonadaceae > Pseudomonas > Pseudomonas sp. PDNC002. The sequence goes on along the minus strand of NZ_CP070356.1, from coordinate 4,619,575 downwards.
TGGCGTAGGTCTCCTTGCACTCCTGCGGCAGCGTGGCGAGGGTCCACTGCTTGCCGCGATAGTCGGCGATCAGGTCGAAGCAGCGGCGCAGGGCACTGAGCATGCCGAGGGCGAGCACGTCGACCTTGAGCAGGCCGACGGCGTCGAGGTCGTCCTTGTCCCACTGGATCAGGGTGCGCTCGGGCATCGCGGCGTTTTCCACTGGCACCAGGGTTTCCAGCGGCTGCTGGGAAATCACGAAGCCGCCGGGGTGCTGCGACAGGTGCCGGGGGAAGCCGACCAACTGGCCGGTCAGCGCCAGGACTCGGCGCAGTATCGGGCTCTCCGGATCGAAGCCGGCCTCCACCAGACGCTCGGGAGCCGGCGCTTCGCGGCTCCAGGCGCCGCAGCAGTCGGTCAGCGCGCCGACCTGATCCGGCGGCAGCCCCAGCGCCTTGGCCACGTCGCGCACGGCGCCGGCGCCGCGGTAGGTGCTGGCCACGGCGGTGAGCGCGGCGCGGGTACGCCCGTAGCGGCGGAACACGTACTGGATGACTTCCTCGCGGCGGTCGTGCTCGAAGTCGACGTCGATGTCAGGCGGCTCGTTGCGCTCGCGGGAGATGAAGCGTTCGAACAGCAGGTGTACGTGCTCGCGGGTCGGGTCCAGTTCGGTGATGCCGAGGGCGAAGCAGACCACCGAGTTGGCGGCCGAGCCGCGTCCCTGGCAGAGAATGCTCTGGCTGCGGGCAAAGGCGACGATGTCGTAGACCGTGAGGAAGTAGCTGTCGTACTTAAGCTCGGCGATCAGCGCGAGCTCATCCTCGACACGCTGGCGGACGGCGGCGTCGGCACCGTCTTTCCAGCGGCGCAGGATGCCTTCCTCGGTCTTCTCCCGCAGCCAGGTGGTGGGTGTGTGGCCTTCGGGTACCAGTTCGCGCGGGTATTGGTAATCCAGGTGATCGAGGTCGAAAGTACAGCGCTCCGCAATCCGCACCGTCTCCGCCAGCAACTCGGCCGGATAGATCGCCGCCAGCGCCTCCTTCGGCCGCAGGTGCCGCTCGCCATTGGGATAGAGGTACTGGCCGGCCTCATGCACCGGCAGGTGCTGGCGGATGGCGGTCATGCAGTCCTGCAGGGCGCGGCGGCCACGGACGTGCATGTGTACGTCGCCGCAGGCCACGGCGGGGATTTCCAGGCGGGTGGCCTGTTCGCGCAGGCGATGCAGTTTGCCGGCGTCGTCCGGGCCCTTGTGCAACTCGACGCCCAGCCACAGGCGCTCGGGGAAGCGTTCGCGCAGCCAGAGGCCGTCGTCGTCCTGATTGTCTCGCGGCAGCCAGATCGCCAGCAGGTGGTCGAGGTTGTCGTCGAAGTCCGCGCGCACCAGACGGTAGCTGCCTTTCTCGGCGCGACGCCGGGCGTGGGTGAGCAGGCGGCAGAGGTTCTCGTAGCCAGTGAGGTTCTCGGCCAGCAGCACCAGCTTCGGGCCTTGTTCGATGCTCAGCTCGCTGCCGGTGATCAGAGGAATTTGGGTTTCCTTCGATGCCTGCCAGGCGCGGACGATGCCGGCGAGGCTGCATTCGTCGGTGATCGCCAGGGCACGGTAGCCCAGCTTCTTCGCTCGCTCGAACAGCTCGGCCGCGCTGGAGGCGCCGCGCTGGAAGCTGAAGTTGGACAGGCAGTGCAATTCGGCGTAGCCGATGCCTTCGCCCGGCGCGCTCATGCGAACCAGCCGTGCAGCAGCAACGGGCCGTCGTTGCCCACCGGGCGGAACACCCAGGCGTGCTGGCCGCTGCGGGTGCGTACCTGGTAGTAGTCGCGGCGAATGTCTTCGCCATCCCACCAGCCGGATTCGATGCGCTCCGGACCGGCCAGCAGGGTTGGGGCGAACTCGCGCAATGGCTGGGGTTCGGCCAGTAGCCAGCCAGGGCGCGGGACGTCGGTGATGGGCAGGCGTGGGGTGGATTGATCCTGCCAGGCGCGCTCCGGGCGATGCTCGGCGCGGCCGCCGAGGCCATGCACGGCGTCGTCGCCCAGCCGCGCACGCAGGCGTTCGCGCAGCTGTTCCCAGGGTTGGGATTGCTGCGGGCGGTCGTCGAATAGTTCGCGGTGCTGCGGCACGAAGGGCGGCAAATCGTCGGCGATAAGTCGCACGCTGTGTACCGGGGCGCGCAGTTGCAGTTGTTCCAGGCGGCCGCGAGCCAATTCGAAGAGCATCGCCGCCTCGCGCTCGGCGCTGAGCAGGCCCACCGGCATCGGCGTATCCGGGCCGTCGTGGTATTCCAGATGAAGGACGAAGCGCTGCACACCGCTGTCGCGCCCGGCGAGGAAGGCGCCGAGGTCGGCGGTCAGGCGGCGCAGCGGGAAGAGCAGGGCCTGGGTGGATTCCACGTCGAAGTTCAGCTCGATGCGCGACTCGAAGCTGTCCGGCGGCCGGTAGAACTCCAGGGCCAGCGGGCGCTGGCCGAGCAGGGTGTCGACCTGCCGCAGCACCTGCGGCGGGAAGCGCCGGGCCAGGCTCTCGCGCGGCAGGGCGAGCAGCTGCTGCAGGCTGCGCAGGCCCATGCGGCCCAGCGAGGTGGCGGCGTCGCGCTCCAGGCCCAGGCGCTCCAGGGGCATCCTGCCCAGGTACTGGCGCAACTGCTGGTTGTCGTGGATCGCCAGGCCGTCGTGGCCGTTGGCGAGGATGCGCGCGGCGGTCGGGTTGGGCGCGGCGGTGATGCGGTGGCGGAAGCCCAGTGCGTTCAACTCCTCGCGCAGACGCGCCTCGAAGCGCGGCCAAGGGCCGAAGAGTTGCAGGCTGGACTGCACCTCCAGCAGCAGCGCACGCGGGTAGTGCTGGCTGACCTGCGAGCTGAAACCATAGGCCCAGGCGGCCAGCAGGTCCTGGTAGCGCTCCACCTCGTGCAGGTCATAGTCGGCGGTGGCGAAGTCGCGGCTCAGGGCCTGGGCGGCGGTGAGCGACTGGCCGGGCTTGAGCCCCAGCGCCCGCGCCGCCGGGTTCACCGCTTGCAGCACGCGGCGCTGCGTCGGCCCGGCGAGCAGCGCCAGGGCGGCGTCCGGCTCGGGACGGCTGCGCAGCACGCCGTCCATTGCCAGTTGCGGCAGGAGAATGCAGGCCCAGAGCATGACGACCTCAGTGCCAGGGCAGCGGGATGGGCCGCGCCGGCGCCAGCCCGCCACGGCACTTGAGTACGCGCAGTTGTGCCGGGGTGGCGTCCAACGCCAGGCGCAGGGCGGCGGGCGAGGGGTTGAGCGCTTCGCGCTGCGAGCGGTAGGCGATGGCCAGGGTCTGCCCGGTTTCGGCGGCCACCTGCAGGCGGCGCAGGGCGCGGTCATCGGCCTGCTGCGGCCAGCACAGCACGGCGCCGCAACTGCCCGAGCGCAGGCATTGTTCGGCGGCCCAGAGCGCATCGCGGCCTTCGGCGCGGACGATGGCCAGTTGATCGAGCATCACGCCGGCCGCCTGCCAGGCGGCCGGGTAGGGCACGTGGGGCGGGGCGACCAGCACGATGCGCTCGCCGGCTGCACTGAGTCGCGCGAGGGTTGGCCAGACCAACTGAAGCTCGCCGATGCCTTCCTGGGCCAGGAGGATTTCGCTGAGGGCGGCTTCCGGCCAGCCACCGGTGGGCAGGGCCTGGTCCAGCACGGCGTGGCCGGTGGGTTGCTGGCTGGGTGGCAGGCCCTGGGGCTGGCCTTTCCAGACCTGGCGCTGGTGGAACAGGGTGTCGAGCGCGACCACGCTACCCATCACGGCCTCCCGGCCGGCGAGCGGCGACGGTCATGCGTCCGGCGGGAGGGCCGGGGGAGGAAGATGGATGGGAGTTGCATGGGATTGCTCGGAAATAACTGTATGTATATACAGTTTATCTCGTGAGATGGTGCCGTCAATGGCGGTTGGTCTGGTGGTGGTTTGGTGTGCGGGGTGAGACCGGTAGAAGCAACTGCCACTGTCGGCAAGTCTGTGCCAGTACATCCCCCTCACCCCAGCCCTCTCCCCAGGGAGAGGGAGCCGTCCGTGCCGGCTGACGCCGAAGCTTCATCCTGCGCCGAACAGTCCCCTCTCTCGCCTGCGGGAGAGGGCTAGGGTGAGGGCTTTTGATCTTGCAGGAGGGGCTTTTTCCACGATGCTTAAGTTTGGGGGGCTGCGTCGCTTCGATATGCACGAACTGCTTGTTTCGCCCCACCCAAAGAGGGCAAAGGTCTTGCCCTGGACATCCGGTTTTTCGTTTAGCAGGAGCAACTGTCTTTCCGAGGAAGTCCGTGCCGATGCTTCTCCCTCACCCCAGCCCTCTCCCCGAGGGAGAGGGGGCCGTTCGTACCAATTGATGCCGAAAATTCATCCTGCACCAAACGGTCCTCTCTCCCACGGGGAGAAGGAGCCATCCGTGCCAGCTGACACAATGGTTTCACCCTGCTCAGAACAGTCCCCTCTCCCGCTTGCGGGAGAGGGTTAGGGTGAGGGGCTTTTGACCTTGTAGGAGCGGAGCTTCTCCGCGATTCTCCGGCAGGGCCGGCATCAGGCGGGGGGCGCGAGCAAGCTCGCTCCTACAGGGACGCTCGGAGCACTCTTCGCAGAACCGAAGGGACACCTAGTCCTTACTCGCGAACCGCGCGGCACAAGGCCTACAAAAGGCCGGAAAATTCGCGCGAAGGGTTACAGCAACAGAAACCCCTGCGGCTCCTTCGAACGCGGCGGATCGGCAACGAGTTTCAGCCGCTCCGGCTTCCACCACCCCGGCAACAACCGCCGCACCGCCGGCTGGTTGAATCGATCATCGAGCAGATAGATCACCCCCGAATCCGTGGGCGTGCGGATCACCCGACCGGCCGCCTGGACGACCTTCTGCAGGCCGGGGAACAGGTAGGTGTAGTCGTAGCCATCGCCGAACATGCCCTGCATGCGTTGCTTGATCTCCTCGTTGACCTCGTTCACCTGCGGCAGACCCAGGGTGGCGATGAAGGCGCCGATCAGGCGGTCGCCCGGCAGGTCGATGCCTTCACCGAACGCGCCGCCGAGCACGGCGAAACCGATACCCTGCGAGTGCGGGGTGAAGCGGTCGAGGAAGGCCTGGCGCTCGAGCTCGTTCATGCTGCGCGACTGCACCCAGCGTGGAATGTCCGGGTGCTCGGCGGCGAAGCGTTCCAGCGCCTGCTGCAGGTAGGCGTAGCTGCTGAAGAAGGCCAGGTAGTTGCCGGGGCGGGCGCAGAACTGCCGGGCCATCAGCGTGCTGATCGGCGACAGGCTGGCCTCGCGGTGCTGGTAGCGGGTGGACAGGTTGCTCAGCGCGTGGACTTCCAGCTGCTCCGCGCGGAAGGGCGATTCCACTTCGCGCCAGGTGGTGTCTTCCGGCAGGCCGAGCAGGTCGGCGTAGTAGTTGGCCGGGTTCAGCGTGGCGGAGAACAGCGTGGTGCTGTGGGCCGCCTCGAAGCGCGGTTCGAGGAAGGGCGCCGGCACCACGTTGCGCAGGCACAGGGTGGAGAGTGTGCGCTGGCCGCTGCCGTCGTGGCGGGTGATGTCGAACAGCGAGTGCGGCCCGTAGGCTTCGGCCAGCCGGCAGAACAGCATGGCATCGAGGTAGAAGCGCAGCAGTTCGGCCTCGTTGCCAGTGGGCTGGTCGGTGAGGTGGTCGGTGATGGCGCTGACGGCTTTCTGCAGCGCGGCGATGAACAGGTCCGGCACCGTGGGGTAGATCTGGTAGTCGACCTCCTGGTCGCGGTGCATCTGGTTCCAGTGCCGGCCGACGCGTTCCAGCACGCTTTTCAGCCCGGCCGGGGCGACCTTGCGCAGGGCGTTGAACTCGGACTGGTCCAGCTCGGCGCTGTACATGCCGCGGCCGCGCTCGATGAGGTTGTGCGCCTCGTCCACCAGCAGGGTGACCTTCCAGTCGTTGAGCACGGTAAGGCCGTAGAGCAGGGCGCTCATGTCGAAGTAGTAGTTGTAGTCGCCCACCACCACGTCGGCCCAGCGGCATAGTTCCTGGCTCAGGTAGTAGGGGCAGACCTGGTGCTGCAGCGCCACGTCGCGCAGTGCTTCCTGGGTCAGCCAGCGCTGCTTGAGCGCGGCCTCGCGGGCGGCGGGCAGGCGGTCGTAGAAACCCTTGGCCAGCGGACAGGAGTCGCCGTGGCAGGACTTGTCCGGGTGCTCGCAGGCCTTGTCGCGGGCGACGTGCTCCAGCACCCGCAGCGGCTGCGCGGCGTCCTGCTGGCGCAGGATCGCCAGGGCGTCTAGGGCCAGGCGCCGGCCGGGAGTCTTGGCGGTGAGGAAGAACAAGCGGTCCAGCTTCTGCCCGGGGAATGCCTTGAGCTGCGGGAACAGCGTGCCGAGGGTCTTGCCAATGCCAGTGGTGGCCTGGGCCATCAGCGTCTGGCCGTCGCGGGCGGCGCGGTACACCGATTCGGCGAGCATGCGCTGGCCCTGGCGGAAGTCCGCGTAGGGGAAGCGCAGCGCCTCCAGGCCCTGGTCGCGTTCGACGCGATGGGCGCTTTCCTGCTCGGCCCATTTCACGAAGCGGCTGCACTGCAGCTCGAAGAAGGTCCGCAGGTCATCGGCGGCGAAGCGCTCGCGGAATACCGTTTCCTTCTGGGTGATGACGTTGAAGTAGACGACGGCGAGATCGATGGCGTCGATCTCCAGTGTCTGGCAGAGCAGCCAGCCGTATACCTTCACCTGAGCCCAGTGCAGCAGTCGGTGGTTCTGCGGGATGCGTGCGACGTCCCCGCGGTGGGTCTTGATCTCTTCCAGCAGGTTGGCGTCGGGGTCGTAGCCATCGGCGCGGCCGCTGACCACCAGCCCTGGATACTCCCCGCGCAGCGGCAGCTCGGCGATATAGCCAAGGCCCCGACGCGAGACCACCGTGGCGTGCCCGGCCATGCCTTCCTGGGCGGTGGGCGCGGGGGTGAAGCGCAGGTCGAGGTCACCTTCCTTGGCGGTGAATTCGCACAGCGCGCGCACGGCGACGGCGTAGCTCATTGGCTTTCGTCCGCCTCGCCCTGCCAGCGCACATAGCAGACTTCCACCGGCATGCCGTGCTCGGCGCAGAAGGCCAGCCAGCGCTTTTGATTATCCTGCAGGCGATCGCCGGGGCCTTTCACTTCGATCATCCGGTAGCGCGCTTCGCCGGGCCAGAACTGGATCAGGTCGGGCATGCCGGCGCGGTTGGCCTTCGGGTCGGCCAGCAGGCGCTCGAACCACAGCTTCAGGTGCGCCGCCGGCAGGCAGTGCAGGGCCTGTTCCAGCAGATTTTCGTCCAGCAGCTCCCAGTGCACGAACGGCGAGAGGATGCCGTGCTTGGCGGCGTAAGTCTCACGGATCGCCGCCAGATAGGCGTCGTTGTCCAGCAGTGCCAGGCGTGCGGCGAAGGCCTCGGCGCGGCGGCTGACGAAATCGCCGCGATACAGATCGCTCGGCCCGGCCTGGAAGGGGTGGAAGAAGGCGCCGGGCAGCGGGGCGAAGATCACCTCCCAGCAGAGCAGGCCGAACAGGCTGCAGACCAGCGCGTTTTCCACGTAGTGCACTGGCGCCTCTTCCTCGTGGAGCACGGATTGCACGGCGAATTCGACGTTGACGTCGGGGCGCGGCAGTTCCAGGTCGATACGCAACGGCGGTACGGGCTTGGCCGCTTTTTCCTTCGGCAGGCCAAGCTGGCGGACCAGTCGCGTCAGCGCACGCTCCACAAGCTGCAGCTCGCCGTCGCTTTCCGGCGCGGCTAGTGCGGCCTGGACCAGAGCATGCGCATCCTCGAAGCGCTGTAGACGTTCCAGCACGCGAATCTGCCGCTGCCGCGAGCCACCCGCGGAGGTTTGCTGATAAAGCGCCAGGGCGGCGTCCAGCTCGCCTTCACGCTCCAACTGGTAGGCCATGCGGTACAGCAGGCGGCCGTGGCGGGCTTGCAGGTAGACGTTGTCGCTGCGGAACTCGCCCAGTTCGGCCAGCAGATCGGCGATGGGCTCGCCAGTTTCAAAGCGGACGGCACCGTTCCACAGGTGGATGTAGGCCTCCAGCTCATCGCGGCGGCGGAAGGCGCGGGAGTCGGGCGTGAAGGGGACGCTTTCGTAGCGGAAGATGCCGAGGTCGGCGAGGACGAATTCGGACCAGTCCTGCTGCAGGTTGCCGAAGAACAGCAGGCGCAGGCGGTCGCACAGCGGCGTCGCCATCAAGGTGTAGAGGCAGTCGAGTTGCGGGTACCAGCCTTCGAACGGCTGCACCTGCTCGTGATAGGCGTGCAGGTGTTCGTACAACTCGGCCTTCTTCAGCGAGCCACGCGGCAGGTCGTCGCGGAAGCGCGCGAGCAGTTCGTCCTTGAGCAGCAGTGGCAGCAGTTCGTCCAGTGCCAGCGGGTAGTCATCGACCAGCCAGCCCAGCTCCAGCAGCGGCGCGGCGGCCTCGGGGATATCGCCGATCTCGGCATAGCTCAGCTTGCCGGCACGAAAATGCGGCCCCTTGCGCATGACCAGTCGCACCAACAGCGCCCGCGAAGGCAGCGGCAGCGCGCGGAAGTCCGCGATGAACCGAGCTTCCTCGGCGTCGAGCAGGTCGGCGTAGCGTTCGTCGATCCAGTCGAGGGCGCGGTGGAAGTTGGTCAGGTAGTAGAGGCTGGGGTCGAGCGGCGCGGGCATCGGCAGGCACTGGTTTTACATACAGTGCCAAGGATGGCGCGATGGTGGCTTGGCCGCAAGGGTTCTGGCGGCCTTTCATCGGGTGAGGCTACCGACGTAGGGCGAATAACCGTTCACGGTTATCCGCCGTTCTTGCGTCATGGCGCGATGATTTGGCGGATAACGCCGTAGGCGTTATGCGCCCTACGGATCAATCCAGCTGGAATACGAGGGCCTTCAGGCCGCTGTCTTCCTCGATATCGGCGAATTCCGGCGGGTTCTCCAGGCGCTCGACGAAGCGCAGCTGCGGCGCCTCGGCGGCCATGCCCTGGAGCAGGAAGTCGACGCCAACGGCCGGGTCGTTCACGCAGGCCAGTACGGTGCCAGCGCCGTCCAGCAGTTCCGGCAGGCGGCGCAGGACGCGGGCGTAGTCCTTATCGAGGACGAAGCTGCCTTTCTGGAAGCTCGGTGGGTCGATGATGATCAGGTCGTAGGGGCCGGATTTCTTCACCTTGCCCCAGGACTTGAACAGGTCGTGGTCGAGGAAGCTGACCTTCGACAAGTCGTGGCTGTTCAGGCGGTGGTTGTCGCGACCACGGCTGAGCGCGGTGCGGGCCATGTCGAGGTTGACCACCTTCTGCGCGCCGCCGGCGATGGCCGCCACGGAGAAGCCGCAGGTGTAGGCGAACAGATTGAGCACACGCAGGCCGTTGGCGTTGGCCTGTACCCACTGGCGGCCGTAGCGCATGTCGAGGAACAGGCCGTTGTTCTGCTTGCGGCCCAGGTCCAGTTGGTAGCGCAGCCCGTGCTCGGTGATCTGCCAGCCGTCGAATGCCTCGCCGTGGAGGACTTCCATCGTGCTTTCCAGGGTGTAGCGGTGCTGCAGCATCAGGCTGCGGGCGCCGGTGGCGCGCCAGGTTTCGCTTTGCGCCAGTTCGACCAGCATCGCCCTGAGTGCCGCCAGCTCGTCTTCGGCAGGCTCGCGGAACAGCGAAACCAGCAGCACGCCTTCCAGCCAGTCTGCGGTCACGTGCTCCAGCCCCGGCCAACGCCGGCCGCGCCCGTGGAACAGGCGGCGGGTCTCCGCAGGGGCTGGGTTCAGGGCCGCAAGCAGTTGCTCGCGCAGGGTAGCGATGGCGTCGGTGTTCATGCTTCGGGTCTTTCTACACAGGCTGATTCGGCGGATCGGGGCGGCGATTCTACGCGCTCAGGCGCCATGGCGCTGCACCCGCAGTTTTTCCTCCGGGCGCGGGGCGACGAAGAAGCGGTTGAGCGCCTCGTAGCCGGCCGGGTCCAGCGGGGCCGCCAGCGGCGCAATGGCATGGCGTGCCAACAGACGGCTACGGCAGGTGGCCGGGTCGACGTCGAGGAAGTGCAAGCAATGCGCCGCGCCGGCCTGTTCGGCCAGGTCGATCAGCCAACGGCGGTCGGCCAGGGTATTGGCGGGAATATCCAGCACCACGCTGGTGCCGGCGCGCAGCAGGCCGACCACGTGCGGCCCCATCACCTTGCGCACGCGCCGGGCATAGAGCTGGTAGTCGTCTGGGTTGCTGATGCCCCAGGGGAACAGCTCGGCCAGCCACTGCTCCTCGGCCAGCATCACGGTGCCGGGCGCCTCGGCCAACTGCCGCGCCAGGCAGGATTTGCCTGACGCCGCCTTGCCACACAGTAGATGCAATGTGCCCGGACTCATGTCGTCGCCTCCAGCAGGTCGGTGCCGTAGGAGTTGTCCACGGCGCAGCGCCAGGCGCCATCGGCCCCGCGGCGAAAGACGTAGGTGGCGCGGCGGGTCAGCTTGCCGTGGCTGGTGTCCAGCAGGGTCTGCGCGACCACCAGGGCGGTATCGCCGGTCTCGAGGATTTCCAGGCGGCCCTGGCGCACCCGCAGGTTGTGCCCGAAGTGCTCGGCGATGGCGACGAAGGCCTGGCGGATCTGCGCTTTGCCGCGCGCGAGCAGGCCGGGCTTGACCACCAGCAGGGCGTCATCGCTGTAGAAGTCGATCAGCGCGTCGAAATCCTCGCGGCCGATGGCTTCGTCAGCGGCCTGGATGAGCGCTTGCAGCGGGTGCTGTAGTGGGGGGAATGCCTGGTCCATCGGTATCTCCTCGTCGGGGAGCCTCGGACGGCGGGCATTAAAAAACCCGCCGGGAGGCGGGTTCGGTTGTCTGCGGAATGCGCTAACCCACCATCGGAGCGATGGTGGTAATAATCTGCTGGAAGGTGCGGTTGGCGGCATTCATGGAGCAGAAGCTAGCAGAAATTTCCTGGGCCGCGCCAGCGCTCTTTTCGCTCGCGCCGTGGCATGATCGCGCCGCGCCGTGGTCCAAGCGCTACCGATATCCTCCACACCGTACCGGAGTTCGCATGCCATCCCACTTCCCGACCCGCTTCCTGCGCGCCCTGGCGCTGCTCGCCGGGTTGGCCGTGTCCGTTCCCGCCAGCGCCAGCGCCAGCGCCTGCCCGGCGGGCCAGCGCCAGGTCTGCCTGGATACCTGCGTCTGCCTGCCGGACATCGGTGCCGTACTCGGCCCGGTGTTCTCCGACGCCAGCAAGGTCGCTGCCCAGGCCTTGGCCGTGTGGCTGCAGCAATCCCGCGACCAGGCCGCCCAGGGCGGCACCCAGCCGATCCCGCTGGAAATCCGCGCGCAACTCCAGGGTTACCTGCCGGACGAAGTGTTGATGGCGGCCCGCTACTCCACCGGCGCGCTGGACCAGTTGAACGCGGCCCAGGCGATGATGCAGAACCCCGATACCGAGGCCGTCACGCTGGTGGACGTGATCGTCTTCCGCAGCGAGGAAGATGCGCAGAAGGACGTTGCCCTCTGGGCCCACGAGCTGTGGCACGTGAAGCAGTATCAGGAATGGGGTGTGCAGGGTTTCGCCACGCGCTACACGCAGAATTTCAATGCGGTGGAGGCGCCGGCCTACGAAATGCAGTTGCGTGTGGCCAAGGACTTGCGCGAGGGCAGGATCAGCCACTGATCGGCCACTATCACGCCGGGTTATCCCGGCTGCTGCCCGCCGCCGGCTTATCTAGGATCAAGGCTTCCCCCTGGAGACAGCCATGACCCGCGCCGCTTCCGATAGCTTCGAACACCACGACATAGTTACCTGCCTGGGGCGCCTGCATGTGCGCTGTCAGGGCCGCGGCGAGGCGATCCTGTTCTGGTCCAGCCTGTTGATGAGCAGCGACATGTGGCTCGCCCAGGCGGCGCATTTCGGCGAGCACTACCGCGTGGTGCTGATCGACCCGCCCGGCCACGGTGACAGCGAGCCGTTGTGCCGTGCCTTCAGTTTCGGAGAGTGCGCGCGCTGCGTGGCGCAAGTGCTGGATGAACTGGGCATCGAGCGTGGCCACTTCGTCGGCAATTCCTGGGGCGGGATGATCGGTGGCACCTTCGCGGCGCGCTATCCGCATCGCATTGGCGCCGCTGTGCTGATGAACTGTACGGCCTCGCCGGCTGGGCTGCGCCACCGCATCGAATTTCCGCTGATGGCGCGCATCGTGCGCTGGCAGGGCGGCTTCAAGGGGCCGATGATCCGCAGTGCGGTGCGCGCCTTCACCGGGCCGACCTCGGATCGCGAACGGCCACAGGTCGGCGAATCTATCCGCCGGGCCTTGCGCCGGTGCCGGATCGATTCCGTGGCCTGGGCGGTGCGGAGCGTGGTGCCGCAGCGCCCGGACCAGCTGGAGTTGATGCAAAGTATCCGCACGCCGGTACTGGTGGTGGCGGGCGAGGAGGACCGCACCTTCCCGGTCAGTGAGACCCTGCGCATGGCCGCCGCCATTCCCGCTTCCGAGTCGGTGGTAATGGCCGGCACGGCGCACCTTGCCGCACTGGAGTGCCCCGAGCCGGTCAACCGGCTGATCGAGGACTTCCTGGCGCGCCATCCCTTCGCCTCGGGTGGTGGCTGAGGCGGTTTCAGCGGCTGGCGGTGGTATCCGGCGCCGGCGTGCCGCCGCCTAGAGCCTTGCACAGTGCGATCAGCGTCAGGCGCAGCTGGGTATCGCTGTCCACCACATCGCGGCGCGCCTGCAGGTAGGCGCGCTGGGCGTCCAGTTCCACCAGGAAATCCGTCATGCCGCCGGCATAGCGCGCCTTGGCCATGCCGTAGGCGACGTCGCTGCTCTGCAGTTTTTCCTGCAGGCGCTGGTTGCGCTGGCGTTCGGCGCCGTAGTGGCTCAGCGCATCGTCGACTTCCTGCCAGGCCTTGAGCACGGTCTGCTGGTAGGAAACGGCGGCTTCCTGCTGTTCCAGCTTGCGCAGGTTGATCTGCGAGCGCCGCCGGCCGTTGTCGAAGATCGGCAGCGACAGGCTCGGGCCGACGGTCCAGGTGCGGCTGCCCCAGTCACTGATGCGGCCGTCCTCCTCGGATTCGTAGCCGAAATGCGCGCCCAGGCGAATGGTCGGATAGAGGTCGGCCACGGCCACGCCGATATTGGCGGTGGCGGCGTGCAACTGGGCTTCGGCGGCGCGGATATCCGGGCGACGGCGCGCCACTTCCGAGGGCAGGCCGAGGCTCAGGTCTGGTGTCTGTGGCGTGGTCTGCGCGACGGGCTTCAGGTCGTCGCGCAGGCTGCCCGGCTCGGCGCCGATCAATACGCCGATCTGATTGATCGCCGCGCTCTCGCTGGCCTGCAGCTGCGGCAGGCTGGAGCGCAGGTCGGCCAACTGGCCGCGTTGGCGCTCGACGTCGAAGTCGTCCACCAGCCCGCCGTCGGCGCGCACCTGGATCAACTGCATGGATTCCTCGGTGGCGGCGATGTCCTGCTGCGCCACGGCGATCTGTTGCTGCACACCGCGCAGCTCGAAGTAGCTGCGGGCCAGCTCCGCGGAAACGCCCAGGCGGGTTTCCTCGAACATCGCCTGTTGCGCATCGACGCTGGCATCGGCGGCCTCGATGGAGCGGCGGATGCGACCCCACAGGTCGGGCTCCCACGAAGCGTCGAAACCGGCCTGGTAGAGCGTGAAGGGTTCGGCCAGGACCTTGGCGATCTGGTCGCTGTCACCGGTCGGTGCGATGCGCTGGATCATCAGCGCGTTGGAGCCGTTCTCGCTCAGGCGCTGGCGATTCACCGCCGCCGAAGCGTTGACGTCCACGCCGCGCTGGGCCGCCACCATCTGTCGCTGCATGCGGCTCTGGGCGAAGCGCAGCACGGCGGTATTGAGGTCCGGGCTGGCCTTGTCGGCGCGGCGTTGCAGGTTGTTCAGCACTGGATCGTTGAACAGGGTCCACCAGTCCTCGCTGAGCCGGGTTGCGCCCTCGGTCGGGTGCAACTGGCCGCTACCGGAATGCGCGGCCTGCCAGCTCGCCGGCGCCTGGGTTTTCGGTGCTTCGTAGTCGGGGCCGACGGCGCAGCCGGCGAGGCTGCTACCCAGCAGGGCCAGGGAGACGAAACGGGAAGTGAGGTTCATGGGTGACACCCTCTTGCAGACCTAGTCATCCGAAGTGCCCTCGAAGCGTCGCGCGACATGGCCCATCACCAGGCCGCCGAGAATGCCGATCAAGCCGCAAGCCAGGCCCATGGAGCGGTTGGTCACCATGCCGACGTTCTTCATGTGGGTGGGCAGGCCGAGCAGGCCGATGAAGAGCAGCATCGCCGCCGACAAGGCGATCAGGTAGATGCCGCCCGCGCGCCAGGACTGGGTGGGAATGCCTTTCTTGCGGCAGTACCGGTGACCCAGCCAGAACGGCAGCAGAAGCTGGGTGACGAGGAAGACGATGAAGCTGCTGGTGTCGCTCATGGCTGTCCATTTCCCAAATAGTCCCCAGTCAGGGTATTGCATTCGCTCGCCATGCCGGGTGACCCGTTACGCAAGCCGGTGGCGGAACAGCCACGAGGCAAGCGGCAAGGTGACGGCGGCGACCACCAGCATGGGGATCAGGTTGAGCCCCACATCGGCCAGGGTCGCGCCTTCCAGATAGACCCGCTGGATCAGGTCGATGCCGAAGCGCAGCGGGTTGGCGTAGGTCACGACCTGCAGGAACTCGGGCATGTTGCGTACCGGCGTGGCGAGGCCGGAGAGCAGCGTCAGCGGCATGATCAGCACGAAGGTGTAGAGCATCGCCTGTTGCATGTTCAGCGACACGGCGCTGATCGACATGCCCAGCCCGACGCAGGCGATGGTGAATACCGTCAGCCCGCCATAGAGGTTGAACAGCGAGCCGGCCATGGGTATTCGGAACCAGAACAGCGCCATCAGCAGCACCAGAGTGGCCTGCACCAGGCCGATGAGCAGCGGTGGGATGGCCTTGCCGAACATGATTTCCAGCGGCGTGTAGGGCGTCACCAGCAGCTGGTCGAAGGTGCCCTGTTCGCGTTCGCGGGCGACCGAGAGGGCGGTGAGCATCAGCGTCTGCATCATGCTCAGGGTGGCGATCAGCGCGGGGATCAGCGGCCAGCGGGTTTCCAGGTTGGGGTTGTACCAGGAGCGGCTGACCACGCTGATCGGCGCGGAGGCCAGACCTTGTTCGCGGTTGAATTCGTCGACCACCACGGCCAGGCCGGCGGCGGCGGAGCCGGCGGTGTTGGAGTTGCGGCCGTCGAGGATAACCTGGATCGGTGCCGGGTCGCCCTGGGTCAGGCGGGTCTGGAAGTCCGAGGGAATGTGGATCACCAGCAGCGCCCTCTGCTCGTCGATCACCGTCTGGATTTCCTCGACGCGAGTCAGGGTCGCCACCCGGTGGAAGATGCCGCTGCCGTCCAGCCGCGAGGCGAGGCGGGTGGAGGATTCGCTGTGGCTCAGGTCGAGGATGGCGTAGGGCGCGTCGTTGAGGTCGAAGGTCACGGCGTAGCCGAACAGCACGCTCTGCATCAGCACCGGCGCCACCAGCACGATGCGGTTGGCCGGGTCCTTGAGGATCACCAGCAGTTCCTTGCGCCAGAGGTTGAGGATGCGCCAGAGAAATTCCATGCGAGTCAGTCCAGCCGCTTGCGCGTCACCAGCCGCGCCAGGCCCAGCAGGGCGACGGCGTAGGCGGCGAGGATCGCGCAGTTCTTGAAGATCATCGGCCAGAAGTCGCCGGCCAGGAACAGGGATTTCACCAGCTCCATGAAGTAGGTCGCCGGCAGCAGGTTGCCGATCACGCGGATGGCGGTCGGTACGTTGCGCAGGTCGAAGATGAAGCCCGAGAGCATCATCGCCGGCAGGAAGCTGGCGAGCAGGGCGATCTGGCTGGCGAGGAACTGGTTCTTGGTCACCGCCGAGATCAGCAGGCCGATGCCCAGCGCCACCAGCATGTAGAGCATGGAGGAGATCACCAGTACGATGAAGGAGCCGTAGATCGGCACGTCGAACAGGAAGCGCGCGGCGAGCAGGCACAGCGCCAGGCCGATCATGCCGATGCCGAAGCAGGGGATGATCTTCGCCAGGAGGATTTCCACTGGCCGCACCGGTGTGACGAACAGCGCCTCCAGCGTGCCGCGCTCCCATTCGCGGGCCATCACCAGGGCGGTGAGGAAGGCCCCCACCAGCGTCATGATCAGCACGATCAGGCCCGGCACCAGGTACCAGGTGCTGGTGTTGGCGGCGTTGAACCACATGCGCTGGACGATGGTGACGGCGCCACCTTGGGCTGAGGAGCCGGCGCTGCGGTCGGCCTGCTTCTCGCCGTATCCCGCCAGCGCGCTGCTGACGTAGGTGGAGACGCTGGCGGCGCGGGTGGCGTCCGAGCCCTGTACCAGAACCTGGATTTGCGCGTTGCCGTCGTTGAGGCGGCGGGTGAAGTCGGAGGGGAACTGCACCACTGCGTCGATCTCCCGTGCCCGCATCAGCGCCTCGCCCTCGGCGAAAGAGCGCACGTAATGCGGTTCGAGGTACTCGGTGCGGCTGATCCCGGCGGCCACGTCGCGGGCCACGGGGGAGGGATCGTCGAGGACGATGGCGACGATGGCGCGCTTGACGTCCAGCGACAGGCCGTAGCCGAAGATCAGGATCAGCGCGATGGGCAGGCCGATGCCAATCAGCAGGTTGCTGCGGTCGCGCACCAGTTGCCGCACTTCCTTGCGGGTCAGCGAGGCCAGGCGCCGCCAGAAGCCGCCGGCGCTCATGCGGATTCCGCCTTGGCGTGTTCGCGGCTGGCCTCATGCCGGTTGGTTTCGACGATCTCGATGAAGGCCTGCTCCATGTTCAGCGTGCTGCCCTTGCCGCCGGCCTGTTCGCGCACTTCCCGCGGCGTGCCCATGGCCAGCAGTTTGCCGGCGTCCTGGATGACGATGCGGTCGCAGTACTCGGCTTCTTCCATGAAGTGGGTGGTGATGATGATGGTCGTGCCGGACGCCGCCAGCGCCGTGATGCGCTGCCAGAAGCCACGGCGGGCGAGGGGGTCGGCGCCGCTGGTGGGTTCGTCGAGGAAGAGGATTTCCGGCTCGTGGAGCAGGCCCACCGCCATCGCCAGGCGCTGCTTGAAGCCGCCGGGCAGCTGGCCGCTGGGCGAGTCCTCCTGGCCGGCGAGATCGAACTGGCGGGACACCTCGTCCATGCGCTGCTTCAGCTGCTTGCCGCCCAGGCCATAGGCGCCGCCGAAGAAGCGCAGGTTCTCCGCCACCGAGAGGTTGCCGTAGAGGGAGAACTTCTGCGACACGTAGCCGACCTTGCGCCGTGCCTGGGCCCGAGCATTGCGCAGGTTGACCCCGGCCACCTGCAACGTGCCGCTGGTGGCGGGCAGCAGCCCGCAGAGCATGCGGAAGGTGGTGGTCTTGCCGGCGCCGTTGGGCCCGAGCAGGCCGAAGATTTCCCCGCGGTGCACACTGAAGCTGGTGCTGGCCACGGCTGTGAAGTCGCCGAACTTGCGCACCAGGTCCTTCACTTCGATCACCGTTTCGTCGCTGTCGGCATGGCTCTCTCCGTGGCGCCGGGTGCCGGCCTTGAGCGATTCCATGTCGACTTGTTCGGCGTCACTGCGGGCGCGCAACAGGAACATGAAGCCGTCTTCCAGGCGCGCATCCACCTGGCGTACCGGCGCGCCATCGAGTAGCTGGTCGAGCTTGCCCTGATCCGCGTCGGGCTGACGGATGAAGCGCACTTCGCCCGATTGCGGCACGGCATCGACGATGTTCTGGTGGTCGTCCAGCAGCCGCGCCTGCAGGGTGCGCGCGGGTTCGTCCTGGGGCGGGGTGGCGATGAAGCAGAGGTTGTCCGCGTGCTCGCGGATCGATGCCGGGTCGCCCTTGGCCATCAACTGGCCCTGGTGCAGCAGGAAGACTTCCGCGCAGCGCTCGGCCTCGTCCATGTAGGAGGTGGAGACCAGCACGCTGAGCTGCTCCTGCTCGATCAGTTGCTGGATGATCTCCCACAGCTCGCGGCGCGACAGTGGGTCGACGCCGACGGTGGGCTCGTCGAGCAGCAGCAGGTCCGGCGAGCGCACCAGCGTGCAGGCCAGTCCGAGCTTCTGCTTCATGCCACCGGAGAGCTTGCCCGCCGGGCGGTCGGTAAAGCGCGCCAGGTCGGTCATCTCCAGCAGGCGCTGGTAGCGCTCCTGGCGTTCCCTGTGCGGTACGCCGTGGAGGTCGGCGTAGAGGTCGAGGTTCTCCTGCACGCTGAGGTCCTCGTAGAGGCCGAAGCGCTGCGGCATGTAGCTGATGCGGTCCTGGACCTGCTGCGGGTGGGCGTGGACGTCGATGTCCAGCACGGTCAGGGTACCGGCGTCGGCCTGCAACAGTCCGGCAACCAGGCGCAGGAAGGTGGTCTTGCCAGCGCCGTCCGGGCCGACCAGCGCGGTGAGCTGGCCGCGCGGGATGTCCAGGGAGATGTCCTTGAGTGCCTGCACCGTCCGTCCCGACTCCTTGACCAGGAACTGCTTGGCCAGGCCCTCGGCCCGAATCACTGGGGTATCGGCCATCAACGCGGCTCGTCGGCGAAGCGAACCGTGGCCGGCATGCCCAGGCGCAGGCGGTTGTCCGGGTCGGCGACCAGCACGCGCACTTCGTAGACGAGGCTGGTGCGCAGCTCTTCGGTCTGCACCGACTTGGGGGTGAACTCGGCGACCGAGGAGATGAAGCCGACGTGGCCGTCGATGGCCTGGTCCGGGTGGCTGTCGGTGAAGACCTGGGCCTTGAGCCCCGGCTTGATCCGTCCCAGGTTGGCTTCGCTGACATAGGCGCGAATCCATTTCGGGTCGGTCAGCGCCAGGGAATACACCGGGCGTTGCGGCGACGCCATGTCGCCGGGCTCCAGCAGACGCGAGCGTACGGTGGCGTTCTGCGGCGCCTTGAGGTCGGCTTCGTCGAGGTTGTGTTGCAGCAATGCCACGTCGGCGCGGGCGGCGGCGAGCTGGGCCTCGGCCTGGGCGATGTCTTCCACGCGCGGGCCGATCTGCGCCAGGCGCAGGGATTTCTGGCGGTCTTCCAGCTCTGCCTGGGCGACTTTCTGCTGCGAGGTGGCGCTGTCGATGTCCTGCTGGCTGACGGCGCGGCCGCCGGGGCTGTTGGCGCGGATGCTCTCAAGCCGGCGCAACTGGGTGTTGGCGAGGTCGAGCTGGGCGCGCGCGGCCTTGTCCTGGGCCTTGGCGCGGTCGATGTCCTCGGGGCGCGAGCCGTTCTTCAGGCGCAGCAGGTTCTGCTCCTGGGCGGCGATCTGCGCCTGGGCCTTGTCGATCTGCAGACGGAGGGTGCGGGTGTCGAGGCTGGCCAGCACGTCGCCGGCTTTCACCTGGTCGCCTTCCTCGACGTTCATCTTCGCGATGCGCTCGCTGCCGATAAAGGCCAGTGACACCTGGCGGATGTCCACGTTGCCGTAGAGCACCAGGCGTTTGTCATCACTCTCGCGGGAGTGCAGGTACCACCACACTCCGCCCCCCAGCAGCAGCGCGACGAGCGCTACCAGCACCAGCTTCTTAGGCATGCAGGCCTTCCCTGTTTCGTGACAGCCCGATGAAGGATAGACAGTTCCATGCGAAGCATGGGGACCTGTATCAATGTCGAAACGCTCTGGCGTGCAGGTCCGGCCGCGTCGATGACCGTTCGGCAGCTATATGGGACGAAGGTTTCAACTCAATCGCGCGGACGTCTATACAGAGTTTCAGTAGCCGTCACGCGCAGCGCCGTTTCGATCTTCCGGGCGACGGCTGGAGGCCCCACGGGCATTCCGGTCCAGTGCTTACCACCATTACCCGGGGTCGAACATGTCCAGACTGCGCCTGCCGTTCTTCGCGCTGTGCCCGCTTGCCACGCTCATCTTCCAGGCTGCTCACGCCGCACCGCTGCAGCCGCCACCGGAATTCAGCTACGACGCCCAGGGCACGACCCAGGCGACCCTCACCGCCGAGCGCAAGGACGTGGCAGTGGGCAATGCCCGCTACGACACCCTGGTATTCAACGGTCAGTATGATTCCCCCGTGCTGCGCCTGCGGCCGGGCGGAGCGTTGTCGCTGCGCCTGGACAATCGCATGGACGACATCACCAACCTGCATTTCCACGGCATGACCGTCACGCCGCTGGACGGCGGCGACAGCATCTTCCGTGAAACCAAACCCCACCAGGTGGGCGAGTATCACTTCGCGATTCCCGCCAACCACAGCCCGGGCGCGTACTGGTACCACAGCCACTTCCATGGCGGCGCGCAGTACCAGGTGTCGGCGGGCATCGCCGGGCCGATCATCGTCGACGGCATTCTCGACCCGTTCCCCGAACTCAAGGGCATCAAGGAACGCGTGCTGGTGCTGCGCAACTTCCAGAAGACGCTCACCGGCCGGAATGCCACCGAAGTCATCACCAGCGCACCATCGATCCGCACCATCAACGGCCAATTCGAGCCGACCATCGATATCCAGCCGGGTGAGACGCAGCTCTGGCACTTCATCAACATTGCCGCGAACCAGTATTTCAGGATCAGCATCGAGGGGCAGAAGATGCAGATCCTCTCCCGCGACGGTAATACCGTGACCCGCCGCGTCGACGCCAAGGACGTGCTGATCGGCCCGTCGGCGCGCTTCAGCGTGCTGGTGGTGGGCCCGGCGGCGGGCCAGCACGATATCAGCATGGGTGCCGCCAACACGGGGCCGGCAGGCGATACCTATCCGGCCCAGCGCCTGGCCATCCTCAATTCCCGTGGCGCGACGGTGGCGACCAGGCAGATCACCAGCCCCTATCCGCAGGCCGAGGATTTCCGCCAGGAGAAGGTCGCCAAGGTGCGCCAGTTCGCCTTCCAGGACTCGGACAGCGATCCCAACACCTTCTACATCAATGGCACGCGGTTCGATGCGGGCAAGGTCAACACCACGGTCAAGCTGGGCGACCTGGAGGAGTGGCGGCTGTACAACCCATCCCAGGAACTGCACCAGTTCCACATCCACCAGACCGACTTCCAGGTGGTGGAGATCAACGGCAAGCCGGTGCGCTTCAGCGGCTACCGCGACAACGTGTACATCCCGGCCACCGGCTCGATCACCCTGCGCATACCGTTCCGCGATCCGGTGATGCTCGGCAAGTTCGTCTACCACTGCCACATCCTCGAACACGAGGACGGCGGGATGATGCAGGCGATCCAGGTGGTGCGCCCGGAGGACTACGAGCAGGCGGTGAAGCTCGAGCCACTGGGCGGCATCTACGGCGACAACCAGATGTGCGCCTATCTGCGCAACACCGGGCGGGAGGCTGACAAGAAAGCCAACCCGCTGGCCCCGTGACGGAGGGCGCCGCCATGAATCCCAATCGCCTGACCCTGCCGCTCCTCGGCGCGCTGCTGGCCACGCCGTTCGTGCACGCCGACGACGGCCAGTACCCCAACGTCGGTCTGGATTACGACGCCACCTTCCAGTACGACTACACCCGCGCCGACCACTCCCAGCCCGGCGGCCGCGAGACACTCGATGGCTACCCGGACATCAACAGCACCTTCTACTTCCGCTTCAGCCGTGATGCGCAGATCCGCTTTTCCACCGAGATCAATCCGATCGACCCACCGAACAACGGTGAGAAGCGCTTCTTCGAAGACGTCGGCATGGTCATCAACGAGCTGGACTACTACCAGCAGTTCGACAAACAGGCCTTCGTCGTCGGCAAGTACCACGTGCCCATCGGCCGCGCCATGGACCAGGCGCCGGGCCTGTACACCAGCGATTTCGTCGACACCTACGACATGGACGGAATGCTCGGCGGCACCTACTCGTATCGCTTCTTCAGCCAGACGCTGGGCAACATCGAGCCGAACCTGAGCCTCTATTCCGCCGACAACTCCTATCTGGGCCGGCCGTACTTCCGTCATGGCGAGATGCTCAAGAAGGATGCCGGCGGCCCGGCCAATACCGGCAAGCTGGACTCCTACGCGATGATGGTGAACTGGCTGGCGATCCCGGCGATTCCCTACCTGGAGCTGCAGGCCGGCTATGCGCGCAGCCGCGAGGGTGATGAGGTCACGGGGCAGGGCGAGCCGGACGACGAGATCATCCGCCTGGCTTCGGCGCGCTACATCTGGGCGTTCCACGGCAATACCCTCGGTCCCACGCTGGACCGGGAGTACATGGATATCGTCCCGTTCATCGAATACGCCGACGTCGACAACGAGGATGCAGTCAAGGGCAACGACACCCAGTACCTGACCACCTCGCTGACCTTCGACTGGGGGCTCTGGGCCTTCGGCCTGACGCGCACCAACAAGAGCTACAGCCTGAGTGGTACGCCGGATGACTACCTCAATGAATTCAGCGTGGTCTACAACATCACCGGGCAATTGAAGCTCGACGTCTCCGCCGGCACGCAGAAGCAGCAGGGCGAGAACTCCAACATCGTCGGTCTGGCGCTGACCTATTCGGGAGGCTACTGAGCATGCGGCTCTGGATACTGTGTCTTTCGCTGCTGCTGGGAACGGCGGGCGCAGCGACCCGCAGCGACGTTGGCGGGCCGTTCAGCCTGACCGACCAGAACGGTGAGCGTGTCACCGAGCGCAGTTACGAAGGGCGGCCGGCGCTGCTGTACTTTGGCTTCACCTCCTGCCCGGACATCTGCCCGACGGACCTGGCGAAGATGGCGCGCATCGCCCGCGCGGTGGAGCAGGAGAAGGGCATCAAGCCGCGGCCGATCTTCGTCACCCTCGATCCGGAGCGTGATACGCCGCAGCAGCTCAAGGGCTACGTCTCGCACTTCGACCCTGAGTTCGTCGGCCTCACCGGCACGGCCCAGGAAATCGCCAGCATCACCGACGAGTACCACGTGTTCTACAAGAAGGTGCCCTACGGCGATAAGCCCGGCGACTACATGGTCGATCACTCCACCATCCTCTTCCTGCTGGACAAGGATGGCGGCTACCTCGACCACTTCGGCCGTGGCCTGAAAGAGGAGGAGATCATCCAGCGGGTCGGCGCGCGCCTTGCACCCTGACCACCCACCGCGCTCCTCGTCGGACGCATAGCGCGCAAGCGGTATGCGCCGCGGGCTACCGGCGCAATGAGCAGCGCTTTGCACATTCGTCCGCTGGCCGTTGGCGCCGCTCTGCGGCTGATAACGTAGGAGGGAAATCGCACAGGAGCGCTGCCATGAACGACGAAGTGGAAAATCTGCAGGAAGTCCGCCAATCCCCCTGGTTCCGGCGCGCCCAGCTGATGCAGTGGTTCGGCCTGGTCATGCTCGTGCTGGCGGTTGGCCTGGCGGCACTCACCGATCTCACCGATCGCCAGTCGGGTATCTTCGTCATCGCCGTGTGCGGCATGCTCGGCCTGATGTCCCTGGTGCCGGCGCGGTTCATCCTCACTGTCTATCTGATGAGCCCGGCGCGCAGGGCAAAGGGCCGGCAGTCCTGACAGGGAGTACCCTTCGGAGGCCCTGTCTCAGCGCCGTGGGATGGACTGCACCTGCGGCTGGATCTGCTGCTGCGGAATCCGCTGGTAGCCCATCTGTCCTTCGTCCATCGGCGGCGGAGGTGGAGCGTCGTTGCGGTTGTTGTGGCTGCCGCAGGACGAGCCGCCGAGTAGCACGGCCAGTACACCGACGAGCAGCAGGAGGGTGGACTTTCGCATGTCATTTCTCCCGGTGATCCCATTCTCCAGTGAACGCGAAAACCCGATACCGGGAGGGTTCGTCTGACGAGTGGGGCACGTGCAATGTCGCGGCCAACGGAGTCTGGCGATTGCTCGAAACTCCGTCGCCCGGGCCTGCTGGTTATCGTGCAGATCGCCAGGGCTCAGCCATACTCATCCAGGCTTCCCAGGCATCGGGCCTGGAATCAAGGAGTGTGGGATGCTGGATTACGTTGCCCTGGGAATACTGATCTTCGCCGCCGTGGTGCTGTTCTACGGGATCATCGTGTTGCACGACATTCCCTACGAGATCGCGGTGCACCGCGATCATCCCCATCAGGACGCCATCCATGCGGCCGGCTGGGTCAGCCTGTTTACCTTGCACGCGCTGTGGCCGTTCCTCTGGATCTGGGCCATGTTGTACCGCAAGGACAGGGGCTGGGGGTTTCATCACGGCAGCACGCCCGAGGCCGAGGCGGAGTATCTCGAAGGACAGCTGGCGGAGCTGCGCCAGCGCCTGGACGTGCTGGAGGGCCGTGTGACTGCCGCCGCTGCAGAGCCACCGCCAATTCCGCCAGCGCCCGCGCCGGTTCAACAAGGCGGGGAGGGCTGAGCCATGGACCTGTTGCTGATCCTCACCTACACCGCCATCTGCATCGCCATCTTCAAGATCTTCCGCATCCCGCTGAACAAGTGGACGGTGCCCACCGCCGTGCTCGGCGGCGTGGTGCTGATCGGCGCGCTGATCTTCACCATGAACTACAACCACCCGTATTCCGAGGTGGCGCGTTCGTATTTCGTTTCCACCCCGGTGATCCCGGTGGTGACCGGCCAGGTGATCGAAGTGCCGGTGAAGGGCAACGAGATGATCGAGAAGGGCACGGTGCTGTTCCGAATCGACCCCAAACCCTTCCAGCTGAAACTGGACTCGATCAAGGCGCAACTGGTGTCCGCGCGCGCCGACCAGTCCCGTGCGCGCGAGCTGGCGCTGCGCAACGTGGGCAACAAGCGGGACGTCGATCTGACCACCGCGCGCGTCGATGATCTGAATGCCCAGCTGGCACTGGCCCAGTTCAATCTCGACAACACGGTGGTGCGGGCGCCGTCCCGTGGCTTCGTCACCCATGTGTCGCTGCGTCCGGGGATGATGGCGACACGCCTGCCGTTGCGCCCCTCGATGGTCTTCGTACCGGACGAGGGGCATTATTTTGCCGCCTGGATGCGCCAGAACAGCCAGCTGCGACTGACTGCGGGGGACGAGGCGGAAGTCGCCTTCGACGGGATTCCCGGCAAGGTCTTCACCGGCAGGGTGAAACAGGCGATCGGTGTGATCGGCGAGGGCCAGATACAGCCCTCGGGTACCTTGCTCAGCTATACGGGTTCACCGCCGCCGGGGCGCGTGCCGGTGGTCATCGAGATTACCGACCCGGACTATGCCCAGTACGCCAACCTGATGCCCGGCGGTGCGTACGGCCAGGCGGCGATCTACAGCCAGCATTTCCACCACGTGGCGATCATGCGCAAGATCCTCCTGCGCATGGCGGCCTGGATGAACTACATCTTCCCGTTCCACTGATCCGCCCCCGCGCTGCGGCCGCCCGGCCGCAGCCATTCCCCCAGCAGTTGTACCCCACTTGTAGGAGCGAGCTTGCTCGCGAACCGCGTGACGCCTGGAGCTGCCGTCAGACATGGCTCGCAAGCAAGCTCGCTCCTACAGGCACGCCTCATTCCTGTGCCTTCCGGACTGTCATGAAATGAAAAGCCCCTGTCGCACGATGTGAAGCTGTCCGCCGGCCCCCTGCCTATTGTCCGCTCAAAGGGCGTTCGTCCGCTCCGACGATGAGCGCCCACGACAACAAGACAACTGGAGATTCCGGCCATGGCCAAAGCCGTTCGTTTCTATGAAACAGGGGGACCCGAAGTCCTGCGTTACGAGGACGTGGAGGTCGGCGAGCCCGGCCCGGGGCAAGTGCGCATCCGCCATGTGGCGGTGGGCCTGAACTACGCCGACACCTACTTCCGCAATGGCACCTACGCCGTCCCGCTGCCCAGCGGCATGGGCGTGGAAGCCGCCGGCGTGGTGGTCGCGGTGGGCGAGGGCGTGACCAACGTCGTGCCCGGTGACCGCGTGACCTACACCGGCTTCATCAACACCCTCGGCGCCTACAGCACCGAGCGCCTGGTTCCGGCGGCGCCGCTGATCCGCCTGCCGGAGAACATCGCCTTCGAAACCGCCGCCGCCATGACCATGCGCGGCCTGACCTCGGCCTACCTGCTGCGCCGCATTCACGACTTCAAGCCGGGCCAGAGCATCCTGCTCCACGCCGCCGCCGGTGGCGTCGGGCTGATCGTTGCGCAGTGGGCGAAGCTGCTCGGCCTGCGGGTGATCGGTACCGTTTCCAGCGACGCCAAGGCCGAAGTGGCCTTCGCCCACGGCTGCGAGCACGTCATCAACTACAGCCACGAGGGCGTCGCCGAGCGCGTGCGCGAGCTCACCGACGGACGTGGCGTGGACGTGGTGTTCGACAGCGTCGGCAAGGACACCTTCATGACCTCCCTGGAGTCGCTCAAGCGGCGTGGCCTGATGGTCTGCGTCGGTACCGCCTCCGGCCCGATCCCGCCGTTCGACCCGGTGCTGCTGGCCATGAAAGGCTCGATCTTCCTCACCCGCCCGGCCCTGGCCGACTACATCGCCGACCCGGCGGAAAAGGCGGCGCTGCTGGATGAGCTGTTCACCCACGTGGGCAACGGCGACATCCGCATCGAGATCAACCAGCACTACGCGCTGGAAGATGCCGTGCAAGCCCACCGCGACCTCGAGTCGCGCAAGACCACCGGCTCGTCGATCTTCGTCATCTGAGGGCGCCGCCATGCACGTAGAACGTCTGACCTGCAGCATTGGCGCCGAAATCTCCGGGGTGAACCTGGGCGACGCTTCCCGCGACGAGGGCCTGTTCGCCGAGCTGCGCGAGCTGCTGCTCAAGCACAAGGTGCTGTTCCTGCGCGACCAGGACATCACCCGCGCCGAGCACGTGGCGTTCGCCCGCCGCTTCGGTGAGCTGGAAGACCACCCGGTGGCCGGCAGCGACCCGGAGCATCCGGGTCTGGTGCGCATCTACAAGACCCCGGACCTTCCCAACGACCGCTACGAGAACGCCTGGCACACAGACGCCACCTGGCGCGAGGCGCCGCCCCTGGGCTGCGTCCTGCGCTGTGTGGAGTGCCCGCCGGTAGGCGGCGACACCATGTGGGCGAACATGGCGCTGGCCTACGACATGCTGCCGGCCGAGATCAAGGAACGCATCGCCAAGCTGCGCGCCCGTCACAGCATCGAAGCCAGCTTCGGTGCGGCGATGCCCATCGAGAAGCGCCTGGCGCTCAAGGCCATGTACCCAGACGCCGAGCACCCGGTGGTGCGTACCCATCCGGAAACGGGCGAGAAGGTGCTGTTCGTCAATGCCTTCACCACTCACTTCAGCAACTACCACACCCCGCAGAACGTGCGCTTCGGCCAGGACGCCAACCCCGGCGCGTCTGACCTGCTGCGCTACCTGGTGAGCCAGGTGTACATCCCCGAATTCCAGGTGCGCTGGCGCTGGAAGAAGAACGACGTGGCGATCTGGGATAACCGCTGTACCCAGCACTACGCGGTGATGGACTACCCGCCCTGCGTGCGCCGCATGGAGCGCGCCGGAATCATCGGCGACAAGCCGTTCTGAGCCCTCGTTGAAACCGACTTCTACAAGAACAATTCCAGGAGACAGACATGCAATTCTTCGACGATTCGCTGCACCCCGAGAACCAGGAAAAGGTGGTCATCACCACCGCTCCCTATGGCCCGGAATGGATGCCCGAGGACTTCCCCGAAGACATCCCGGTGACCATGGACGAGCAGGTGCAGAAGGCCGTGGACTGCTACGAAGCCGGCGCCACCGTGCTCCACCTGCACGTGCGTGAACTCGACGGCAAGGGCTCCAAGCGCCTGTCCAAGTTCAACGAGCTGATTGCCGGCGTGCGCGAAGCCGTGCCGGACATGATCATCCAGGTCGGCGGCTCGATCTCCTTCGCCCCAGAAAGCGATGGCGAAGCGGCCAAATGGCTGTCCGACGACACCCGCCATATGCTCGCCGAGCTGACGCCCAAGCCCGATCAGGTGACGGTGGCGATCAACACCACCCAGATGAACATCATGGAGCTGCTCTATCCGGAGTACCTCAAGGGCACTTCCCTGGAGAACCCCCTGTACCAAGCGGCCTATAGTGAGATGACCGTGCCGGCCGGCCCGGCCTGGGTCGAGGAGCACCTCAAGCGCCTGCAGGCGTCGGGCATCCAGCCGCACTTCCAGCTGACCGGCATGCATGCCCTGGAAACCCTCGAACGCCTGGTGCGCAAGGGCGTCTACAAGGGCCCGCTGAACCTGACCTGGATCGGCATCGGCGGTGGCTTCGACGGCCCCAATCCGTTCAACTTCATGAATTTCGTGCACCGCGCACCGGACGGCGCCACCGTCACCGCCGAATCGCTGCTGAAGAACGTCCTGCCGTTCAACATGATGGCGATGGCCATGGGGCTGCACCCGCGTTGCGGCATCGAGGACACCATCATCGGCCAGCACGGCCAGCGCATGACGTCGGTCGAGCAGATCCAGCAGTGCGTCCGTGTCGCCCATGAACTGGGCCGCGAGGTCGCCAGCGGCAAGGAAGCGCGTGCCATCTACAAGATCGGCGTGCAGTACGAGAGCGTCGAGGAAACCCTGCGCATGAACGGCATGGCGCCCAACCGCCAGCCGGGCCAGAAGTCCGTCCCGCTTCGTGCGTGACAGGCTGGTTGTAGCACGGGCTACCCCATGATCTTTTCGTATTTGTATCGAAACGGCCCTCTCCCTAACCATGGCTGCGCGCCCCGCTCCAAAGGGAGAGGGGACCGTACGGTGCAGGAAGAGACCATGGCGTCAGCCGGCACGGACAACTCCCTCTCCCTTAAGGGAGAGGGCGGGGGAGAGGGGCTGTGCAATGAGAAGCCTCAACCCACAACAACAAGAATCCACTGACTCACCCGGAGAGCTAGCACCATGGCCATCCACTCCGTCGCCCTGGGCGACATCCCTGCCACCGCGCCCAGCGTGCCGCGCCGCTATGCCTGGGTGGTGTTTGCCCTGACCTTCGGCCTGCTGATCTCCGATTACATGTCGCGCCAGGTGCTCAACGCCGTGTTCCCGCTGCTCAAGGTCGAATGGACCCTGAGCGACGCGCAGCTCGGCCTGCTCAGTGGCATCGTCGCGGTGATGGTTGGCCTGCTGACGTTCCCCCTGTCGTTGCTCGCCGACCGCTGGGGGCGAGTGCGCAGCCTGGCGCTGATGGCCATGCTCTGGAGCCTGGCGACCCTGGGCTGCGCCGTGGCGCAGAACTTCCCGCAGATGTTCGCCGCGCGCTTCTTCGTCGGCGTCGGCGAGGCTGCTTACGGCAGCGTCGGCATCGCCGTGGTCATCTCGGTGTTCCCGGCGCATCTGCGCGCCACCCTGACCGGCGCGTTCATGGCCGGTGGCATGTTCGGCTCCGTCCTTGGCATGGGCATGGGTGGCGTGCTCGCCGCGCACCTGGGCTGGCGCTGGGCCTTCGCTGGCATGGCACTGTTCGGCCTGCTGCTGGCGCTGCTCTATCCGTTGATCGTCAGTGAGAAACGCATCGCCCCGGTAGCCGCCGCCGAAGCGCCGCGCCAGGTGGGCGGGCGTTCGCTGCGCAGCCTGTTCGGCAGCCGTTCGGTGATCGCCGCCTACCTGGGCAGCGGCCTGCAACTGTTCGTCGCTGCCGCCGTGATGGTGTGGATTCCCAGCTACCTGAACCGCTATTACCACCTGGACACCGGCAAGGCCGGGCTGATCTCGGCCGTGATCGTGCTGGTCGGCGGCAGCGGCATGGTGCTCTGCGGCATCCTCTGCGACCGCCTGGGCCGTGCCAACCCGCCGCGCAAGATCATCCTCGCCATCGGTTTCTGCCTGGTCAGCTGCGTGCTGCTGTCCATCGCCTTCCACCTGCCACCGGGCACCACGCAGTTGAGTCTGATCTGTCTGGGCATGCTGGTCGCCGCCGGTACTTCCGGGCCGTCCGGCGCCATGGTCGCCAACCTCACTGCGCCGGCCGTGCATGGCACTGCCTTCGCCACCCTAACCCTGGCCAACAACCTGCTGGGCCTCGCCCCCGGCCCGCTGCTCACCGGCGTGCTGGCCGATCACATCGGTCTGGATCGCGCCTTCCAGCTCGTGCCATTGCTGAGCATCCTCGCCGCGCTGGTGTTCCTCTACGCCCGGCGCCACTACCACAGCGATATGCGCCGCCTGCGCGGCGAAGAGGAGGGCGCGTGATGCCGAATCTCAACCTGGACATGACCTTCGACTTCATCTGCCCCTGGTGCCTGATCGGCAAGCGCAACCTCGACGTCGCGCTGCGCCTGCTGGCGCGCCAGCGCCCCGAGCTGCAGGTGCGGGTGAATTGGCTCGGCCTGCAGTTGCTGCCGCAGCTGCCGATGGAAGGCGAGCCATTCGCCGAGTTCTACCAGCGCCGCCTGGGTGGCAAGCGCGCCGTGAAGGCGCGCATGGGCGAAGTGCGCAGGGCCGCCGAGGGCGCCAAGGTGGATATCGAGCTCGAGCGCATCCTCACCATGCCCAATACCACCTATGCGCACCGGGTGTTCCAGCGCGCGGTGCACGTGGGCAGCGATAGCCAGAAGGAGCAGCTGCTGGAGATGATCTTCCGCGCGCACTTCCAGCTGGGCCAGGACATCGGCGATCGCGACACCCTGCGCCGCTTGCTGCGCGCCTGCGATTTCAATGAGGCCGATTTCGCCGACGCCCTGGCCGACGGCGCGCGCCAGTTCATTGGCCGCCGCGTGGCCCTGGCCGATTCCAGCGTGCCGATGTTCCTCCTCGAAGGCCGTGCCTTTGCGCTGGGCGGGCAGAGCCCGGAGCAACTGCTGGCGGCCCTCCACCGAGCGTTGGAACGTCAGCTTCCGGAGGCGATTCCGGCATGAGCGGTGTGATTCGAATTCCCGCCGAACGCCTGCCGGCGCGCGGTGGCAGAAGCCTGTTCCATCACGAGAAAGGTATCTTCCTGCTGTTCGATGTCGACGGTGAACTGCACGCCATCGAAGACAGCTGCCCCCACGCCGGTGCCTCGCTGTTCAGCGGCCGCCTGGATGGCCGCTGGCTGCAGTGCCCGGCCCACGGCCTGCGCTTCGACGTGGCCACCGGCTGCCCGGCGGGCATCAAGGGTTTCGGCCTGCGCCGGCACGGGATTTCCTGGATCGCCGGCGAGTGCCATGTGGTGATCGCCGATCAGGAGATGCCTGCATGACCGCGCTGACGATTTCCGCGCTCGGCACGCGCAGCCGTACGCTGCTGCCAGGCCTGCTGGTCAGCGCCATGGTGGCGGCGGCCGCGACCTTCCTGTCCGAGCACTACGGCGCGCCGGTGATGCTCTTTGCGTTGCTGCTCGGCCTGGCGATGAACTTCCTCGCCGCCGACAGCGTGTGCAAGGCCGGCATCGAATTCACCGCCCGTGAAATCCTGCGCCTGGGCGTGGCGCTGCTCGGTATCCGCATCACCTTCGGGCAGATCGCCGAGCTGGGCTGGCAGCCGGTGGTCATGGTGGTGGTGCTGGTGACGGTGACCATCCTGGTGTCCATCGCGGCGGCGCGCGCCATGGGCTTCAACTTCCTCTTCGGCCTGCTCACCGGTGGCGCCACCGCCATCTGCGGCGCCTCGGCGGCCCTGGCGCTGGCCGCGGCGCTGCCGGCGCACACGCAGAAGGAAAAGGCCACGCTGTTCACCGTGCTTGGCGTGTCGGCGTTGTCGACCCTGGCAATGATCCTCTACCCGATGATCGTCCGCTCCCTGGGGCTGCCGCCGCTGCAGGCGGGGATCTTCCTGGGCGGCACCATCCACGACGTGGCCCAGGTGGTCGGTGCCGGCTACAGCATCTCGAAGGAAGTCGGCGACAGTGCCACGGTGGTCAAGCTGATGCGTGTGGCGATGCTGCTGCCGGTGATTCTCTGCGCGGCGATGATCACCCGCGCCCGCGGCGTGGAACCGGGCGACAAGCGCCCGCCGCTGTTGCCCTGGTTTGCCGTGGGCTTCGTGCTGCTGGCGGCGGTGAACAGCACCGGCTACCTGCCGGCGGTGGTTGTGGAGGCGGGAGGGAAGCTGTCGCAGTGGTGCCTGGTGATTTCCATCGCGGCGCTGGGCATGAAGACTCAGCTCAAGGCGCTGGCGACGGTGGGCGTAAAGCCGATCCTGCTGATGGTGGGGGAGACGGTGTTCCTGGCGGTGCTGGTGTTGGGGATGTTGCGCTTCGCGGGTTGATTTGCGCGTTGCGGATGTCGATCGCGGACGGAGTCCGCTCCTGCGTGAAAGTTCTGCGCTCGGGTCGGCCCTCACCCTAACCCTCTCCCAGGGGGAGAGGGGACCGTTAGGTGCAGGATGAAACCTCAGCGTCAGCCGGGTCGGGCTGCCCCCTCTCCCTGAGGGAGAGGGCTGGGGTGAGGGGGATGCATCAGTACGGACTTCCGAGGAAGAGGCAGTTGCTCCTACGCTCGGATCGGCTGTTGTAGGAGCGGACTCCGTCCGCGATTCTGTTTGGGCGCCTGCCCAGCGTCTCGGCTTGAACTCCAGCTGGCCACGCGCGCGATTCGCCGGCCCTCAGGAATGAATCACTCCGCTTCCCGCCCCAGATGCTCCTTGCGCCACGCCGCCGGCGACATCCCGTACTGCACCGCGAACCAGCGGGTGAACGAGCTGGGCATCGAGTACCCGAGCAAATCCGCGATGCGCCCCAGCGAATAGCGCGGGTTCTCCATGTAGCGCAGCACCAGCTCGCGCCTGACCTCGTTGATCAGGTCGGAGAAGGTCACGCCATTGTCTTCCAGCCGCCGCTGCAGCGTGCGCACGTTCAATCCCAGCGACTGGGCGATCTGCTCGATGGTCGCGCGGCCCATGGGCAGCAGCAGGTAGATGGATTTGCGCACCTCGTTCAGCGTGCTGCCGTCGGTGGCGCCGGGCAGGGAGTCGACGAAGCTGCGTGCGTGACGGGCCATGGCCGGGTCGGCCATGGGATTGGCGGCGTCCAGGTCGGCGGCGGGGATGACGATGCCGTTGAACTCGCTGCCGAACTCGATCTTGCAACCGAACAGCCGGCGATGAACCTGCATGTCCGCCGGGGCGTCGTGGCTGAAGTTGACGCTGACCGGCCGCCAGTGCGGGCCGAGGAGGGCGGCGCAGAGCCGGTAGAGCGTACCCAGGGCCAGCTCCAGGCCCTGGCGCATGGGCATTGGCGGAACGGTGAGGAGCTCCTCGCGCAGGATCGCCATCTTGCCTTCCTGGTCGACGTACAGCGCCAGGGATTCGTTGAGCAGGTGGCGGTAGCGAATGATGGTGTCCATCGCCTCGCGCAGGGTGGCCTGGTGCGACAGCAGCAGGCTGATCACGCCGAAGTCGGCAAGCTGGCGCGATTCGGCCATGCGCAGGCCGAAGGTTTCGCAGCCGCTGATGCGCGCCGATTCCTCCAGCAAGGTCACCGCCGTTGCAACGGGGATGCGTTGCTCCGGGTGTTCGAGCATGGATTGGGAAAGGCCCACCGCACTCAGTTGCTGCTGAGGGTTGAGGCCCAGGTGCCGGGCCACTTCCAGGTAGTTGGTGAGGGCCGCAATGCGAACCATTGGGGTCATGCCGATCGCCTTCTTGTTCTTGTGGTTGCTCCGTGCCGACAGGGCTCATGGGCGCCTGGCGACCGGATTGCACGCTGGCTGGGTCGATGTCGTCAGATTCTATCGGCAGCCGCAAGCAAGCGTGTACGAAGTTTCGTGGTTCATCCAGTGCCGCCGGGCGCTCTGGAATGCGCCGTACGTCCCATGGATTACGGCCTCCGGTGCAGCGGTGGGGCGCTGGGCGGGCAGGGTGCTGTCATCAAATGCGAAGTGCCTGACGCTCAATGCAAAGCACCGCCATCGGTGCATCTCTACTGTCTGTCCAACAAGTTCGAAATCACGGCATAGGTGAATCGGTGAATAACAACAAGACCTCAACCACCGTCCTCATGGTTCCGGGCCTGCGCGACCACGTGGCCGAACACTGGCAGACCCTGCTGCAGCAGCGCCTGCCCAATGTGCGCAGCGTACCGCCGCTGACCGAGAACAAGCTGGACCTGAACGCCCGCATCGACGCCATTCAGCGCGAGCTGGAAAGCATCGAAGGCGAGGTGATCCTGGTCGCCCACAGTGCCGGCGTGCTGATGGTCGCCCACTGGGCGGCGCGCTACAGCCGGCCGATCAAGGGCGCGCTGCTGGCAACACCACCGGACCTGGACGGCGACTGGCCGGCGCATTACCCCAAGCCCCAGGTGCTCGCCGAGCTGGGCTGGGCGCCACTGCCTCTGCAGCCGCTGCCGTTCCCGGCACTGGTTGCCGCCAGCGATAACGATCCTCTGGCGAGTCCGCAGGCCGTCCAGCGCATGGCCCGCCACTGGCGCGCCAGCGTGGTGGAGCTGGGCCGTGTCGGGCACCTCAACCCCGCATCGGGATTCGGCGATTGGCCAGAGGCCGAAGCGCTGATCCAGATGCTCGACAACTGATTCACCGCAACTGACTCAACAGCATTCCCCGGTTCCGGCGTAAACGCCGGGGCAGGACCCCGTGCGCCCCGGCGCAGGGGAAGGGCTGCGGGACGGGCTCGGAAAGCGTCCCGACCACAACAAGAAACGGAGCACACGAATGCATCATCAGAGCAACCCGCACCGCCCCCTGCAGCGCTGCCTGCTGGCGACCGCAGTCCTCGCCGCCATGGCCGGCCAGCCGCTGCAGGCCTTCGAGCTGGACACCGGTAACCCGGACCTGTCGATCCGCTTCGACAACACTGTCAAGCTCAGCTACGGGCAGCGGGTCGAGTCGCCCAACAGCAAGATCGCCGGCACCGCCAACACCAACGACGGCGATCGCAACTTCTCCTCCGGCACCCCGGTGACCCAGCGCTTCGACCTGCTCAGCGAACTGGACTTCGTCTACCGCGATAGCATGGGTTTCCGCCTCAGCGCCGCCGGCTGGTACGACCATGCCTACGATGATGTCGGCTCCGACAACCCGTTCCCCGGCCAGAAGGGCAACGCGGGCCACCTGGTCACCCGCAACGGCACGGTGGTTTCCCCGCGTGGCGCACAACCGGCCACCCACGGCCTGAGCAACTTCGCCGACCGTTACTACAACGGTCCGTCCGGCGAGCTGCTCGATGCCTTCGTCTTCGCAAGCCACCAGGTCGGCGACGACATGCAGCTCAGCGGCAAGCTCGGCCGCCACACCATCTACTGGGGCGAGACGCTGTTCAGCGCCGCCAACGGCATCAACTACGGCCAGTCGGCCCTGGACCTGGGCAAGCTCTACAACGTGCCGGGCACCGAGGCGAAAGAGCTGTTCATGCCGCGCAACCAGCTGTCGGCCTCGCTGACGGTCAATCCCGAACTGACCCTGGCCGCGCAGTACTTCCTCGAGTTCGAGAACTCGCGCTTCCCCGAAGGCGGCACCTACATGGGCCCCTACGACATGCTCAACGACGGCGGCAACGTCTTCTGGCTGCCGCTGCCCGCGCAGAACGCCTTCTACGGCGCCGCGCGCGGCCATGACCGCAAGCCCGACAACACCGGCGACTTCGGCCTGATGGCCAAGTGGAGCCCGGAATGGCTCGACGGCACCCTGGGCTTCTACTACCGCAAGACATCCGACACCCTGCCGGCCGTACTGGTGGATGCACCGAACCTGCACAAGCCGGGTCTGGCCGGTCTGCCGGGGATGAACTACTTCACCGCCTACGCCGACGACATCGACATCTATGGCCTCAGCCTGTCCAAGGAAATCGGCGGCGTCAGTGTCGGCATGGACCTGAACTACCGGGAGAACATGCCGCTGGCGAGCAACTTCACCACGGTCAACTCCACGCTCTATGCAGCGGCCAAGCGCGGCGCGATCAACGGCGCCAACCTGATCGGCGAACTGCCCAGCGACGGCGATACCGGCCTGGCCCGCGGCAAGACCTTCCACGTCGTGCTCAACGGTCTGGTGACCTTCGGCGCCACCCCGCTGTGGGATGCCTCGTCGCTGGCGGTGGAAGGCACCCTGACTCACCTGATCGATGTGACCGAAGGCGAGCAGACCTTCAAGGGCGACTCCAGCTACCACGGTGTCGACAAGGTCACCACCAACGCCTACGCGATGTCGGCCAACTTCACCCCGACCTGGTACCAGGCCTTCCCCGGCGTCGACCTGTCCATGCCCATGTCCTACAACGTTGGCCTGCACGGCAACTCGGCGGTGCAACTGGGTGGCAACGAAGACGCCGGCAGCTACTCCGTCGGCGTGGCCGCGGACTTCCACCAGAAGTACCGCCTGGACCTGAAGTACGTCGACGCCTTCGGCCCCTTCGATACCTGCGAGAGCGGCCGCGACAACAACACCCCCGGCGCCAACGGCCAGTACCAGTGCATCCCCGGCCAGATCACCTCGCAGGGCGGCCTCGCGCCCCTGCTGAAGGACCGCGGCATGGTCACCGCATCCCTGAAGGCCACCTTCTGATTTCACCCCAGGCCTCGACTTCGAGGCAGGAGAAAAACAGCATGAACTTCAAACCCACCCTGATCGCCACCGCCCTCGGCCTGACCCTCTGCGGTCTGGCCCAGGCCGCCGTTTCCCCGCAGGACGCCGCCCAGCTGGGCAGCACCCTGACCCTGGTCGGTGCCGAGAAGGCCGCCAGCAGTGACGGTTCGATCCCCGCGTACGCCGGTGGCCTGACCAGCGCCCCGGCCGGCTTCAAGGCCGGTGACTCCATGCGTCCGGACCCGTTTGCCGGCGACAAGCCGGTGCTGGTGATCGACGGCAAGAACGTCGACCAGTACAAGAACGAACTGTCCGCCACCACCGTCGAGCTGGCCAAGCGTTATCCGACCTTCCGCGTCGACGTCTACCCGACCCACCGTAGCGCCGCGCTGCCGGACACCGTGCTGGAAAACAGCAAGAAGAACGCCGTCACCGCCCAGTCCCTGGAAGGCGGCACCGCCATCGACAACGCGCTGCCGGGCGTGCCGTTCCCGATTCCGCAGACCGGCGCCGAGGCCATGTGGAACTTCCTGCTGCGCTACCAGGGCGTGAACATCAAGGCCAAGTACGATTCCTGGAACGTCGACGCCTCGGGCAGCGCGAACCTCGCCACCACCGGCCAGGCCTTCATCAACTATCCGGTGTACGAAGACCTCACCCAGCCGGTGAAAGGCTCCGAGGTCTACTACCAGATGAAGCTGTACTACAGCGGCCCGGCCCGCCGCGCCGGCGAGGCGATGATGCTCAAGGACGCCGCCAACCCGCTGCAGCAGCCACGCCGCGCCTGGCAGTACCTGCCTGGCCAGCGCCGCGTGAAGCTCGCACCGAACCTCGCCTACGACACCCCCAACCCCGGCATGGCCGGCGCCGGCACCTACGATGACGTGTTCGTCTTCAACGGCGCGCTGGACCGCTACGACTGGAAGCTGGTGGGCAAGCAGGAAATGATCGTGCCCTACAACACCTACCGCCTGACCTACGCCAGCGACATCAAGCCGGTGGTCACGCCCAACCACCTGTCGCCCGACTACGTGCGCTGGGAGAAGCACCGCGTGTGGGTCGTCGAAGGCACGCTGAAATCCGGCGCGCGGCACATCTACGCCAAGCGTCGCTTCTACCTCGACGAAGACAGCTGGGTGGCCCTGGCCTCCGACCAATATGACGCTCGCGGCCAGCTCTATCGCGGCTCCTTCGCCTTCCTCAGCCAGAGCTACGACAAGCGCATCCCGGATGCCACGCCGTTCATGATCTACGACCTGACCGCCGGCTCGTACAACATCAACGGCGTCGTCGGCCCGTACGGCGGCATCAGCTACATCGACCCGCTGGCCAAGACCCAGTGGTCCCCCGAGGCGCTGGCCGGCAGCGGCATTCGCTGACCGCGGGCGGCGGCTCCGTCCGGGGCCGCCGCTGCTCTACCCGAGGAAAGCACCATGCAGATCCCCTTCAAGCGCCTGATGCTCCTGGGCGCCTTGCTGCTGGCGGGCGCTGCCCAGGCAGGTGAGAACGCTGACGGATTCGTCGACGTGCTCGACCTGCCGGCGGCCTACAGCAACATCCCCAGCCGCGTGCCGCTGTTGGCGATCACCCGCGTCGACAAGCGACTGGTGAGCGTCGGCCAGCGCGGCCACATTCTCTATTCCGACGACGGTGGCAGCGGCTGGCGCCAGGCCGAGGTGCCGGTCAGCTCGGACCTGACCGCCGTCTATTTCCCGACGTCGCAGGATGGCTGGGCCGTGGGCCACGATGGCGTGGTGCTGCATAGCGCTGACGGTGGCGTTCACTGGGAGCGGCAGCTCGATGGCCGGCAGATCGGCCAGTTGATGCTCGATTACTACGCCGCCCACCCGCAGCCGGACAACGCCACCTGGCTGGACCAGGCGCGACGGCTGAAGGAGGAGGGGGCCGACAAACCTTTTCTTGACCTGTGGTTCCGCGATGCCAACGAAGGGTTCGTGATTGGTGCTTTCAACCTGATCCTGCGGACCACCGATGGTGGACGCAGCTGGGAACCCTGGATTCATCGCATCGACAATCCCCAGTCCCTGCACCTCACCGCCATGGCGGCAAGCGGCGACGAGTTGTTCATCGTCGGCGAACAGGGCCTGTTGCTGCGCCTCGACCGCCAGCAGGAACGCTTCGTCGCCCTGCCATCGCCCTACGCCGGCAGCTTCTTCGGCGTGGTCGCGCAACCTGGCCTGGTATTCGCCTACGGTCTGCGCGGGCATGCGGTACGCAGCACCGACGGTGGAGAGAGCTGGAGCGCGGTGGACACCGGCCTGCCAGTGAGCCTGACCGCCGCCAGCGTCGACGCCAACGGCCAGCTGTATCTGTTCAGCCAGGCGGGCCAGGGCCTGGTCAGCAATGACCGCGGCGTCAGCTTCAAACCCCTCGAACTGGCCGAGCGCCTGCCGGTCAGTGGCGCCGTGGCCGGCCCCGGCCGCCTGCTGCTGGTCGGCACACGGGGCGTTCGCGAGAACGCCATGCCGGTGCGCTGAGCGCGCCGGCTCTTCACAAGAACAAGAGAGAAAGAGACAGCCTCATGGTCGACCTCAAGCAAGGCGAGATGCCTGTAGTCCGCGAACTGCGGGACTTCGACGCCCACAGCGGCAACCTGCTGGAGCGCCTGGTGTTCAACCACCGTGCGCTGTTCATCGCGCTGATCGCGATGGTCACCGTGCTGCTGGGCTACATGGCCGTGACCCGCCTGGAGATGCGCCCGGCCTTCGAGAAGATGATCCCCCACGGCGATCCTTATATCCGCAACTACCTGGACAACCGCGCCGCGCTGCGTGGCCTGGGCAACTCGGTGCGGGTAGTCGTGGAGAACCCGAATGGCGACATCTTCGACCCGGCCTACCTCTCCAGCCTGCGGCAGATCAGTGACCAGCTGTTCCTCAGCCATGGCGTCGACCGTGCCTGGATGAAGTCGCTGTGGTCGCCGGCGGTGCGCTGGACCGAGGTCACCGAGGAAGGCTTCCAGGGCGGCCCGGTGATGCCCGACGGCTACGACGGCAAGCCCGAGGCCATCGGCCAGTTGCGCCAGAACATCGCCCGCGCCGGCATCGTCGGCAGCCTGGTGGGCAACGACTTCCGCTCCAGCATGCTGGTGGTGCCGCTGCTGGACCGCGACTCGGCCACCGGCAAGGGCATCGACTACCGCGAGTTCTCCCGCGCCCTCGACGAGCTGCGCCTGAAGTACGAATACCTGGGCGATGCCCGAGCCTTCGCCGCGGGCGAAGAGGGCAAGGGTGCGGTGCGTCTGCACGTGATCGGCTTTGCCAAGCTGGTGGGCGACCTGATCGACGGCCTGCTGCGGGTGATGCTGTTCTTCGGCCTGGCGGTGGTCACCGCCTTCGTCATCATATTCTTCTACACCCGCTGCCTGCGCAGCAGTCTGCTGGTGATCGGCTGCTCGCTGATGGCGGTGGTCTGGCAGCTCGGCCTGGTGGCCTGGCTGGGCTATGCGTTGGACCCGTACTCGATCCTCGTGCCGTTCCTGATCTTCGCCATTGGCGTATCCCATGCCACCCAGAAGATGAACGGCATCATGCAGGACATCGGTCGCGGCACCCACAAGCAGGTGGCCGCGCGCAACACCTTCCGCCGCCTGTTCCTCGCCGGCGTCACCGCGCTGCTGTCGGATGCCGTGGGCTTCGCCGTGCTGATGCTGATCGACATCCCGGTCATCCAGGACCTGGCCATCGCCGCCAGCATCGGCGTGGCGGTGCTGATCTTCACCTCGCTGCTGATGATGCCGGTGGCGCTGTCCTATGTCGGCGTCAGCCAGCGCGCCGCCGAGCGAGCCCTGCGCGAGGAACGCCAGGTGGATCGCCGGCAGGGCCTCGGCAAGCTGTGGGCGTTGCTCGATCACTTCACCGAGCGGCGCTGGGCGACTGTCGCGCTGGTCGTGGCGGCGCTGCTGGGCGCGGGTGGGCTGCTGGTCAGCCAGCACCTGCAGATCGGCGACCTCGACGCCGGCGCGCCGGAGCTGCGCGCCGACTCGCGCTACAACCGCGACAACGCCTACATCACCAGCCATTACGCGCTTTCCAGCGACCTGTTCGCGGTGATGGTGAAGACCGCGCCGGAAGGCTGCCTGAACTACCACACGCTGATCCTCGCCGACCGCCTCGGCTGGGCGCTGCAGCAGCACGACGGTGTGCAGGCGACGACCTCGCTGGTCAACGCGGTGCGCCAGATCACCGCCGGCACCTACGAAGGCAACCCCAAGTTCGCCAGCCTGCAGCGCAACCAGGACGTGCTCAACTACGCCGCCCAGCAGGCTTCGGTGAACACTCCGGAGCTGTTCAACACCGAATGCTCGCTGATGCCGGTGATCGCCTTCCTCAAGGACCACAAGGCGCAGACCCTGGATGAAGTGGCCGGCATCGCCGAAAACTTCGCCCGCGCCAACAGCACGCCGGACCGCCAGTTCCTCCTCGCCGCCGGCAGCGCCGGCATCGAGGCGGCGACCAACCGCGTGGTGCGCGAGGCCAACCACCGCATGCTGTTCTACGTCTATGCGGCCGTGGGCATCTTCTGCCTGATCACCTTCCGCAGCTGGCGCGCAACCCTGGTGGCGCTGTTGCCGCTGGTGCTTACCTCGATTCTCTGCGAGGCGCTGATGGTGATGATGGGCATTGGCGTGAAGGTCGCTACGCTGCCAGTGATCGCCCTCGGCGTGGGGATTGGGGTGGACTACGCGCTCTACCTGCTCAGCGTGCAGCTGCAGTTGCAGCGGGCCGGGTTGCCGCTGTCGGTGGCCTATCAGCAGGCGGTAGCGTTCACCGGCAAGGTCGTCGCTCTGGTCGGCGTGACCCTGGCGGCGGGGGTGATCACCTGGGCCTGGTCGCCGATCAAGTTCCAGGCGGACATGGGGATTCTGCTGACCTTCATGTTCCTCTGGAACATGCTCGGGGCGCTGATCCTGATTCCGGCGTTGTCGCACTTCCTGCTCGGTGGCAGGAAAGTCTGAGCCGCCGGTAGGTCAATCGCGGACGGAGTCCGCTCCTACGGGGCATCGGTATCGTAGGAGCAACTGTCTTTACCCGGAAAGTCCCTACCGATGCATCCCCCTCACCCCAGCCCTCTCCCTTAGGGAGAGGGGGCAGCCCGAGCCGGCTGACGCGAAGGTTTCATCCCGCACTGAACGGTCCCCTCTCCCTTAGGGAGAGGGAGCAGCCCGAGCCGGCTGATGCGAAGATTTCATTCTGCACCGTACGGTCCCCTCTCCCTTAGGGAGAGGGAGCAGCCCGAGCCGGCTGACGCGAAGGTTTCATCCTGCACTGAACGGCCCCTCTCCCTTTGGGAGAGGGGACAGCCCTGGCCGGCTGACGCGAAGGTTTCATCCTGCACTGAACGGTCTCTTCTCCCTTTAGGAAAGGGGACAGCCCGAGCCGGCTGACGCGAAGGTTTCATTCTGCACCGTACGGTCCCCTCTCCCCTTGGGAGAGGGTTAGGGTGAGGGACAACCCGAGGGCAGAACTTCCACGTAGCAGCGGACTCCGTCCGCGATCGGGTACATGGCGCAGAGGCCCCCTTTCAATCAAACGCCGGAATCGCCTCCAGCTCATGCAGCAGCCAATCCGCGAACTCCCGCGCCAGGGCCTGGTTGCCGTGGGGCGGGATGATCAGGAAGTAGGGGTGGGGCGCCGGGAAGTCGATGTCGAACAGGCGCACCAGCCGGCCTTCCGCCAATTCCTCGCCGGCCAGGATATGGTCGCTGATGGTCACGCCGCCGCCAGCCAGCGCGGCGCGAATGGTCAGGTAGGCGTCGGGCAGGAAGACGTTCTGTCGCGCTTGCAGGCCGGGCACGCCGGCGGCGAGGAAGTAGCGGCTCCAGTCGAAACCATCGTCCTCGTGCAGCAGCACCTGGCGCGCCAGGTCGCGCGGTTTGCGCAGGTGTTCCTGGGTGTTGAGCAGGCGCGGGCTGCACACCGGGAAGTAGCGGATGTCGCCCAGCGCGGCGAAGCGCTGGCCTTCGATGTGCGTCTCGCCGAAGGAAATCACCATGTCCACCTGGCCCAGGTCGCTACTCATCGGCAGCAGATGCAGGGCGACCTCCTGGTAATTGCGCAAAAACTTCTCCAGCAATGACGACACCCTCGCCAGCAGCGCCGGGGCGCAAGCGATGCGCAGTTCGCCAGCGGGCTCCTCGCTGGGCAGGGCGCGGCGGATGTCGCGCAACTGGTCGAAGGCGCTGCTGATCTGCTGGCTCAACTGCCGCCCGGCTGCGGTCAGCTTCACGCCCTTGCCCTGGCGCTCCACCAGCGCCATGCCGAGCTCTTCTTCCAGCTTCTTCACCTGGTGGCTGACCGCCCCGTGGGTGACGTGCAACTCCAGCGCCGCACGGCTGATGCTGCCTTGCCGGACCAGCGCCTCGAAAGCGCGCAGGGCGATGAGGGAAGGCATTCGGAACGCACTGTTCTGACGCATGGAGAACCTTTTTGTGTGAATTTGACTAACGATTCAGGCGGAAAACTATTGAGTTGTCGTTAGTTAAATTTGCACAGAAGATGTCCTCAAGCCAACACCGATCAACAAGAAAAACGGCTGGAGATCCGCCATGCAGCATTTCGTCGACTTGCTCGGCCTGGGCAAGCGCTACGGCAACCTGCAGGTCCTGAGCGACCTCAGCCTGAGCATTCGCCAGGGCGAATTCCTCACGCTGCTGGGGCCCTCGGGCTCTGGTAAAAGCACCACGCTGATGATGCTCGCCGGCTTCGTCGAGCCCAGCGAGGGGCATATCGAGATGGACGGCCGCGACATCACCCAGCTGTCGCCGGACCAGCGCGATTTCGGCGTGGTGTTCCAGGGCTACGCGCTGTTCCCGCATATGAGCGTGGCGCAGAACGTTGCCTACCCGCTGCGCATCCGCAAGGTGCCGGGCGCGGAGATCGAACGCCGGGTGGCCGAGGTGCTGGAGCGCGTCGGCCTGGCCGGCATGGGCAATCGCGGCATCGCGCAGCTCTCCGGCGGCCAGCAGCAACGTGTGGCCCTGGCCCGTGCGCTGGTGTTCAAACCCAAGCTGTTGCTGCTCGACGAGCCGCTGTCCGCCCTCGACCGCCGCCTGCGCCAGGAAATGCAGGGCGAGCTGGCGCGCATGCACAAGGACTTCGGCACCACCTTCGTCTTCGTCACCCACGACCAGGAAGAAGCCCTGGCACTGTCCGACCGCATCGCCGTGTTCAACAAGGGTCGCCTGGAGCAGGTCGGCACCCCGCGCGAGGTCTACGAGCGCCCGGCCAGCCGCTTCGTCGCCAACTTCCTCGGCGACACCAACCTGCTGGAGGTCGGCGTGGTTGGCCGCGAGGCTGAAACGACACTCTGCGATTTCCGTGGCCAGCAACTGCGCGTGGCACACACGGCCCAGGCGAGTCAGGCCGGCAAGAGCTGGCTGGCGGTGCGCCCGGAACACATCGACCTGCGCCCGCTACAGGACGCCGGCCGCGACAACGGCCTGTGCGCCACCGTTGGTAACGCCACCTACCAGGGCGCCCACGTCAATCTCGAACTGACCCTGGAGCAGGGCGAGCGCCTCGACCTGCGCCTGCCGGTCGCGCACCCGCTGTTGGCTGATCTGCGCAGCGGCCAGCGCTACTGGTGCAGCTGGTCGCCGCAACACTGCCACCTGTTGTCCGCCTGACATTCGCATAACGAAAACAACGATCGGCCAGCAATCACAGGGGAAAAATCACAATGAAAGAACGCCAAGGCTTCATCGAAGACGCCATCGAAATCGCCGCCCAGAAGGGCGAGCGCGCCGGCATCAGCCGCCGCGATTTCAACCGCAGCCTGCTGCTGCTCGCCGCCGCCAGCGCGCTGCCGTTCGGCACCGGTGGCCGCGCCTTCGCTGCCGGCGGCAACCTGGTGGTGGCCAACTGGGGCGGTGATGCGGTGCCGGCCTTCGAGAAGAGCTACGGCGGCTTCAACGAGGCGGCAGGGCTGTCGTTGAAGATCGATGGCAGCGGCCCCACCGAAGGCGCGCTGAAGACCCAGGTCAGCAGCGGCGCGGTGCGCTGGGACGTGTGCGATGGCGAGATGTATTCGTCCTACCGCCTGGGCAAGGACAAGTTCCTCGCGCCCATCGACTTCGGCATCGTCGACAAGTCGCTGATCGGCTACGGCGACGTGCATGATTTCGGCCTCGCCAACTACACCTACAGCTACGTGATCGGCTACGACCACGAGCAGTTCGGCAAGAACCCGCCCAAGTCCTGGGCCGACTTCTGGGACGTGAAGAAGTACCCGGGCAAACGCACGCTCTACAAATGGATGAGCGCCAACCTCGAATGCGCGCTGCTGGCCGACGGCGTGCCGCCGGAGCAGCTCTATCCGCTGGACGTGGACCGCGCCCTGCGCAAGATCGAGGAATTGCTGCCGCACATTGCCACCCACTGGTCCACCGGCGCCGAGTCGCAGCAACTGATCCGCGATGGCGAAGTGAGCATGGCGCAGATGTGGCACACCCGCGCCGAGCTGGTGAAGAACGACACCGGCGGCAAGATCGACTGGAGCTTCGACGGCGGCATCGTCTCGCCTTCGGTGTGGATGGTGCCGAAGAACAACCCGGCCGGCGCCAAGGCCGCCATGGAGTTCATCGCCTATGCGCTGCGGCCGGAGGTGCAGGCCAAGCTCATGGAGGTCTACAACATGGGCCCGGTGAATCTTGCGGCCAACGACCTGCTCAGCGCCCAGTTGCAGGCGATCAACCCCACCGCGCCGGACAACCTGAAGAAGCAGGTGTCGCTGAACAACAAGTGGCACGCC
Organism: Pseudomonas sp. PDNC002; assembly: GCF_016919445.1. Taxonomy (NCBI): domain Bacteria; kingdom Pseudomonadati; phylum Pseudomonadota; class Gammaproteobacteria; order Pseudomonadales; family Pseudomonadaceae; genus Pseudomonas; species Pseudomonas sp. PDNC002. The sequence goes on along the minus strand of NZ_CP070356.1, from coordinate 4,574,651 downwards.
GAACACTACGGTGAAACCCTGGAGCGCTACCTCGCGCTGATCGGTGGCTGAGATGCGACGTTTCGCACCGGGCGTGCTGCCGGTCTACGGCCTGCTGATCCTGCCTCTGCCGCTGCTTGTTATCGTCGGCTACCTGCTGCCGACCCTCGGCGTGCTGGGTTGGAGCTTCAGCCTGCCGGAGTGGGGCACGCAGAACTACGCGGCCATCGCCGACAACGCCAACCTGCAGGCAGTGATCTGGCGCACTTTGCGCATCTGCCTGCTGACCACCGCGATCAGCGTCGCCATCGCCTACCTGATTGCCTACCGCTGGCGTTTCGCGACGCCGCGCGGCCGGCAGCTGATAGAACTGTTCGTGCTGCTGCCGTTCTGGCTGTCGATGCTGATCCGCGCCTTCGCCTGGCTGGTGCTGCTGCGCAACGGTGGCCTGGTCAGCCAGGGGCTGATGGCCACCGGCTGGTTCGACGCACCGCCGCCGCTGGTGCGCAACGAACTGGGCGCGCTGATCGGCATGGTGCACTTCATGGTGCCCTATGCGGTGCTGCCGCTGCTGTCCTCGCTCAAGCAGGTGGACGACAGCCTGCTGCGGGCTTCCAGCAGCCTGGGCGCCAGCCACTGGCAGACGCTGAAGGACATCTTCATCCCGCTGACGCTGCCGGGTGTGGTTGCCGCATCGGCCATCGTCTTCGTCTTCAGCCTCGGCTGCTTCGTCACCCCGGCGCTGCTGGGCGGCGGCAAGGCGGCGATGCTTGCGGAGTACATCTACGTGCAGATGTTCCAGCTCTCCAACTGGGGCCTGGGCGCCGCGCTGAGCATCGTACTGATGCTGCTGGTGGTGGGATGTGCGCTGCTGTTCGGACAACTCATCGGCTACCGCCGCCTGCTCGGGAGGGCTGAGCTGTGACTCCGCAGGGAACCTATCTCTCCGCCATGCCCAAGGGCGTGAAAAAGCCGCAACTGCCACGCCCGCAGGTCGGCCGCTGGCTGTCCTGGGCCGCCCTGGCGCTGTCCGCGCTGTTCCTGCTGTTGCCGATCCTGGTGATCGTCCCGCTGTCGTTCGGCAACCAGCGCTACCTGGCCTTCCCGGACGGCGGCTGGTCGCTGCGCCACTACGCGACGCTGTTCGACGGCGCCTGGCTGGTGTCGATCCTGCAGAGCCTGGGCCTGGCCCTGGTGGTTGGCGCGCTGTCCACGGCACTGGCCTTCCTGTTCGCCACCGGCATCTGGCTGCAGCGCCGGCACCGTACCCTGCTGACCGCCATCGTGCTGCTGCCGATGATCGTCCCGCAGGTGGTCTCGGCCATGTCGATCTACTACCTCGATGCGCGCCTGGGCGTGCTCGACAGTCTGCTGGGCGTCGGTTTCGGCCACCTGCTGATGGCGCTGCCGTACTCGGTGATCGCCATGCTGGTGGCTTACGCGCGGCTCGACCAGAGCCTGTACAAGGCCTCGCGCTCCCTGGGTGCCGGGCTCTGGCCGACGCTGTGGAACGTGCTGCTGCCCAATGTGCGCGGCGGTGTGCTCGGCAGCTTCTTCATGGGCTTCGTGATGAGTTGGGAAGAGGTGGTGGTGACCCTGTTCACCAGTGGCCTGAACGTGGTGACGCTGCCCAAGCGCATCTGGGACGGCCTGCGCTACAACCTCGACCCGGCGATTGCCGCCGTGTCCACCCTGATGATCGTCCTCACTCTGGTGGTGATGTTGGTGCGCCTGTACCTGGCGCGACAGCAACCACCCAGCTGACTGTTTCAACCCCGCATACGGCCGCCCGATGGCGGCCCCAAACAAAAACACCTGTGTCGCTCGCACCTTGTCCCTGAGGAGGGAATCCCCATGCTTACTGCTTTCCCCGCTCGCACCTACCGCCAACGCGTCGAAGCCGTCAAACGCCGCATGGCCGACCGTGGCCTGGATGCCCTGGTGGTCAACTACCCGGACAACATCAACTACCTGAGCGGCTTCGACAGCCTGGGCTTCCTCTGGTACCAGGCGCTGATCATCTCGCCGAAGCTGGCGGAGCCGGTGTTCCTCACCCGCACCAGCGAGGAGCCCTGCACCTGGGAGCTGTCGTGCATCAACGAGGCGATCTTCTATGACATCGCCAAGCAGGACCCGCTGAAGATCGTCGCCGACGTGCTGGCCCAGGCCGGCCTGTCCCAGGCGCGCATCGGCCTGGAAATGACCGCCTCGACCTTCTCCCCGGCGCAGTACAACGCGCTGCTGGGCTACATGCCCGAGGCACGTTTCGAAGACGCCGGCCCCCTGGTCGCCGAGAACCGGCTGATCAAGACCGCCGAGGAAATCGAGTACCAGCGCAGCGCCGCGCGCATGGCCGACCAGGGCATGCTGGCCGCCTTCGAGGCGCTGCGTCCGGGCATCTCCGAGGTGGAAGTGGCGGGCATCGTCGCCAACGCACTGGGCCGCGCCGGCAGCGAGTACTCGGCGATCAGCCCGATGTGCGCCACCGGCCGCCGCAGCACCATGACCCACGCCATGCCGCACCGCCAGACCATCAGCCATGGCGACGTGGTGATCCTCGAACACGCCGGCGTATGCAACCGCTACCACGCCATCCTCATGCGCACCGCGGTGATCGGCAAACCCAGCCCGCGCGTGAAGGAAGTCGCGACCCTGCTCACCGAGGCCTTCAACGCCGCCATCGAGATCGCCAAGCCGGGCACCCCGGTGGGCGAGGCCAACCGCGTATGCAACCAGATCCTCGACCGCATCGACCTCTCGCGCACCCGCGTGCACCGCATCGGCTACAGCCTGGGCCTGGCGTACCCGCCGACCTGGCTGGAAGCGATGATGGTGGACGAGGCCGACGACCACGTGTTCCAGCCGAACATGTCGTTCTCCATCGAGCCCAACCTGTCCTTGTACAACGAAGGCTTCGGCATCAAGCTCGGCGACACCGTGCTGTGCGGCGAGAAGGGCTCGGCAAGCCTGTCGGAGTTACCGCCGGAACTGACGATCATCGACTGATACGGGCTCGCCTTCAGCCGTATAACGTCGGTGGGCGGCCTCGCCGTGCTGGAAGCACTGTCTTCGGCCGCCCGCCTGGTTCTCCGGCTGACTGCGAACCCGCATGGATGTACATGAAGCGTGTCTGCGCCTGCGGGCGCAGTGATGGAAACCGAGGGCTTCTGATGAGTCACACGATGGATGTTTTCTGGCACGACGACGTGCTGCGTCACGACACCGCCGCCGGCGTGTTCGAGGCGCCGCCCAGCGACCTGCTGGCCGAACAGCTGCTGCACCCGGAGAGCAATCCCCGGCTGCTCAACATGCGCGCCATCCTCCAGCGCGGGCCGGTCGCCGGCTCATTGCGCTGGCATGAAGGCCGCCACGCCAGCGAAGAAGAACTGCTGCACTTCCATGATGCCGACTACCTGCGTGGCATCTTCGAGGCGGATGCCGCCGGCAAGCGCTTCAGCAGCACCACGCTGATGTCCGCTGGCAGTCTCGCCGGGCTGCTGGCCGCCGCCGGCACCAGCCTGGCGGCCCTGGAGAGCGTATTGGCCAGCGGCCATCCGGCCATGGCCCTGGTGCGCCCGCCGGGTCACCACGCCGCTCCAGCCATGGCGGACGGCTACTGCTTCTTCAACCACGCCGGGATTGCCGCGCGCGCCGCACAGGCGGCCGGTCTGGAACGCGTCGCCATCGTCGATTGGGACGTACACCACGGCAACGGTACGCAGGAAGGCTTCTACGACGATCCCTCGGTGTTCACCGTCTCGCTGCACATGGACCACGGCGCCTGGGGCCCGAGCCATCCGCAGACCGGCGCGGTGGACGAGCGCGGCTATGGCGCGGGGCTGGGCAGCAATCTCAACCTGCCGTTGCCGATGGGTTCCGGCGACCAGCTGTATGAAATGGTCTTTGCGCGCTTCGTCGAACCGGCGCTGCGTGCGTTCAAGCCGGACCTGCTAATCATCGCCAACGGCCTGGACGCCTCGCAGTTCGACCCCAACGGCCGCCAACTGGTGACCATGCAGGGCTTCAACCGCCTGGCCCGCCGCGCCCGTGCGCTGGCCGACGAGTTGTGTGCTGGGCGGCTGCTGGTGGTGCAGGAGGGCGGCTACAACCCGGCGTACAGCGCGTACTGCTTGCATGCGGCGACCCAAGGTTTCCTCGGTGAGCCGTCATCGCTGCCCGATCCGCTGGCCTACATGCCGGAACCGGCGGCGCGGGTGGAGGCGGACCTGGCAGCGCTGGATACGCGATTGGCAACTGCGGGATGGAAGTTCGCCTGAGACCCCGGCGCGGTTCGTTCGCGCGGGCTGGCTGCCTTGCTGGGAGCAACAGCTTCTTGCGGGATACTCCGTGCCGATGCCCCCCTCACCCCAGCCCTCTCCCAAGGGGAGAGGGAGCCGATTCTGCCGACTGACGCCAGGGTTTCAACCTGCACCGAACGGTTCCCTCTCCCGCTTGCGGGAGAGGGCTAGGGTGAGGGGCTCCTGACTTTGTAGGAGCGGACCTTGTCCGCGATGCGCCGTCTGGCCCGGCGTCGGGTAGGTTAGCGGGCAATCTCACCCCGACAACCGTACCGACGGCGGACTATCGGTCGCCCTGCGCACTAGCGGTGATTGCGATAGCGCTCGGTCAAGGATTGCACACGGGTGACGTAGGTTTGCGTCTCCTCATAGGGAGGTACCCCGTTGTACTTGTCCACGGTCATTTCGCCGGCGTTGTAACCGGCCAATGCCAGCGTCTGATTACCGTTGAAGCGCTTGAGCAGCCACGCCAGGTAGCGCACGCCGCCGCGAATGTTCTGCCGCGCGTCGAACGGATCGTTCACGCTGAAGCGCTCGGCAGTCTCAGGCATCAGCTGCATCAGACCCTGCGCGCCGGCCAGGGAAATGGCGTCGGGGCGAAACGCCGATTCGGCGTGGATCACCGCACGGACCAATGCCCTGTCGACCCCATAAGAGATCGAGGCGGCTTCGATCTCGCGCCGATACGAGCGGGTATCCAGGCGCAGCGAGGCGACCCTGAAATCCTTCGGCATCCGGCACAGGTAGCAGCCCTTGATGTAATTGACGTCAATGACATCGACCCGTGCGGAGATGCCAACGGGGCGTCGACTGACATACTGGCGAACACCCTTGTGGACGAAGGTGTACACCCGAATCCGCCCAGGGCCTGGGTCGTCGTCCCCTGCAAGCCTTGGCAAGGCCTTTGCCTTGGCGCCAACTCTTGCGGCGCGATCCAGGCGAGTGCAGTGGGCGCTGGCGATGGTCTGGCTGGTATAGCGGACGGTTCCATCCCTGGCCTGGCACTTGAACTGGGCGCTGGCGTAAAGGGGAGCGACCAGCAGCGCCAGTCCGAAACATCCTGGAAGGGCCCATCGCCATGCTCTGGAACTCATCGCATCGCTCCGCGCCGTGGGCGCCGATCAGGGCAGGGCGGGGCGCCTGACCTGGGAAACTGGGAAACATCATCAAGGGCCGTCATTACCGGGGCGCCAGGTAGGCTCTGCCCCGGAGGATTCAGGTGCTGGCCAGGCTCCAGGACTTCCCTGGGGGCAGACCCAGGGGTTCATCCTGAGTGACCAGTTATAGCCCTTTTATCTGACCGTGGAGCCTGTGTTGACGTACGGGCGATTGGCACGTTCAGAACTTGAAGTCGTCCCGACTTGCGAAGGAAGTGTGCACGTCCGATCTGATGGTGGGGTCAGGAATGTGAGCAGAGGCTGGAGCCAGCGCGGGGCAGGGTTCGAGTAGTCGAGGACAACACGCCGCTGGTTATTCGCCCTACGATACTGCCCCGTCACCCAGCAGAAAGTGCGACCGAACCTACGGCCAACCCGGCAAAAGTCCCACAGCAGCTGCATTAGAGTGTTTTTTCCACGTCCGTCAAAACAGGGAAAGTCCGCCATGACCACCGAAGCGCTGTTCCGCCGCGATGCCTACCTCACCTCCTGCGACGCCCATGTCCGCGAGATCACCGACACCGGCGTACTGCTCGACCGCACCGTGTTCTACCCCCTGGGCGGCGGCCAGGCCGGCGATAGCGGCTGGCTGACCCTGGGCGACGGTGTGCGGCTGCGTATCGCCGATGCGCGCAAGTCTCCGCTCGACGGCGCGAGCCCGGATGATGTGCTGCATCTGATCGCCGAGGAGCAGCGCGATCAATTGGCCGGGCTGCGCGCAGGCCAGCCGGTGCATGTCGAGATCGACTGGGAACGCCGTCTGCGCCATATGCGACTGCACACCGCCTCGCACCTGATGTGCGCGATCCTGCCGTACCCGGTGGACGGTTGCAGTATCACTGCCGACTACGCTCGGCTGGATTTCGTGACCACCGAGCCGCTATCGCGGGAAGACATCGACGCGCGCCTGGCCGAACTGGTCGCCAAGGCCAGCGACGTGACCATCGATAGCATCAGTAACGAGGCGTTGGCGGCCAATCCGGAGCTGGTGCGGACCATGAGCGTGAAGCCGCCGATAGGTTTTGGCCAGGTTCGCCTGGTGCGTATCGAGGGCATCGACCTGCAGCCGTGCGGCGGGACGCACGTGGCGAACACCGCCGAGATCGGCGGGGTGCGCGTGTCGAAGATGGAGAAGAAGACTGCGCGGACGCGGCGCGTGGTGTTGGCGCTGGACTGAGGGTAACGCAGCGTCCTGCGGATGCTTTCGCGGGCATGGCCCGCTCCTGCAGGTTGGTGGTGGCGTAGGAGCGGACTCTGTCCGCGATCGATCCACCGCCACGCCTATTCGTCCGGGCGTTGGGCGAAGCCAATCGCGGACGGAGTCCGCTCCTGCCTGATCGGTCTGTGCTCCGGTCAGCCCTCACCCTACCCCTCTCCCAGGGGGAGAGGGAACCGTTCGGTGCAGGATGAATCTTCGGCGTCAGCCGGTACGGACGGCTCCCTCTCCCTGGGGAGAGGGCTGGGGTGAGGGGAAAGCATCGGCACGGGCTTCCCGAGAAAGACAGTTGCTTCTACGAAGCCTGCCAGTCCATCGCGGAGCTGGACTCAACCGAGGATGAAATACACCTTGCGCACCGGCGTGAGGTTTTCCCAGGTTCCCTTGAACCCCGCCGCTACCACGAACGAGTCCCCCGGGCCGAAGGTCTTCGCCACGCCGTCCGCATCGGTCAGGCGCACGGTGCCTTCGAGGATGTGGCAGAGCTCGTCGTAATCGCACTCGCACCGCTCCAGGTGCACGCCGGCTTCCCAGATGCCGGCGATGGCGTTCTTTGCGGGCGCCGCGAAGTGCCGCCAGCTGCGGCTCTGGTAAGGCGCGTCGACGATGGCCGGGTCGTTGATCTCACGCTCCTGGGGCGCGAGATTGGGGTTGGCGAAATCGATGACGTGGTTGGGCAGGGTGGACATGACATTCTCCATCAGGAATCGAAACCGATGCCGAAGGCATCGAAGGTCTTGAGCAGCAGGTCGCGGCGGCCGTTGCGGTCTTCCTTGGCCAGCGAGCGTTGGGCGAGCTTCACACCGAGGTAGCGCAGCGGCTCGGGCGGGAAGGGGAAGGGCTTCTGCGAGGTCATGCGCAGCTCGGTACGTTCGGTGCGTTCGCCGCCGAGCTGGTCGAGCATGTTCAACGCGGCGAAACGGCTGGCCGATACGCCCTGGCCGGTGAACCCCAGCGCATAGGCGACGCGCCCACCGAGTACGCAACCAGTGAACAGCGTGGTGCGAGCAGACGTGTCGATGATGCCGCCCCAGGCGTGGCTGAAGTCCACCGGCCCGAGCTGGGGGAAGGCCGCGCGGAATTGTTCTGCCAGGCGCTGGAAGCTTTCCGGACGCTGGGTCAGTGCCTCATCGCGACGACTGCCGAAGTGGTAGATCGCGTCGAAGCCGGCCCAGAGGATGCGGTTGTCGGCGGTCTTGCGCAGGTAGTGGAACTGGTTGCCGGCATCGGCGACGCCATAGCGGTCGACCCAGCCGATGGAGCGCAGTTGTTCGTCGGACAGTGGCTGGGTGACCAGCGAGTAGTCGTAGACCGGGATCACGCTTGCGTTGAGGTGGTCGAGCAGCGGCGGGGCGATGTTGGTGGCCAGGGCAATCTGCCCGGCTTCCAGTTCGCCACGGTCGCAACGCAGCATCAGGCGGTCGCCGCGCTGGTGCAGCTCGTGGACGGGCGTGTTCTCGAACAGCTCGACGCGCTGTTCCAGGCAGACCCGGCGCAGCTCGGCGGCCATCTTCGCCGGGTTGAGCAGCGCGTAGTTAGGCTCGAACAGGCCGGCGTTGTAGGCCGGCGAGTCCAGCTTGCTGGCCAACTGCGCGCCTTCGAGAAACTCGCAGTCGATGCCGAACCGCTGGTAGTTGCGCTGCATGCCGCGCAGCCCCTCGATCTGCCAGGGTTGGGCGGCGGCATTGAGTTTGCCCTTGCGCTCGAAATCCACCTGCATGCCGAAGCGCTTCAGGTCCTCTTCCAGTTCGTCGAGGTTCTGTCGGCCGAGGCGGATCAGCGTTTCGGCCTCTTCGGGCCAACGGCGCAGGGCGTTGCCTACGCCGTGGGAAATGCTGGGTGCGCAGAAGCCACCATTGCGCCCGCTGGCCTCGCCGCCGCAGCGACGCGCCTCGACGACCGCGATGCTTGCGCCGGGCCAGCGTTGGCGGGCGTGCAGGGCGGTCCACAGACCGGTGAAGCCGCCGCCCACGACCACCAGATCGAACCGCCGATCGGCCTCCAGCGCAGCGGTGGCTGGAGCGGCCTCGAGGGTGTCGAGCCAGAAAGGTCTTGGAACTGCGTGCGCAAGTGGAGCGGATGTCATTGGAAAACTCCGGCAGAATGTCGGAAGAAGAAAAGCGGTCTTTCAGCCGCGTCCGAAGTTTTGTAATCGCTCCTGGCGGACAATCAAACGACCCGTCGCTATTTGCGGGCACGCCCGGAGCATCGGAGCCGGCCAGGACCGGCAGGGGAATACGGATGAGCAACAACCAGGGCTGGAGTGCCACTCTGGAAGGCACGACCTTTCAGCCCGACCCGGCAAGCGCCGCCACCCACGGGGTGGTGATGCGCTATCACCAGGCCTGGCGCCGTCACGATGTCGAAGCGTTGCTGGCGCTGTTCGATCCGCAGGTGGAGTACAACGACTTCTTCCAGGGGCGACGCATCGCCCCGGAAGATCTTCGCGATTACCTCCAAGCGAGCATGCCGGCTGCGGGAGACGAATCGCAGGTCTACACCGACCGCCTGCGGGTGGACGGCGACACCGCCTTCCTGCAATACCAGGTGACCCTGCGCGGGACCGAGGGGCTGGTGTCGTTCCGCGCCAGCGAGGCCTACACCGTGCGTGACGGGCGCATCGTCCGGGTCAACGAGCATGCGTCGCTGATCGGCCAGCCGCAGAAGCCAGCCAGCGAACCGCAGCCGCGCATGGCGGGCAGCCGTCTGGGGCTTTCCGCACGGCAGTTGAGTCTGCTGGGAGGCGACATCCAGCAGTACTTCCAGTTGGCCCAGCCGTACCTCAATCCCGAGCTGGACATGCCCCAGGTCGCGGCGGCTACCGGCTATACGCGCAACCAGATTTCCTACTTCCTCAACCAGGTGCTTGGCCTGAGTTTCTACCAGTACCTGAATCAGTTGCGACTGAAACATTTGCTCGGTCAGCTCGACAGTGCCACCAGTGTTACCCGAATCGACGAGCTGGCGCGGGCGGCGGGGTTCCGTTCGCTGTCGACGTTCTATCGCTGCTTCCGCGAGGAGACCGGGCTGTCGCCCAAGGCGTACCTGGAGCAGAAGGCGGCGCTGTAGCTGAAGGCGCTGCCCCTGTCTATCCTGCTGAAGCCGGCAAGGTTCGGCCTGCTTACCCATCAAGGATGATGCTATGAACGTGTTGAAGTGGGCGCTCTGCCTGATCATGGTCGCTGCCTTCGCGAAGATGTGCAGCGTGGAATCCGAGAGCCGCAACGGCCCCAGGGCCGATGCAGTGGTGGAGAGCACCGAGGTAGAGCACAAGTTGGCGTCGAAGAATAGTTCTCCGAGGTCGCATTACTACGTCTACGCACACTACGTTTATGAGGTTGGCGGCAGGCAGTATCGTGACCGCTATCTGGTCGCAGTCACGGCAGGCAAGCCGCGCGCTATCCAGGAAGCGGCCCAGTTCCCCACTGGGCGGCCGATCACAATCGGCTACAACCCGAAGAAGCCGGCTTATTCGGTCATCGTCGTGCCGGAGATTCCGCGCTTCCACGAGGTTCTTTGAGTCCGAGTCACGGACCGTACCGGGCGCTTTTCGGACGTGCCGCTCCGCGCGTGCCCGCATGCACGGCGCCTGCGTTATCAAATCGGCGCCCATTTCCCTATGCTCGCCCGACAAATATTCCAACACGTTCAGGAGACCTTCGCATGCGCGACCAGCTCTATATCGACGGCCAGTGGCAGGCACCCGCCCAGGGCGGCCGCTTCGAGGTGTATGAGCCATCCAGCGAAACGGTGCTGACCGAAGTCGCTGCCGCAACTGGCGAGGATGTGGATCGCGCCGTGCAGTCCGCGCGCCGTGCGTTCGATGAAGGTGAGTGGGGGCGCACCAGCGGCAAGCAGCGCGCCGGCTACCTGCGCGCCATCGCCGACAACCTGCGTGGCCGCCGCGAGGACCTGGCCCGCCTGGAAGTGCAGGACAACGGCAAGCCGCTGCCCGAAGCGCAGTGGGACATCGATGACGCTATCGGCTGCTTCGACTATTACGCCGAGCTGGCTGAAGGGCTGAATGACGAGGGTGAAGTGGTCGCGCTGCCCGACGAGCGTTTCGCCTGCCGCGTGCTGCGCGAGCCAGTCGGCGTGGCCGGGCAGATCATCCCGTGGAACTATCCGCTGCTGATGGCTTCGTGGAAGGTCGCGCCGGCGCTGGCTGCCGGTTGCACCGCCGTGCTCAAGCCTTCCGAACTGACTCCGCTGACCTCCCTGGAGCTGGCCGCTGCCGCTGACGCCGTCGGCCTGCCCAAGGGCGTGCTCAACGTGGTCACCGGCCTGGGGCGCGATGCCGGTTCGCCGCTCTCGGCGCATCCGGACGTGGACAAGCTGGCCTTCACCGGCAGCGTGCCGACCGGGCGCGCGATCATGCAGGCGGCGGCCCAGGACATCAAGAACGTCAGTCTGGAGCTGGGCGGCAAGTCGGCCTTCATCGTCTTCGACGACGCCGATGTCGAGGCGGCCGTGGAGTGGATTCTGTTCGGCATCTTCTGGAACCAGGGTCAGGTGTGCAGCGCCACCTCGCGTCTGTTGGTGCAGGACGGCCTGCATGACCGTTTGATCGAGCGCCTGGTGGAAGAAACCCGACGCATCACCATCGGCAACGGGCTGGAACCGGGCGTGCTGCTCGGTCCGCTGGTCAGCGCCGGCCAGCACGCCAAGGTGCTGCAGGCCATCGAGGCGGGCGTGCGCGATGGCGCGAAGCTGGCCACCGGCGGCAAGCGTCCGGCGCATCTGGACAGAGGCTGGTTCGTCGAACCGACCGTGTTCATCGACGCGCCGCTGGAGAGCGCCGTGTGGCGCGAGGAAATCTTCGGCCCGGTGCTCGCTGTGCGCCGCTTCAAGGACGAAGCCGAGGCATTGCGCTTGGCCAACCACAGCCAGTTCGGCCTGGCGGCGGCGGTGATGTCCGCCGACCCGGCGCGTTGCCAGCGGGTGAGCCGTGGCCTGCGTGCCGGCATCGTCTGGGTCAACTGCTCGCAGCCGACCTTCACCCAGGCGCCCTGGGGCGGCTACAAGCAGAGCGGCATCGGTCGCGAACTGGGTGTATGGGGCCTGGACAACTACCTGGAGACCAAGCAGGTCACCGAGTACCTCAGCGACCAGCCCTGGGGTTGGTATATCAAATAAGCTCGGGAGCGCAGAGAACGATTGTGCAGGAGCGGACTCCGTCCGCGATCGCTTCCCGGTGGCTCCGAGCTGGCCGGTGGCACATCGCGGACGTAGTCCGCTCCTGCCTGATCGGTCCGTGCTCCGGTCAGCCCTCACCCTAACCCTCTCCCAGGGGGAGAGGGGACCGTTCGGTGCAGGATGAATCTTCGGTGTCAGCCGGCATGGACTGCTCCCTCTCCCTCAGGAGCGGGGCGCGTAGCCAGGGCTGGGGTGAGGGGAAAACTTCGGCACGGGCTTCCCGAGAAAGACAGTTGCTCCTACGCTCGCTGGGCATCTCGGACCTCATGTCGGATCAAACGCTCAGCGCAACCCGGCCCTTGCCGCGCAGGTACAGGCCGTAGAGCAAGCCGACTATCAGCCAGATGCTGCCCATGATCAGCGCGTGCACGTCCATGCCATCGAGTACGGTCAGTACCACTGCAATGCCGATGATCGGCACCAGCCAGTGGGCGAACCAACGCCTGCTACGCCCTTTGATGCCGAGCTTCACCAGCACCGACAGGTGCAGCAGCACGAACGCGGTCAGTGCGCCGAAGTTGACGAAGGAGGCGAGGGTGTCGATGCGCTCGCGCATCACCAGCGCAATCCCCAGAGACAGCAGCGTCGATAGCACCAGCGCCACATGCGGCGTGCCGTGCCTGCGGTGCAGGCGGGCGAACAGCGCCGGCAACTGACGGTCGCGGCTCATGGCGAACAGTACGCGGGACACCCCGACCTGCATCGGCAGTGCGTTGGTCAGGCCGACCATTACGGCGATCACCCAGGCCAGCAGCAGGGCGAGCCAGGGGCCGATCTGCGTCGACGTCAGCTCGTAGATGGCGGCGGAGGAGTCCTTGATGGTCACACCCGGCATCAGGTTGCCAAGCACCCAGGCCGTCACCACGAACAGCGCCGCGCAGATGAACAGCACGGTGAGGATGGCGCGGCCGACCAGCCGGCGATCGTTGTCCTTCACCTCTTCGGCGAGGGTGGAAATGGCGTCGAAGCCAAGGAAGGACAGCACGCAGATGGACGTCGCGGTGAACACCTTGCCGACGTCGAAGGCGCTGCTGTCGAAGAACGGTGCGGCGGTCAGCGTGCCGGCGCCCTTGCCCTGGGACAGCGCGAATAGCGCCAGGCCCAGCAGGCCGAACATCGCGGTGAATTGCAGCACCACCGAGACAATGCTCACCCGCGTGGTGACGGCGACGCCGAACCAGTTGATGCCCAACGATACCGCCACCAGCAGCACCAGGCAGAGCGCGCGGTCCAGGCCGGGAACCAGGATCTGCAGGCCCACCGACATGATCAGGAATACCAGTGCGGGGATCAGCAGGTAGTCCAGCAGGATCAGCCAGCCGGCGATGAAGCCCGGCAATTCGCCCAGGCTGTGGCGGGCGAATCCGTACACCGAGCCTGCGCTCTGCACTTCATTGGAGAGCGTCGCGTAGCTCTGGGCGGTGAAATACATGCAGATCGCACCGAGTAGGTAGGCCAGGGCGACCAGCCCGCCGGAGGCGTCCCAGACGAAACCGAAAGTGGTCAGCGGCGCCATCGGCGCGATATAGGCCATGCCGTAGGCCACCAGGTCCTTCAGGCCGAGGGTGCGCCTGAGTTGTGCCTCGTTTCGGGAAATTGCAGCGCCCATGTTCAGGCTCCGTTGTTCTTGTTGTTGGAGGGGTTGGATTGCCCGCCTTGGCGGCGGGCGGGTGATCGTGCAGGTCAGCCGGCGAAGTTGGCGTCGCGGTGCACCTCGCGGCCTTCGAGGAGGGTCAGCAGGACCTGGGTCTGGCCGATCTCGTAGGGGGAGATGGCGTAGAGGTCGCGGTCCAGCAGGATCAGATCGGCGTACTTGCCCGGCGCCAGGCTACCGGTGCAGTCGTCGCGCCAGGCGGCGTGGGCGGCATTGATCGTGTAGCCCTTGATCGCGTCGTCGATACCGATGCGATGCTGGGCGGTCTGCACCGGGCTGTCGCTGCCCAGTGCCGGGTTCTGCCGGGTGAGGGCGCACTGGATGATCTGGAACGGGTCGTAGCCGGTCACGCCCCAATCACTGCTGAGCATGCAGGTCACGCCCTGGCGGACGAACTCGCCCAACGGGTAGATGTACTGGCTGCGCTGCGGGCCGATCATGGCTTCGACGATGGCGTCCGCCTCGGGATTGGGCTGCGCCCAGAGCGTCTGGTAGTTCGCCAGCGCACCCAGTTGCCTGAAGCGCGGGATGTCCTCCGGTGCGACGACCTGCAGGTGCGCCAACTGATGGCGCGAGTCCCACTGGCCGTTGCGTTCGCGGGCGATTTCCAGGCCATTGAGGGCGGCGCGCACGGCGCCGTCGCCGATGCTGTGCACATGGATCTGGAAGCCTTCGCGGTCGAAGGCGCTGAAGAACTCGTCGATCTGCTCCTGGCTGAACATCAGCTCGGCATTGCCGCCGGTGTCGCTGCGCGGCGCGGCCAGCACGGCGGTGCCGTTCTCCAACACGCCGTCGAGGAAGAACTTCGCCGAGTGCAGGCGCACGCGGTCGCCCTGATAGGTGGCGCGCAGATCCTTGAGCTCGGCCATCTGCTCGGTCAGCGACTTGTGGGCGAAGATTTTCGACGTGGCGCAGACACGCAGGGTCAGGTCACCGCGCTCATAGGAGGCCTGGTAGTTCTTCAGGTAATTGCGTGCGGCCATGGCGTCCAGCACGCCGGTGATGCCACGGGCGTTGAAGGCCTTGCTGTAGTGCGCCATGGCCTGCAGGTAGTCGTCGTCGGTATAGCCGGGGGCGATGCGGTTCATCGCCCAGATGGCGTCTTCCACCAGCCAGCCCCTGGGCGTGCCGTCGGTATGCCGCAGGTACTCGCCGTTGTCCGGCTCGGCGCTGCCGGGGCGCACGCCAGCCCGTTCGAAGGCGGCGCTGTTGGCCCAACCGTTGTGGTAGTCGCTGGCGAACATCAGCGCCGGACGGCCATCGGTGACGCTGTCCAGTAGTTCCCTGGTGAGTTGTTCGGGGGTGAAGCGTGCCGAGGAGAAACCGACGCCGCGAATCCAGGGCTTCTCCGGATGCGCCTGGGCGAACGCCTTGATGGTCGCCAGCAGCTCGTCGAGGGTGGTGGCGTCGTACAGCGAGGCGTTGTGGTAGAGGTCGGCGGCGCTCAGCTGGAAATGCACGTGGGTGTCCTGGAAGCCCGGGAGGATCAGCCGCCCGTCGGCGTCGATGCGGCGCGTGTTGGCATCCGCCAGCGCTTCGATCCGGGCATTGCTGCCCACGGCAAGGATTCGCCCATCGCGTATGGCGATGGCCTCGGCGCGCGGATGGTTTTCGTCCATCGTGCGGATGTCGGCGTGGGTGATGATCAGCTCGGCGGTGGTGGGCATGGTGGCTCCAGGCAAGGCGGGTAGAGGAAGAGGGCTGGGCGTCATCGAGGGGCTGCGTATCGCCCGGATGACGGTCATTCGTCCATGGAGGAAGAGGCGTGCGGGGCGGTTCGAAACGGACTTGCCAAGCTCGTCACCGATCGGTGGGAGCGGTAGGTCGAGAAGTGCCTGTGTTGAAGGGGAAGGCGATGTATTTTCATTTTCGAGTTCAAAATGCACGGGGCGGAGGGCGCGGCGGCTTATCTCGATGAAAGCGCCTTTCCCTTGATTCTTGTTGGGGTGTGGCAGAGGCTAAGGGCCTTCCGGATGGCGAGAAAGTTGCCCGCCGGAATAACACTTGGGAAAAATCGGACTCAATCGTGGACAAGCTCAACAGCCTGCAACTCTTTGTGATCAGCGCCGAGCTCGGCAGCTTCAGCCGTGCCGCCGAGGAGCTGGGCAAGACGCCCTCGGCAGTGGCCAAATCGGTCGGGCAATTGGAGCAGGAGGTGGGTGCGCGGCTGTTCGAGCGCACGACGCGGAGCATGGCGCTGACCGAGGCCGGGCAGCTCTATCTGGAAACGGCGCGGGAAGTGCTGGAGCGCATGCGTGAATCCGAGGAGGAAATCGCCCAGTTGCACCACAGCCTCAAGGGCACGTTGCGGATCAACGGCCCGCTGGCGTTCGGCCGGCCTTTCCTCAATGCCGCCTGCGCCCTGTTTCTGCAGAAGCACCCGGACATGCGCCTGCAAGTGGACCTGAGCGATGCCTACATCGACATGCTCGACGGCCGCTACGACCTCGCGCTGCGCCTGGGCCATAGCGACCTGCCGGGGCTGATCGCGCAGCCGGTCGGCGAGAGTCGCATCGTCTTCTGCGCGAGCCCTGACTATCTGGCACGCCACGGCGCACCGGACCGCCCGCAGCAGCTCGCGGAGCATGAGTGCCTGGTCTATCGCCACCCGGCTCTGGGGGACAGTTGGCTGATTGAGCGCGGTGCGGAGCGGGTGTTGCTACCGCGCAGCGGACGGTTGAACAGCGACAACCAGGAGCTGCTGCTGGAGGCCTGCCTGGCCGGGCAAGGGATACTGCCATCGCCGTACTGGAGCGTGCTGCCGTACCTGCGTGACGGGCGGCTGCGGACGATTCTCGACGATTGCCATTTCGACCCGAAGGCGCTGGGGTCTGAGCTGCTGGCGGTGTATCCGAGTACGCGGCGGGCGACGCGCAAGATCATCGCGTTCATCGAGCATCTGCGGGAATATCTGCGGGAGCAGCGGTTGGTCTGATCGGGCAGGAAAATCCCTGTAGGAGCAACGGTCTTCTGTTGGCTAATCGGTACCGATGCCTCCCCCTCACCCCAGCCCTCTCCCGCAGGAGAGGGAGCCGTCTGTACCGGCTGATGCATTGGTTCCAGCCTGCACCGAACGGTCCCCTCTCCCGCGTGCGGGAGAGGGGCTTCTGATCTCGTAGGAGCGGACTCTGTCCGCGATCGCCTTCGCCGCTGCGCCGGTCGCTAGATCAGCTCAACCCCTTCCCCTGCAAATGCTCGCGCAGGTAGTCGATGAACACCCGCACCTTGCGCGTGCTGCGTCGGTGCGGCAGGTAGAGCACATGCACCCATGGCCCGAAGGCGCTCTGGTCGCGCCAGCAATCCGGTAGTTGCTCCACCAGCTCGCCGCGTTCGAGGTAGGGCAACGCGCTCCATTGCGGCAGGAATTGCAGGCCCTGGCCATCCAGCAGGCACGACAGCAGGAAGTCGTAGTTGTCGCTGGCCACCCGCGGTGTCGGCTGGCGGATGCGGATGCGCTCGCCATCACGCTGGACCCACCAGAAATTCCGGTTCAGCAACGGGTGGCGGAAGATCAGCCAGTCGTGCTGCTCGTAGTTCTCCAGGGTTACATCCAGTCCCTTGCGCGCCAGGTATGCCGGGCTTGCGCAGAGCAGCAGGCGGTTTTCCAGCAGCGGCTGGGCGATCACGTCCGGCAGGTCGATGGGGCCGTCGCGCAGGGCGAGGTCATAGCCGCCTTCCACCAGATCGGCGAACTCATCGGCCAGGTCCACTTCCAGGCGCACCTGCGGGTGCTCGCGCAGGAATCGGCAGCACACGGCGTTGAAGAATGCCGGCGCGAAGGAGGGCGGGGCGGCGATGCGCAGGCTACCGCGCAGTTCGGTCTGCAACTGCTCCACTTCCTCTTCGGCCCGCTGCAGCTGCACCAGCGCCTGGCGCGCGCCCTCCAGATAGATGTGCCCGGCCTCGGTCAGCGCCATGCGCCTTGTGGTGCGCTCGAACAGGCGCTGACCGAGTTCGGCTTCCAGCTGCGCGACGCCCTTGGTGATCGCCGACGGCGTCTTGCCCAGTTGTTCGGCGGCGCGGCTGAAGCCGCCATGGTCGGCGGTGGCGACGAACATGGTGAGGGCGGTCATCTTGTCCATGGATTGCTTCCTGTCAGGAACAGAAGTTGTGCGGGAAGTCGGTGTTAAAGGCGCCGGGGCTTTTGCTTAACCTTCTTCGCAGACCAACAATAACGAAGGCTCTGCGATGAAACTACTGATTCCGGCGCTGGTATCCGCCGCTTGCGCTTTTTCCTCGATGGAAACGATGGCTGCCGCCGACCTGATCTTCCATGGCGGTAAGGTCTACACCGCCGAACCCGGCCAGGCGCTGCAACAAGCCGTCGCGGTGGAGAACGGCCGCATTCTCTCCGTCGGGTCCGACGCGCAGATCCTCACACTCAAGCAACCGGGAACGAAGGTCATCGACCTGCACGGCCAGGTGTTGATGCCGGGCTTCATCGACTCGCATACCCATCTGGTCAAGGGTGGCCTGCAGATGCTCCAGGCCAATCTGGACAATCAGGACATACCGCTCGCCGAGTTCGAGGGCAAGCTGCGCCAGTGGCGCGACGATGGCCGCGCGCGGCGTGGCCAGTTCCTCTATGTCGGTGGCGTGCCCACGGCGTACTGGGACGAGATCGCCGAGTTGCAGCAGCGCTTCAACCAGGGCGAATGGGCCGATCAGCCGATCCTCCTGGCAGGTGGCGACTACCACACCGGCTGGGCCAACCAGGCGTTGCTGAAACTGGCCGGCATCGATGCCGCCAAGGTCAAGTCGCTGCAGGGCGAGGAGCAGGCCACCATTGGCCACGGCGCCGACGGCACGCCCAATGGTTTTCTGGTGGATGCCGGTCTCTATCCGGTGCAGGCGCTGTTGCCGTTGCCGACTGATGACGAGCTGCTCAAGGCGCTGAAAGGCGCGCAGAGCTATTACCACGAGCTGGGCATCACCGCCTGGATGGAGCCCCTGGCGAACGAGAATCCCGGCGGCGACATCCACAACGATTCCGTTGGCGTACTGCCGGCCTACAAGATGCTGGCGGAGGAGGGCGGGCTTACCGCCCACGTTGCCGCGCTGCTGATGGCCGATTCCAAGGCGAAGCCAGCCGATCTCGATGAGTTGGACAAGGTGCGCCAGCAATTCATCGATGTCCCCAACCTCACCTTGCCCGGCATCAAGGTATTCGCGGACGGCGTGGCCGAGGTGCCGGCGCAGAGCGCAGCGATGCTCGAGCCCTACAGCAACTCGAAGAAGTACGGCGAACTGCTGATCGACCCCAAGCACTTCGGCGAACTGGTCAGCGCCGCCGACGCCCGCGGCTGGCTGGTGCACATCCACGCCATCGGCGACCGCGCGGTGCGCGAATCGCTCAACGGCATCGAGCAGGCGCGCAAGGATCGCCACAGCGGCATCCCGCACTCAATCACTCACCTGCAGATGGTCAACCCAAAGGATCTCGCGCGCTTCAAGGCGCTCGACGTGATCGCTTCCATGCAGCTCTATTGGGCCGCCGCCGACGAGAACAGCGTCGATCTGGTCAAGCCCTACGTCAGCGCCATGGCCTTCCTGCACATGTATCCGGCACGCTCGCTGCTGAAGAACCGCGCGACCATTTCCGGAGCCAGCGACTGGCCGATCACCACGCCCGACCCGTGGAAGGCCATCTACCAGGCGATCCAGCGCGTCGGCCCGAAGGGCGTGCTCAACGCCGCCGAGGACATCGACCGGCAGACCATGTTCCAGGCCTACACCCTCAACGCCGCACGCACCATCCGCCTGGAAGACCGCATCGGTTCGCTGAAGCCGGGCAAGCAGGCCGACCTGATCCTGCTCGACCGCGACGTGTTCACCGTCAAGCCGGAAGCGCTGCGCGACACCCAGGTGCTCAAGACCTGGTTCGCCGGCCGCGAAGTCTATAGTCGTTCCGACGACAAACTCTGATCCAACCGGAGCGCCCTGGCGCTCCGGCCTCAAAAAAAAGCAATTGCAGGAGCCTTGCCGTGATTCTTCACACCTTCACCACCGACATCCGCGACCCGCTACAGCGTGGCCGGCAGATCGGCGAAACCTTCGCCGAGCAGATCCGCCAGAGCGTGGCGCTGTACCTGGACTTCTTCCCGCGCGTCGGCGTGGAGATCGACAAGGCGCGGGCCATTGGCGAAGGCAGCCTGTCCGCGCTGGCCGACTGGTGCCCCGCGTTGGCGAAGGAAGTCGAAGGTCTGGCCCTGGGCACCGGCCTGCCGCTGTGGCAACTGGCGGCGCTGAACGCCCGCACCGAAGTGCTGGCAGTGATGCCCGAGCAGCCGGTGGAAGGCGAGTGCTCCACTTCCGTCCACGCACCCGCCGGCGCCATCGCACCGCGCAGCCTGCAAACCTGGGACTGGCACGACAGCCTGGTGCCCCACGGCCTGCTGCTGGGCTTCACCGGCAGCACCGGCCTGACCGCCAAGCTGTTCACCGAGTTCGGCATGCTCGGCAAGATCGGCGTGAACAGCGCGGGACTGGGCGTGCACTTCAACATCCTGCACCACGAAAGCGATGACGGCAGCGCCGGTGTGCCGGTGCATGCCATCGCCCGCCGCGTGCTGGAGGAAGCCACCAGCGTCACCGAGGCGATTGACATGGCACGTTCCGCACGGGTCAGCGCCTCCACCGTGCTCAGCGTGTTCACCCGCAGCGATGTTCGCGCCCGCGCCGCGAGCATTGAGATGAGCCCGGCGCACACCGCCGTGGTGGTGCCGCGCGAGGATGGCTGGCTGCTGCATACCAACCACTTCCTCGACGGCGAGCTGAGCTGGGGCGAGCGCACGGCGGATGTCTCCACCACCTACGCGCGCCTGGACCACCTCAAGGCCGCCACCACCGGCATGACCGGCAAGGCCCTGCGCGAACGTGCCGACGCCTTCTGTGGCACTGAGGGCGATCAGGCGGTGGTGTGCTTCCATCCGGACATGTCCGAGCCGGACACCGAGCGCTGGGAGACCCTGCTGAGCATTGGCCTGGACACCGTTGGCTGTGCCCTGGAATACGTGGCTGGCACGCCGAAGAAGCTGGCGGACGAGGGGTTCCTGCGGTTCTAGGTCCTGGGTTTCAACGGGAAGAGTCGTAGAGGATTCGCTGCGAATTGGCCTGACGGCCCCCTCACCCTAACCCTCTCCCAGGGGGAGAGGGGACTGATCGGTGCAGGTTGAAACGACAATATCAGCCGGCACACGCGGCCCCCTCTCCCATTGGGAGAGGGGACTGATTGGTGCAGGTTGAAACGACTGTATCAGCCGGCACGCGCGGCTCCCTCTCCCCTTGGGAGAGGGCTGGGGTGAGGGAGGCATCCGAGCGCTGAAACTCGCGTCGTCGCAGATCGCAAGGCGCTCCAACGCAAAGTCTCCGTTCCAAAACATTCGTCCCCGTGGCAGCCCCCCGGCCGCCGCGCGGGTTTCGTATTACCACAAAAACAAGAGTGAACCGCCATGATCGATCACACGCCCGCTGCGCCGGGTTCGCGCTCGGCCTTTCGCACCTTCTGCGTTTCCGGCATGGGCACCGCACTGGAGTTCTACGATTTCGTCATCTACGGCTACGCCGCCGCGCTGATCTTCCCGCAACTGTTCTTCCCTGGCATGGACCGGCTGACCGCCGTGCTGGTCGCGTTCGCGGCCTTCGGCGCGGGCTTCTTCGCACGCCCGCTGGGCGGCGTGGTGTTCGGCCACCTGGGTGACCGCTACGGCCGACAGAAGGCGCTGGTCGCGACCCTTGTGCTGATGGGCCTGAGCACCTTGCTGATCGGCTTCCTGCCGACCCACGCCAGCATTGGCGCGGCGGCGCCGGTGCTGCTGGTGCTCCTGCGCCTGGTGCAGGGCTTCGCCGCCGGTGGCGAGTGGGGCGGGGCGGCGCTGTTCGGCATCGAGGTCGCGCCCAAGGGGCGTCGTGGCCTGTGGGGCAGCTTCACCAGCATGGGCATCGGTATCGGCGGCATCTTCGGTTCGGCGGTATTCGCCATCGTCAGCTTCGCCTTCGACGATGACCTGAGCGGCATCGCCTGGCGCATTCCGTTCTGGCTCGGTGGCCTGCTGGTGCTGATCGGCCTCTACGCGCGCCTGCAGAACACCGCGCCGCAGACCAAGGCCGCGCCGAAAGCCGAGGCGCGCATGCCGCTGATGGAGGCTTTCCGCCGTCGGCCGCGCGAGCTGCTGCTGTGCATCGGCATTGCCTTCGGCTACGTCACCATCGCCTACATCGGCAGCACCTTCTTCCTCGCCTATGCGACGGACATCGGCTACAGCAGTAGCCACGCCTTGCTGTTCGATTTCTCGCTGTCGGTGGCCATCGTGGCGTCCGCGCCGTTCTTCGGGCATCTGTCGGACCGCTTCGGCCGCCGCGCGGTGATGATCTTCGGGGCGGCGATCATGGCGTTGGGGCTGTTCGCCTTCTTCCCGCTGATCGGCCTGCACAACCTGCCGCTGGCGCTGTTGGCGTATATCGCTGTGGGCTTCTTCATGGGCGCGACCCAGGGACCGATTCCGGCCTTCCTTGCCGAACAGTTCCCGCGGGAGATGCGCTACTCGGGGATTTCCTTCAGCTACCAGATCGGCGCGGCACTGGGCGGCGGCACGGCATCGAGCATCGCCACGGCCATCCTCATCGCCACCGGGCGCAATCCGTTCGGCGTGGCGCTTTACGGTGCGGCGGCACTGCTGCTGGTGGCGATCTGTTCGTGGCTGCTACGCGAAACCTCGCGCTTGCCGATGGATGTGATCGACCGGGACGAGGCCTCGCTCGCTACGGCGCAGGCGCAGGTCGGTTAAGTCACCGCGCGCGCCTTGGTGCCCGGCACCAGCCCGAGCACCAGGGCGCAGCCGCCCAGAATGATCAGCGCGCCCAGGCCCTGGATCAGTGAGAGGCTTTCGCCCAGCACCAGCGCGCCGACCATCACGGCGACCACGGTGACGACGAACTCCACGCTGATGGTCTTGGTGGCGCCGATTCGCGAGACCAACTGGAAGTAGACGACGTAGTTGACCGCGCTCAGCACGCAGCCGCAGATCAGCAGGAAGAGGAAGTCGATCGGCTGCGGCGTGCCCGGCAGCGGCACCCAGATCAGCAGCGGCAATGTCAGCACGCCACCGATCAGGAAGGCCCCGCAGGTCACTTCCCACGGGCCGGCGGTGCGCAAGTGCAGGCTCGCGTAGTTGCTGCCGAAGGCTGCGCACACCGCGCCGAACACCGAAGCGGCGCAGCCCAGGATGAAGGAATGGGTCACGGGCACCGCCGGGAAACCCACCAGCAGCACGATGCCGAACAAGCCCAGGACAATGCCGGCCAGCCCGCTCCAGGTGATCCGTTCCAGGCCCCACATACGGCCGATCAGCATGGAGAACAGCGGGATCGCCGCGACGAAGATGGCCGCCATGGCGGTGCCGATGCGTGGTGTGGCGAAGGTCATGCCGATCAGTTGGCCGGCCACCGTCGTAGCGCCGACCACGCACAGCGGCTTCCACAACCCTTCGAAGTTCAGCTTGCGCCCGGACAGGCGTGCCACGGCGAACAGCGTGAAACTGGCGATCAGGGCGCGGAAACTCACTGCGCCAACCCAGCCGAAACCCGCGATGGCCTTGAGCAGTACCAGGAACGACAGCCCCCAGCCGATCGCGAGGAACAGGTAGGCGGCAAGATCACGGGGTTGCATAGGACTCCCGAAACACACGGCAGAAGGTGGCCGCCGAAGCGCGGCGGCGAATCGGGCCATCTTGCCGGGCGCTCGCGCCTCTTGGGAAGGTGTCGCACCGACGTTTTTCGATCTCGCAGCGTCATGGGCTGGCAGATCGTCGCCACCGCTTCGCCGCGGCGCTGTCCCCGTTTGCCCCCTTGTTGGCCGCCAATGCCCTCAGCGCCGAGCGGCGCGTGGCTTAACGTCGGTGTGCCCATGACAACAAGAGTCCGTGCCGCCTGTCCGGCGCGGTAGAAGAGGGGAGCACCATGCTGAAACCTGCAACACCGCTGCTGACGGCCGCCCTGCTGGCGCTGGTCGCGCTGCTCGGCGGCTGTGGCGAAGACGCCGCGCCAGCCACCCCCCGCAATACCGCCGCCCTGGCGCCCAGTGACCCCGCGTTGGCCAAGGTCTACGACAGCAGCTGTAAGCTGTGCCACGCCAACCCGGCCTCCGGCGCGCCGCAGACCGGCGATGCCAAGGCCTGGCAACCGCGGGTGGCGCAGGGCGCCGACAGCCTGCTGGACCACAGCATCAACGGTTACAAGGGCATGCCGCCCATGGGCATGTGCATGCAGTGCTCGGAAGAACAATTCCTCGCGCTGATCTCATTCATGTCTGGCCAGCAAGTCCAATAGGCGAGGGGTATCCAGATGACTATGCATCTCACCCGGCGCCAATTGCTGCTTAGCGCGGGCGTCGCCGGCGCGTTCGCGGCGCTTTCCAGCAGTCCGATGGCCGCCGAGCTGGCTCGTGCCCCACGACTGATTCCCTGGCGCAACTGGTCCGGCGGGCAGAGTTGCCTGCCAGCGGCACGGCTGGCGCCGCAGAGCCTCGATGAGCTGGTGCAGGTCATCCGCCAGGCCCAGGGCAAGGTCCGGCCGGTCGGCTCGGCTCACTCCTTCAGCGCCCTGGTGCCCACCGATGGCACGCTGGTCTCGCTCGCCTACTTCAACGGCCTGCTCGGCCACGACGCCGAGACGTTGCAGGCGGAATTCGCCGCCGGCACGCCGATGTCGCTCATGGGCGCGGCGCTGAAGGAAGTCGGCCAGGCGCTGCCGAACATGGCCGACATCGACTACCAGACCCTAGCTGGGGCGATTTCCACCTCGACCCACGGCACCGGCGTCGGCTTTGGCTCCTATTCCTCCTGCGTCACCGGTCTGCAATTGGTGACCGCCAGCGGCGAGGTGCTGGACTGCGACGCCCAGCGCCACCCCGAGGTGTTCAACGCCGCACGGGTCTCCCTCGGCGCCTTTGGCGTCGCCACCCGCGTGCGCTTGCAGAACCGCCCGGCCTATCGCCTGCGCGAGCGGCAGTGGGTGGCCAGTACCGAGGAACTGCTGGAGGACGTGGAGAAGAACACCCGCGAGAACCAGCACTGGGAAATGCAGGTGATCACCCACTCCGACTATGCGCTGTCCATCGCGCTCAACGAGACCACCGACCCGCCCACGCCACCGCTGGACCCGGCCAAGGAAGGCGGCAACGAATTCGTCAGCCTGATCGAGAATCTCGACAAGTACGGCAGCGACTTCCCCGCCGCGCGCACCTTCCTGCTCAACAACCTGCGCCACATCGCCAGCTTCGACGATCGCATCGACGACTCCTACGAGATCTATGCCAATGTGCGCAACGTGCGCTTCAACGAGATGGAGTATTCGGTGCCGGCGGAACACGGCCCGGCCTGCCTGCGGGAGATCCTCAAGCTGATCCGCGACAAGGACCTGCGCACCTGGTTTCCCATCGAGTACCGCTACGTGAAGGCCGACGACATCCCGCTGAGCATGTTCGAGGGACGCGACAGCTGCTCGATCTCCGTGCACCAGCACTACAGCATGGACCACCACAACTTCTTCGCCGCCGTCGAACCGATCTTCTGGAAGTACGCCGGCCGGCCCCACTGGGGCAAGCTGCACACGCTCAACGCGCGGACGCTGCAGCCGCTCTACCCGCGCTGGAAGGAATTCACCGAGGTGCGCCAGGCGCTGGACCCGCAGGGCAAGTTCCTCAATGCCCACCTGATGTCGATCCTGGGCGTGGCCTGACAAGGAAGGAGATTCCATGAAACGACGCAATTTCATCGTCGGCGCTGCCGGGGCAGGTGTTCTGCTGGCGGGCGCGGGTGCCTGGCTGCGGCCCTCCGACAAGGGCGCCCCGTACACCGACTATTTCGCCAGGCTGAACCGCGAACTCAGGGAGCACGGGCCGATGCGCCCGGTGATGCTGATCGACCTGGATCGCCTGGATCACAACATCGACGTGGTGATGCAGTCGGTGCGCCGTACCGGCAAGCACCTGCGGCTGGTGGAGAAATCCCTGCCATCGCCGCAACTGCTCGACTACCTCTCGAAACGCACGGGCACCCGGCGGATGATGTCGTTCCACCAGCCGTTCCTCAACCACGATGCCGAGCGCTTCCCCGACGCCGACCTGCTGCTGGGCAAGCCGCTGCCGGTGCGCTCGGCGCAGGAGTTCTACGCGAACCTCAGCGGTCCCTTCGATCCGAAGGCCCAGCTGCAATGGCTGCTGGACACGCCTGAGCGCCTGCAGGAGTACCTGGCGCTGGCCAAGGCGCTCAACACCCGGATGCGCATCAACATCGAGCTGGATGTCGGCCTCCACCGCGGCGGCGTGGCGGATCACGCCACCCTGGGGCAGATGCTCACGCTGATCGGCGCCAACCCGCAGCACCTCGAGTTCGCCGGATTCATGGGCTACGACCCCTTCGTCGGCATGGGCGTGCCGGGCATCCTCGGCTCGTCGGAGGAACTCTTCGCCAAGGTCATGACGCTCTACGACGGTTTCGTCGATTACGCCCGCACGCAGCACGCTGCGCTGTGGCGGCCGGACCTGACGCTGAACACCGCCGGCAGCCCGAGCTACCGCATGCATGAACACGAGCGCACCAGCAGCGAGGTATCGGTGGGCTCCGCGCTGGTCAAGCCGACTCACTACGACCTGCCTTCGCTGGTGGATCATCAGCCGGCCGCGTTCATCGCCACTCCGGTGCTCAAAAGCACGGGAGCTGTGGAGATGCCGGCGCTGGACGACAAGTCGGCAATCTTCTCCTGGTGGGACCCGAACCTGCGCGAGACCTTCTTCGTCTACGGCGGCAACTGGATGGCGGAACCCGAGTCGCCCCGGGGCCTGCAGTTCAACGGGCTGTATGGGCGCAGCTCCAACCAGGAGATGATGAACGGCTCCCACGCCGTCGGCCTGGACGTGAATGATCAGGTATTCCTGCGACCCACCCAGTCGGAGTCGATCCTGCTGCAGTTCGGCGATCTGCTGGCGGTGCGCGAGGGGCGCATCGTCGAGCATTGGCCGGTCTACAGCTGAGCCAGGGCTCGCACCAACGAAAAACCCCAGGCTGATGACCTGGGGTTTTTTCTATCCGCTATTCGTTCCTCAGGTGCTTTCCGGGTAAGGTCATGACACCTACCGGTAGGGCCCACCGGCGAGCTTGCTGGGCACTCTGTAATATTCTGTTACGCTCGTTCTTGGCATTCGCGCGAACGCGCTATGATGTCGCCGCCGTGCACTGGCTCCCACAACAAGAACTTCAGGCGCCCCGGTTCGAGAACAGCCCACATGCCCAGCACTCCCATCGACGCCCAATTCGACCTGGCCCTGGTTTCTCCCTTCCTGTTGCAGACCCTCGCCGAGGTCGCCAGCGACAAGGGGGTGAGCAGCGAGCGTTTATGCCTCGGCCTCGGCTTTACCGTCGAGGAGCTGCAGGACCCGGCGCAGCGCATCTCCTACCGCCAGGCAGTGAGCATGATCCAGCGCGCCCTGGAGGCGCTGCCCGAGCGCGGCCTGGGACTCTGGGTCGGCGCCCACAACGTGCTCGGCACCCTCGGCCTGCTCGGCCACGTGTTGTCCCTGTGCAAGACCCTGCGTGACGCTTTCGAGGTTGGCCGCCGCTTCCAGCACACCACCGGCGGCATGACGGTGTGCCATCTGCTCGAAGGCCCCGAAGAAAGCTTCATCGAGGTGGAGTGCCGGCTTCCCTACGCCGATATCCAGATCTTCGCGGTGGAAGAGTTCTTCGCCAGCGTACTGGTCTACAACCGCGCGCTGATCGGCAGCGCATTCCAGCCCCTGCGTTTCGAGTTCACCCATGCTGCGCCCAGCTACGAGGCGGAGTATCGGCGCCTGCTCGGGCCAGAGCTGCGCTTCGGCTGCCTGCATAACCGCATGGTGATCGCCAGCCAGTGGCTGGACCTGCAACTGCCCAGCCACCAGCCCGTGGCGTTGCGCCAGGCACTCAACCTGCTGGAGGCGGAGTCCGCGTCGGTGCAGCAGAAGATGGGGCTGCTGGAAACGGTGGAGCGCGCCATCCTTCGCGACTTGCCGCTGGGCTGCCCGATCGACAAGGTCGCCGCCGGCCTCAACATGAGCAGCCGCACCTTGCGTCGGCGCCTGAGCGAGCACGGCATGACCTTCGACGCATTGCTGGAGCAGGTGCGCCGCGCCCGTGCGACCAGCCTGCTGAACAACCCCGACATGCCCATCGAGCGGATCGCCGAGGCCCTTGGCTATAGCGATGTCCGTGGCTTCCGTCGAGCGTTCAAGCGCTGGACCGGCCGGAGCCCATCGGCTTGCCGTGACGACGTAGTGGCGTCGGCCCAGTCAGCCTGAGAAGGCGGCGCCCGGCGTTCACGGTCAGGCGCCGTTTTGCCAGCGCTCGTGCGGTAGCTGGTAGCAGAGCCATCGCGCCGGCGTTCCGGAGAGGTCGAGGTCCGCTTCGTAGGCGAGTTCCGCACCCAGCTTCGCCGTGCCTTTCTGCGAGCGGATATTGCTCGGCGCGATGTGGAACCAGACGCGCTCGAAACACTGGAAGGCATGTCCGAGCATCAGCGTCTTCAGCTCGCGGTTGGTCGCGCCGCCCCAGTAGCGGTGGTTGATGAAGGTAAAGCCGATGCCGATGTCGTCCGGCTGGTCCGGCACCGGGTAGTAGCGCGAGCAGCCGATGGCCTCGCCGGTTGCCCGGTCGAGGATCAGCAGACAGCCGCCGGCGTTCACCAGGAACTGGAAGTAGGGCTCGAAGACTTCACGGCGATGGCGCTCGGTGGCCGGGTGGCCGGCCCAGGTCTCGGGGGCGTTGGCGGCGGCGTAGAGCGCCTCGAAATCATCGGCGCTCAGCGGGCGCAGTTGCAGCGTATGGCCGAGCAGGGTCGGCTGGTTATCGAAGGCGGTCATGCAGGACTCCGGCGTGGTTGGAGTCCAGCTTACGCATGGATTGGCGTGCAGCAGAGTGCCATTCGCAGGTGCTTCGAAGGTGCCAATGGCTGGCTCAGTCGGCGCAGATGTCGAGGATCGCCCGTGCCGCCGTTTCGGTGCCGCGCGAGGCCTGCATCTGTTCGCGTACGGCGGCCAGGCGTTGCTCCATGGTCTGGTCGGCGAGCAGTTCGGCGAGAGCTTCGGGCAGCGCCGCCAGCGGGCTCTCGAAGCGAGGCAGGTAGCGTGCCACGCCGACTTCCTCGGCGCGCCGGGCGTTGTCGTGGCCGTCCCAGCAGTAGGGAATGATCACCGAGGGCAGGCCAAAATACAGCGCTTCGCAGAAGCTGTTGTTGCCGCCATGGTGGATGAACAACTGGCACTCGCGCAGCACTGCCGGTTGTGGGTACCAGCTGTCGAGGTAGACGTTGTCCGGCACCGTGTCGTAGTGCTCACGGTAGGCGCCGACGTTGATCAGGAAGCGGTAGGGCAGTTGCGCCACGGCGTCGATCAGCTTCTGCATCATCGCCACGTCTGCCGCGCCAAGGCTACCGAAACTCACGTAGATCAGCGGGGCGTCGTCGTGCCGGGGGAACTGCGGCGGAATGTACGGTGCCTCGCTGCGCACGCAGCCGTCGAGGTACAGATAGCGCTCCGCTGGCAGCGGCTTCTGGCGCTCGTAGCGCACCGGCTTGGGCGACAGCAGCAGGTTGAGCCAGGGCGAGTCTTCGAGGAACTGGCCGGCGGGCAGGGCGGGGTGGCCACACTCGCTGAGGAAGCGGGCGAAGCGCTCGTGCGCCGGCTGGGTGGCTTTCAGGTAGTGCTCGCGGTAGATCGCGCAGGCTTGCGGATCGTCGCTGCTGGCGCCGGACAGATAGGGCGGCACGGCGGCGTCGGGCAATTCGGTTTCAGCGCAGGACACCATGCGCACCCAGGGACAGCCGGCGGCGGCGATGGCCGGGAAGCTGACCACGTTGTCCAGCACGATGGCGTCGGGCTTGAGCCGGGCGAGCAACTGCTGCAGCGGCTTTTCCGACTCGATGGCGGTGTCGATGATGGCTTCCCAGGCCGGCGCCACGTAGCTGTCGATCTGCGCCAGGGGCGGCTGGTCGAAGTACGGCACGTTGCGCTCGATGAAACGTTCCCAGTAGTGCTGGTGATCGGCCGCGGACAGCGGAGAATCCAGTTGCAGCGGGTACTCGGCGAAACCGTACTCGGCGAAGATGCCCTGGAAGTGCGCATGGCAGATGAACACCGGGCGCGCGCCGAGTTCGCGCAGGGCCTGGGCGATGCCGATGCAGTTCAGCGCGGCGCCGAAGCTGGCTTCGGGGAAGAAAGCGATGGTTCTTGTTCTTTGCGTCATGGGCACATCCGGGTGTTGCTCACGGGCACTGCATAAAACTGATACTGCATTTTTTCGTTAAAAAAAACACCGTGAGTGAAAAATACTTAGCGGCGCGCCCCGGCGAATGACTGCGGAATCCCGCGGTTGGCGGTCTGCGGGCGCTGCGCGAAGGAGAGTCGCAGGTGCAGGCGCATCAGGTCGGCGGCGATTTCGAGCTGGCCGCGCTCGATCTGCTCGATGATCCGCAGGTGCTCGCGCAGGGCTTCCTGCAGGCGGTGCACGCTGACCATCGGCAGCAGGTTGGGCAGGCGGCGCAGGCGCTGGTGCTGCAGGAGCGAGTCACCGATGAAGCGGTTGCCGCAGCCCTGGGCGATCAGTTCGTGGAAGCCGATATCCAGTTCGCGGAACTGCGCTACGTCGAAGCGTTCTATGGGCGCGCCGAGCAGTTCTTCCATGGCCCCGCGCAGCAGGGCGAGGCGCGCCAGGTCCGGGTCGAAGCCAGGAGCTAGCAGGGCTTCGGGCTCGAGGATCAGGCGGTAGCGCAGGCTGTCTTCCAGCGCCGCGAGGTTGTTCAGCAGCGGGCGGAACGACCAGCTCTGCCCGGCGCCTCGCTCCAGTACCTGGTCCTCGCTGAGCTGCGCCAGCACCTTCTGCGCGGCGACCCGGTTGATGTCATAGCGGCGCATCAGCTCACTGGCGCTGAGGCTGTTGCCC
Source organism: Pseudomonas sp. PDNC002 (assembly GCF_016919445.1). Taxonomy (NCBI): domain Bacteria; kingdom Pseudomonadati; phylum Pseudomonadota; class Gammaproteobacteria; order Pseudomonadales; family Pseudomonadaceae; genus Pseudomonas; species Pseudomonas sp. PDNC002. Next base: position 4,544,181 of record NZ_CP070356.1, on the reverse strand, counting down.
AGTCGTCCGGCCATGCGGTCACGTAGCACCGAGGCGGCCAGCGCTTCTTCCTCGGCCTGGGGCAGGGCGGGACCGAGCACCTGGGCGGAAGGGTCGGCGGTGAGGCGATAGCCCTTGCCCGGTTCGTGGGCCACCAGTTGCTGTTCCAGCAGCAGGTCCAGTCCCGCGCGGATCAGTGTGCGGGACACGCCGAAGGTGCGCGCCAGCTGTTGTTCCGAGAGCGCGTCGCCTTCGCCCAGCCCGCTGTCCTGGGCGTGCTCGATGACACGCCGGGCGAGTTCCAGGTGGTTGGTGCGCGGTTTTTTCTCAGTGACGTTGCTCAAGCCGATGCTCTCCAGCGGGCCCGTGGCACGGGGCGAGCCCCTTATGCCACAGCGTGGGTGGTCCAACAAGAATGCAAGAAATGGTTGACTTCGCCAGTGGTTCGGTTTTTATTTTGAAAAAAAGACATGTAGTACGCTTTTCGTTCCGCTGCCGTTGACACACAAAAACAACCATCGTCAGGTGCGCAAGATGAAGCTGAAGACCATGCTCTACGCAGGGGCGACCCTCGCGCTCACGCTGTCCGCCACCACGGCCAGTGCCAAGGATCTGGTGATCTCCATCTGGGACGGCTACATGGCCCCGGACAACCTGGAGAAGTTCCAGAAGGCCACTGGCCTGGAAGCCGACAAATCCCTCCACGCCACCAACGAAGAGATCATGGGTAAGCTCATGGCCTCCGGCGGCGAGGGCTACGACGTGGTGTTCGTCTCTTCCCCCTTCGCCGAGATCCTGCATAAGCAGGGCCTGCTCGCCGACATCGATCCGGCCAAGGTGCCGAACCTCAAGAATCTCTACCCCGAAGCGCAGAAGCTCGAGTACGACCCGGGCAACCACTTCTCCGTGCCTTACACCTGGGGCACCACCGGCATCTGCTACCGCTCGGACAAGGTCAGTCCCGCACCGTCCAGCTGGAGCGACCTGCTCAAGCCCTCCGACGCTCTCAAGGGCAAGACCACCATGCTCGCCACCGACCGCTGGCTGCTCGGCGCCGGCTTCCTGGCCAACGGCTGGTCGGTCAACGACGGCAACCCGGACCAGATCAACGCGGTGCGCGACCAGCTGATTGCCACCAAGAAGCGCCTGCTGTCCTTCGACGACACCACCTTCTACTCCAAGCTGGCTTCGGGCGAGGCGCTGATGGCCCACGCCTGGGATGGCTGGTGCAACTACGGCACCCAGGCCAACGAGTCGATCAAGTTCGTGGTGCCCAAGGAGGGTTCCGACCTCTGGGTGGACACCATGGTCGTGCTGAAAAGCTCGAAGAACCCCGACGCCGCCTATCGCTTCATCAACTACATGCTGGAGCCGGCGAACCACGCCTGGGTCGCGGAGAACATCCTCTACAAGGTGCCCAACCAGGCGGCGATGGCGACCCTCAAGCCGGACCTGCTGGCCAAGTACCCCAACCTCACCACCACGCCGGCAGAGTTGGTCAAGCAACAGCAATTGCGTGACGTCGGTGGTTCCACCCAGAAGGCCTATACCCGCGCCGTGACCGAGATCATGGCTGCGCAGTAAGGCTGCGGAGGGGCGTCGCTCTGGCGCCCCGCAACGCTCTCCGGAATAACCCTGAAGCACCCCACCTGGCGTGGGGTTGGGGGAACTACGCATGACCGCTTTATCCGCCGACCGCAAATTGTCGGCCTGGCTGCTCGCGCCCGGTCTGGGCTGGCTGGCCCTGTTCCTGCTGCTGCCGTGCCTGCTGGTGCTGGTCTATAGCTTCCTCGAGCGCGGTGCCTATGGCGGCATCGACTACGTGTTCACCTGGGAAAACTACCGCCGCGCGGTGGACCCGCTGTACCTAGACATCCTCCTGCGCTCGGCGAAGATCGCCGGCCTGGCCATGCTCTTCGCGGTGATCATCGGTTACCCGGCGGCCTACGCCATCACCCGCACTACGCCGCGCCGGCAGGCGGTGTACCTGTTCCTGGTGATGCTGCCGTTCTGGAGCAACTACCTGATCCGCACCTACGCCTGGATCGTGCTGCTCAACCGCGAAGGCCTGCTCAATCGCCTGTTCAACCTGCTGGGCTACAGCGGCGAGCCGATCAATCTGTTGTACACCGACGCCACCGTGGTGCTCGGGCTGGTCTACAACTACATCCCCTTCGTCATCCTCGCCATCTACAGCTCGCTGTCGCGCATCGACAACGAACTCTGGGAGGCTTCGCGCGACCTCGGCGCATCCGGCTGGACCACTTTTCGCCGAGTGATCCTGCCGCTCTCGGTGCCCGGCGTGGCGGCCGGCGCGGTGTTCGTCTTCGTGCTGTCCATCGGCAACTTCATCACCGCCGACCTGCTGGGCGGCAAGCAGGTGCAGATGGTCGGCAACCTGATCTACGCGCAGTTCCTCACCGCGCGGGACTGGCCGTTTGGCGCGGCGCTGAGCTTCTTCCTGATCGGCATCATGCTGCTGCTCCTGTTCATCCAGGCCATGGTCTCGCGCCGGGCCCAGGGCGCGGAGGGCGAACGCCATGCGTAGCTCCATGCGTAACGGCTCCGGCATCGCCCTCGGCGCGCACCTGTGGCTGGTGTACGCCTTCCTCTATGTGCCGATCCTGGTGCTGATCCTGCTGTCGTTCAACGCCAGCGGCCTGCCCACCGCCTGGGGCGGCGCATCGCTGAAGTGGTACGCCAAGCTGCTGGCCAACGCGTCGATCCAGCACGCGGCGCTGAACACGCTGATCGTCGCGCTGACCTCCACCTTCATCGCCTGCGTGCTCGGCACCTTGCTCGCGCTGGGCGTGGAGATGCGCGCGCGCAGCAGCGGCAAGAAGGGCAGCAACATCGCCGACACCCTGCTGATGGCACCGATGATCATCCCCGACATCGTCCTGGCCATTGCGCTGCTGAGTTTCTTCAACCTGCTGAAGATGAGCCTGGGGCTGCACTCGATCATCCTCAGCCACGTGGTGTTCAACATCGCCTTCGTCTGCGCGGTGGTGCGCACGCGCCTCAAGCACTTCGACTATTCGATCCTCGAAGCCTCCATCGACCTGGGCGCCGGCTGGTTCACCACCGCGCGCCGGGTGCTGCTGCCGGCGATCTTCCCCGGCGTACTGGCCGGCGGGCTGCTGGCGTTCACCCTGTCGGTGGACGAATTCATCATCGCCTTCTTCAACTCCGGCTCCGGCAGCGCCTCCACCACGCTGCCGATGCAGATCTACTCGATGATCCGCTTCGGCGTGACCCCGGAAATCAACGCCCTCGCCACCCTGGTGATGCTGGTCAGCTTCACCGCGCTGTTCGCCTCCCAACGTCTGAACAAGGTGCCCAAAGCCCATGACTAAGTCTTCCGACCTGCTGGTGCTGGACCAGGTCAGCAAATCCTATGGCGAGGGCCTGACGGCGGTGGACCAGGTGTCCCTGGCGATCCGCGAGAACGAGTTCTTCGCGCTGCTCGGCCCGTCCGGCTGCGGCAAGACCACGCTGATGCGGATGATCGCCGGCTTCGAGACGCCCAGCTCCGGCGCCATCTACCTCAACGGCCAGGACATCTCGCCGTTGCCGCCGAACAAGCGCCCGCTGAACCTGATGTTCCAGTCCTACGCGCTGTTCCCCAACATGACCGTGCGCGGCAACATCGCCTACGGCCTGGAGATGGAAAAGCTGCCGGCCAGTGAAATCCGCCAGCGCGTCGATGCGGTGCTGGAAACCGCGCAGCTCGGCCCGCTCGCCAACCGCCGCCCGGACCAGCTTTCCGGCGGCCAGCGCCAGCGTGTCGCCCTGGCCCGCGCACTGGTCAAGCGCCCGCGCGTGCTGCTGCTGGATGAACCGCTCGGCGCGCTGGACAAGAAGCTGCGCGAGAAGATGCAGCTGGAACTCAAGCGCCTGCAGCACGAGAGCGGCATCACTTTCATCATGGTCACCCACGACCAGGAAGAAGCCTTGGTCATGTCCGACCGCATGGCCGTGCTGCGTGACGGCAAGGTCTGCCAGTGCGGCAGCCCCAGCGAGCTGTACGAGAACCCGGGCAGCCGCTTCGTCGCTGACTTCATCGGCGTCAGCAACCTGATCGAGGGCCGCCGCGTGGGCACCAACCGCCTGCAGGCCGGCGATCAGGTGCTGAACATCGAGACCACCGCCGAATCAAGCCCCGAGAGCGTGACGCTTGCGTTGCGCCCGGAGCGCCTGCGCGTACTCACCGACGCCACGCCGGCCACCGACAACCAGATTCAGGGCCAGGTGGCGGAAGTCGCCTACCACGGCCTGGACACCAACCTGCACGTGAACACGGCGCTGTCGAGCAAGCCGCTGATCGTCCGCGTGCCGTCCTCGGACTACGACTTCTTGCGCCTCGCCGCCGGCATGCCGGTGCGCCTTGGCTGGGATGCGCGGCACGGCCGCGTGCTGACTCACTGATTGCCTAGAACAAGACCTACAGGAGAGCACCATGAGTAGTGAACGCAAGGTCATCGCCTTCTTCCCCGAGGCCGCCTACGGCCCGGCCCTCAATTCGGTAGGCATCGCCCAGGCCTGCGAGGCGCTGGGGCACAAGGCGGTGTTCCTCACCGATCCGGGCATGACCGGGGTGTACTCGGCGTACGGCTTCGAGGAGCACTACGTGAACATGTCCGAGCCGATGCCGGCGGAGGAGATGGCGCGCTACTGGACCGACTTCATCAACGGCCACATCCCCAACTTCCGCAAGGCGCCGATCGACCAGCTCGACAACTATGTGAAGGAGTGCTGGGAAGCCATCGTCTCCACCTCCAAGTGGGCGCAGAAGGAGCTGCCGGCGATCCTCGACCGGATCAAGCCGGACCTGATCTGCGTGGACAACGTGATCCTCTTCCCAGCGATCAAGCACTACGGCAAGCCGTGGGTGCGGATCATCTCCTGCTCGGAGAACGAGGTGCATGACCCGGACATCCCGCCCTACCTGTCGGGCATGAGCGTGGACGACAAGGAAGGCCACGCGCGCTTCCAGAAACGCTTCGAGGAAGTGATCGCGCCGATCCACGCCGACTTCAACGACTTCCTCGCCGAGTGTGGCGAGCGGCCGTACCCGCTGGGCACCTTCTTCGAAGAGTCGCCCTACATGAACCTGCTGCTGTACCCGGACCCGGTGAAGTTCCAGCGCCGCCATCCGCTGCCGGCGCGGCAGTTCCACTACCTGCAGGGCTGCGTGCGCAGCGACAAGCCCTACGAGATCCCGCAGTTCAAGGCGCACAACGACAAGCCGCTGCTCTACGTCAGCTTCGGCAGCCTCGGCTCGGGCGATGTCGACCTGCTCAAGCGCCTGGTCACCGCCATCGGCAAGTTGCCGTACCGCGCGCTGTTCAACGTCGGCGAGCACGTGGAGAAGTACACCGACCTGCCGGACAACGTGATCGTTTCCAACTGGTACCCGCAGCCCTCGGTGATCGCCCAGGTCGACGGGGTGATCCATCACGGCGGCAACAACAGCTTCACCGAGTGCCTGTTCTTCGGCAAACCGGCCATCGTCATGCCCTACGTCTGGGACGGCCATGACAACGCCATGCGGGCCCAGGAAAGCGGCCACGGCCTGCGCATGGATCGCTACGACTGGAGCGAGCAGGACCTGGCACGCAACATCGCCCAGCTGCTTGGCGACGACCTGATGCAGGAGCGCCTGGCGCGTACCAGCGACTACATGCGCTCGCGCAAGGGCCCGGAGGATGCCGCGCGCATCCTCGACCAACTGATGGGCGGCAAGGCGGTGAACCATGGCTGAGTTCAAGGGCCCCTTCTTTAATGGAGCGGCCAGCGCGCCGCACATCCGTGGCGCCCGCGACTACGACGACCTGGTGGACTGGGGCGTGCAGTCCGACGCGCTGGAAGGCGTCTCGCATTCCAGTGGTCGCCTGCTGTTCAAGGGGCCGAACAACAGCCCCGAGACCGGCCTGTGGGTCTGCACCCCCGGTCGCTGGCGGCTGTCGATCCCGCGCGACGAGCTGTGCCATTTCGTTTCGGGCCGGGCCACTTATCGCTCGGATGAGGGCGAGGTGATCGAGGTCGAGCCCGACACCCTGGTGCTGTTCCCGGCCGGCTGGACCGGTGAATGCACCGTGCACACCACACTGCGCAACCTCTACATGCTGGCGTGATTTTGTAGGGCGGATAACGCCGCAGGCGTTATCCGCCATCGACCTTGCGCCGAATTTATCGGCGGATAACCGCAAGCGGTTATTCGCCCTACGCCTTATCCGGTCGCCCGTGTGGGTTGCCATCGAAGGAGATGTACATGAAGACCCCCGTTATCTACCGCCCGCTGCAAGTCACCGAACTCAAGGACTGGGGCGTGATCCCGACCATGCTCGAGGGCGAGTCCCACGTCAGCGGCGTGGTCCTGCACAAGGGGCCAGAAGGCCGGTCCGAATGCGGCATCTGGCACTGCACGCCGGGCAAGTGGTTCTGCCACGTGACCAGCGACGAGTTCTGCCACTTCCTCGAAGGCCGCTGCACCTACGTGCACGAGTCGGGTGAAGTGATCGAGATCGAGTCGGACACCGCCGCCTTCTTCCCCAAGGACTGGAAGGGCGTGTGCACCGTGCACGAGACCATCAAGAAGGTCTACATGATCCGGTGATGCCATGAACCTGCCTTGTGAAACCACCCGCGCCGCCGCCCGCGAGACCTTTCTCGTCGGTTGCGGCCTGGCCGGAGAGGCGCTTACCGCGCTGCCGGCGGATGCCTCGGCGCGGCGCTATTTCCGCCTCGACGACAAGGGCCTGTTGCTGATGGACTCGCCGCCCGGCGCCGAGCCGCTGGCGCCGTACCTGCGGGTGGCGCAGTTGCTGCGCGACTGCGGGCTGTCGGCACCCAATGTGATGGCGGCCGACCGTGAGCTGGGCCTGGCGCTGGTGGAGGACTTCGGCCAGGACACCTATACCCGGTTGCTCGCCGCCGGCCACGACGAGATGGCGCTGTACCGTCTCGCCGTGGATGCCCTGGTGCGCCTGCATCGCGCCGGCCCGCAGGCGGCCGAAGGCGTACCCGCCTATGACTCCCAGAAACTGAGCGACGAAGCGGCATTGTTCATCGACTGGTACGCGCCATTGCTGGTGGGCGCCCAGTCCGCCGCACAACTTCGCGAGCGTTATCTGCTGGAGTTCGCCGCACTCTGGCGCGATGTCTCGATGCGCCGCGAAGTGCTGGTGTTGCGCGACTACCACGTCGATAACCTGATGCTGCTGGAGGGCAGGGAAGGCGTGGCTGCCTGCGGTCTGCTGGACTTCCAGGATGCGCTGTTCGGTGCGCCTGCCTACGACCTCATGTCCCTGCTGGAGGACGCGCGGCGCGACATACCCGAATCGCTGCGCGTGACCCTGCTGACCCGTTACCTCAGCCAACGCCCGGAGGTGGACGGCCGGCGTTTCATGGCCGACTTCCAGGTGCTGGCCGCCCAGCGCCACGCCAAGGTGCTGGGCATCTTCGTGCGCCTGGCCCGGCGCGATGGCAAGCATGGCTATCTCAAGCATTTGCCGCGCGTACTGCGGCTGTTCCAGCGCGCGCTCGACAACGAGCACCTGCGCCCCCTGGCGGCGCTGCTCGACTCTCACTTGCCGAACTGGCGCCAGCCGCTGGAGAGCGACGTGATCGCCCAGCGCCTGGCTTCATCCGAATCCCTGCGGAGCATTCCATGACCGACTTCCATAGCGACGTGCCCCTGCGCTTCATCGGCCCCCACTACCAGGGCGTGGCCACGCAGCGCCGGCGCGACATCATCAACCCCGCCGACCTCACACCCGTGGGCCGCATTGCCCTGTGCGATGCCGAGGACGTGGACGCCGCCATCGATGCCGCCAACGCCGCCCAGCGCGAGTGGAAGCGTGTCGATGCGAAATCCCGCGCGGCGATCCTTCACCAGTTGGCCAACGCCATCGAGACCGACCAGGCGACCCAGCGCGAAGTGGCGCGGCTGATGACGCTGGAGATGGGCAAGCCGTTCCCCGAGGCCATGGGCGAGCTGGCCAACTGCGCGCCGATCTTCCGCTACTACGCCGAGATGGCCCGCGATGAAGCGGGCAAGGTAGCCGGCACCACCCAGCTCGGCTCGTTCCAGCATGTGCGCTACGAGCCCTATGGCGTCAGCGTGCACATCATGCCGTTCAACTTCCCCATCCTGCTGATGTGCTGGACCTTGGCCGCCTCGCTGGCCGCGGGCAATGCCTGCATCGTCAAGCCGGCGGAAAGCACCACGCTGTGCACGCTGAAATTCATGGAGCACTTCAAGGTACTGCCGGCGGGCATGGTCAGCTGCGTGCCGGGCGATGCCACTACTGCGCAGCGCCTGGTGCAGTCCGAACGCACCCACGCCGTGGCCTTTACCGGTAGCGTCGCCGCCGGCAAGGCAGTGGCGGTGGCCTGCGCCGAACGGATGAAACCGGCGGTGATCGAGGCCGGCGGCAGCGACCCGATGATCATCTCCCGCCATGCGCCGCTCGAGGTTGCGGCGGCTGGCGCGGTGACCGCAGCCTTCCACCTGAGTGGGCAGATCTGCACCTCCGCGGAGCGTTTCTATGTGGTCGATGAAGTGCACGACGAGTTCGTTGCGCGTTTCGCCGAGCGGGCTCGCGCGCTGCGCATCGGCCATGGGCTGGAGCGTTCCGAGATCGGCCCGATGGTCAGCGAGGCGGCCCGCGCCAAGGTGATTCGCCTGGTGGACGACGCCATCGCCAAGGGTGCCACGCTGGTCTGCGGCGGGCGCATCCCGCCGCAATTCCCGGTGGGCTGGTACTACGAGCCGACCATCCTCACCGACGTCACCCCGGCCATGGCGATCTTCCATGAAGAGTGTTTCGGGCCGGTGGCGGCCATCTGCAAGGTGAAGGATTTCGACGAGGCCGTGCGCCTGGCCAACGATTCACCCTTCGGCCTGGGCGCCTCGCTGTTCTCCACGGACCTGGCCGAAGCCATGGAAGCGGCGGACCGCCTGGAAGCGGGCATGGTCTGGGTGAACAACCCGCTGATCGATAACGATGCGCTGCCGTTCGGCGGCTGGAAGATGTCCGGCATGGGCCGCGAGCTGGGCCGCCAGGGGCTGGACGCGTTCCGTCGCTCGAAGATGGTGATCATCGACCATCAGCCGCAGATTCATTCTTGGTGGTACCCCTACAACGACGAGGTGTTCTACCAGGGTTGATGTGAAACCTAGGCGCGGCCCAGCCTTTCCAGCAGCCGCGCCTTCACCTCGGGCCACTCACTGTCGATGATGCTGAAGCGCACCGAGTTGCGCTTGCGGCCGTCGGGCATGATGCGTTCGTGGCGGACGATGCCTTCCTGCACGGCGCCCAGTCGCAGGATGGCGGCGCGGGATTTCTCGTTCAGCTCGTCGGTGGTGAACTGCACGCGCACGCAGTCGAGTTCCTCGAAGGCGTAGGTGAGCAGAAGGAGCTTGGCCTCGGTGTTGATCGGCGTGCGCTGCGCAGACAGGGCGAGCCAGGTGTGGCCGATCTCCAGCTTGCGGTTGGCGCGGTCGACCTTCCAGAAACGCGTGCTGCCGACGATCTTTCCGTTGCGCCGATCGAGGATGGCGAAGGGCAGGACAGTGCCTTCTTCCAGGCCCTTTTCGGCCTTGGCGAGATAACCCTCCACGGTGTCCGGGCCGGGCACGACCGTGACCTTCAGGTTCCAGAGTTCACCGTCGGCGGCTGCGGCGAGCAGCGCGTCGCGGTGTTCCGTGCGCAGGGGGAGGAGTTCGACGTGCTGGCCGATGAGATGGGGGCAGGTGAGGGCGGGCATGCTTCGGGGCTCTGCTTGGAACGAATCCCAAGCCTACCGGATGCACAGCGCTTTTCGTAGGCGGAGCTTCCGAGCGATGTGCCGGCAGGGCCGGCGATGGGGTGCGGCGGGATTCGTGGTTTCCCTGATGTGGTGGATTACGCTGTGAAGGATTTCGCGGACAAGGTCCGCTCCTACGAGATACGCCTGCGCGCTGGGGCGGCCCTCACCCTCTCCCAGGGGGAGAGGGGACCATTCGGTGCAGGATGGAACCTCAACGTCAGCCGGCACGGGCAGCCCCCTCTCCCTGAGGGAGAGGGTTGGGGTGAGGGGGGAGCGCAGGCACGGGCTCTCAAGAGAAGACAGCCGCTCCCACCAAAGCAGCGCATTCCTGAAGGAGCGGACTGCATCCGCGATGCGTCCGAAGGGTGCCAGCCCTGGCCGCGCTCACACGTGCCGGATCTGCAGGTCCTTGATCACGCACACCGACGCGTCGGTGGCCAGGGTCGTCTCGCTGAAGTCGACCTGGTTGTAGACCCCGCCATGGAAATCGAACACCTGCGCCGCCCAGCTGGCGTCCAGCGGCATCGAGGGAACGTTGGAGGTGCGCCCGTTGCAGCTGGCCTGCACGCTGAGCATGAGGCTGGAGGTGGCGAGGATCAGGATGTCGAAGTCCGCCCCCAGCGGTACGTTGTCCAGCACCGTGCTGTTGACCGGGGTGGTCTGGTTGAAGTTCTGCCGGAAGCCCATGGTCAGTTTGCCTTTCTGCCAGAACACCTTGAGCAGTGGGCTGTCGTCGTCCTTCACGTGCAGCTGTGCCACTACCACTTTCTGCGCGGAATTCACCTGGGTGACCTTCATCAACTGATGGTTCGCGTGCTCGGTCGCGCTGGAGAGGCTCCAGTAGAGGTGTTCCTTCCACTCGCAACGCGTACGGTGAACGCTCTTGCTCGCGACGCCCCGGGTCGGGGCGGTCAGCTGCAGGCTGCCATCGGGTAACCGTGTGACCAGTTCGGGATACTGCGCCAGTGCTTGTGGGCCGGGAATCTCGAGGGCCACGGTGTCAGTCGGGGTCTTGCCCACCGGGAGGGCGATGTTGAGGTTGTCGATACTCACGGTCATGCCAGCATTCCTCTTGGGGACGGGTGCAGGGTATGACCGGGGTTGCCCGGAGATGGGCGAAATTTCGGCCGAGCGGTCGTGGTGGATGCCGCGCATGACCCGCGAGGGTACCGGACAGCTGGTGGCTGCCCGGTGCTGCAAGGTCACCAGGGCCGCAGTGCCCGATCAGAGACTGACGCGCGCCAGCGATCCATCAATCGATAGGCGCGTCCCGTACGGCTCCGACAGCGCGGCAAAGCGCTGCAGGATCGCTTGTGCGTGCTCGCCTTCGGCCAGGCGCGGGCGGCCACGGCGGTGGACCGCTTCGCCCAGGCCCAGGCTTACCGGGTGCAGTTCGATACCGGTGAGACGGCGGCCATCGAACTGGCAGACCGGCACCAGGCTTTCCCAGAAGCGTGCATCGGAGGGGAAGCTGCGGGTGTCGTTCTGGGTACGTTGCAGGAAGACCTTCGACGGCGTCTGGTTGCGGTCGACGCGGAACTGGTCGTAGCTGTCCGCCGGCAGGCGCTCCACCAGCTCGTTCTGGCCAATGAAGTTGCCCAGACTGTAGAAGATCGGCTTGCCGTTGTAGATCTCCATGCCGCGCAGCAGGTGCGGGCCGTGGCCGACCACGATGTCGACGCCGGCGTCGATCATGCGCCGCGCCACCGGCTGGATGAACTCGGCGGCGGCTTCCAGGTTCCACTCGCCGGTGGCGTCGTGGCCCAGTTCGTGGGCGTGGATGCTCAGCACTACCACGTCGGACATCAGGCGCGCTTCCTCGACCCAGCGCAGGATGTCATCCATGTCCTTCTTGCGCGGCAGGGTGCGCAGGCGCGAGGTCTCGCCCTGGCGGAACAGCAGCGGGGTGAAGGGACCGAAAACGGCCAGCGACGGGTCGGGGATCGGGTGGGCGAAACCCAGGTCGACCGCGCCCTGGTAAAGGCGGTCCAGGCCGAGGCTGGCGATGATCCCGCGCATGGCTTCCATCTGCGTGCCGTCCAACTGGTGCACGGTGTCGTAGCGCAGTGGGTTGAGGCCGGGGCGGCCAGGCATGTCGCGGGTCTGCTCGCTGGCTTCCTGGCCCTTGCCGAAGGTGGAGGTGCAGGCCAGCAGCGAGACGGTGCCGGCGGGCTTGGTGCAGTACACCGGGCGGCGCGCTTCCTCGAGGTTGCGGCCGGTGCCGGCGAACAACAGTTCGCGTTTCTCCAGCTGCGTGTGGGCGGCGTGCAGGCCGGCGATGCCATAGTCCAGGCTGTGGTTGTTGGCGGTGGAGAACAGATCGAAGCCGCCGTCCACCAGCTCATCGAGGACCCAGGACGGAGCGCCGAAGTGCGAGCCGCCGCTTTCCAGCACCGCGTCGCCCTGGAAGTCGTTGGGCAGCACTTCCAGGTTGGTGAAGCTGACGTCGGCGCCGCGTAGCAGGTCGAACAGCGGGCGCAGGGTTTCGTCGTCACGGCTGTTCAGGCGGCGCTGCAGGATGCTGTCGCCGGTCAACGCAATCTTCATGGTCCACCTCATCGTCGGGGAGTCGCTGATGGCGGCGGACTTTAGGCCAATGCGCGGCGGCGGTCGGCTGAATCCTGGGTATCGCGATAGCCGTCGGTTATTGCCCGCGAAGCCTTGTGCGGCGCGTAGTGCAGGCGCTTGCATTCTGGCTATGGGCATCACTTTTTTTCAGCAGTCAGCTTTGTGACAGCGCTCTTACCATGCGACCGCCTCCCGGCCGTCGAGCCGCGGAGCAGGGGTGGCACGGCTTGCCGTGACCAGCACGATCCAGGCGGAGAGCAGCATGAAAAGAACAATAACCGGCGCCGCAGGCTTCAAGCCGCACGCGCTGGCGCTGGCGACCAGCATGGCCCTTGGCGGGGCATCTTCGGCTCAGGCAGTGAGCTTCAACGTGGGGGAAATCGAGGGTCGCTTCGACTCGACCCTGTCCATCGGCGCGAGCTGGGCGATGGACAGCCCGGACAAGAAATTCATCGGCACCCGCAACGGCGGAACGGCATCCAGCCAGACCTCCGACGATGGCCGCCTGAACTTCAAGAAGGGCGAGACTTTCTCCAAGATCTTCAAGGGCCTGCACGACCTGGAGCTGAAGTACGGCGACAGCGGCCTGTTCCTGCGTGGCAAGTACTGGTACGACTTCGAGCTGAAGAACGAGCACCGCCCACTCTACGACATCGACGACAACGGCCGCGACATGGCGGCGCGCTCGTCCGGCGCCGAGCTGCTCGATGCCTTCATCTACCACAACTACGACTTCCGCGATCTGCCCGGCACAGTCCGCCTGGGTCGCCAGGTGGTGAGCTGGGGCGAGAGTACCTTCATCCAGAACGGTATCAACTCGATCAACCCGGTGGACGTCGCCGCGCTGCGCCGTCCGGGCTCCGAGGTGAAGGAAGCGCTGATCCCGGTGAGCATGCTGTATTTCAACCAGGGGCTGACCGACACCCTGTCCATGGAAGCCTTCTACCAGCTCGAATGGGAGAAGACCGTGCCGGACAACTGCGGCATCTTCTTCGGTAGCGACGTGGCGGCCAAGGGCTGCGACATCAACATGGCGGTGAACGGCAGCGACTTCGACCGCGACATCGACGGCACCGGCATCAAGGGCGGCTACGGCTACGTGCCGCGCACCCGCGACCATGACGCCCGCGACGGCGGCCAGTTCGGCGTGGCGTTGCGCTGGATGGTCAACGACACCGAGTTCTCGGCCTACGCGATGAACTACCACAGCCGCACCCCGACCAGTAACTGGGTGGTGGGCAAGGGCGCGCTGGCCGACCCGGTGGGCGGCCTGATCGGGCAGGGCGGGCGCAGCACCGCCAGTTGGTACCTGGATTATCCGGAAGACATTCGCCTCTACGGCCTGGGCTTCAACACCACCTGGGGCAGCACCGCGGTGCAGGGCGAGATCAGCTACCGGCCGAACATGCCGATGGGCATCAACTCCAGCGACGTCTCGGGCGCTGCCACCCTCGGCTCGGCGTCCACCAATACGATGGTCAACGCCGGCTTGCCGATCTTCGCCAGCGGCTGGGCGGATTCGAGCTACGGCTCGTTGATCCAGGGCTATAAGCGCCTGCCCTACACCCAGGCACAGATGACCTTCACCAACACCTTCGACCAGATCCCGGTGATCGGCGCCGAACGCCTGACCTTGGTGGGCGAAATCGGCTTTGGCCATATCGACGACCTGGGTTCCACCGATGGCTCCGACCTGCGCTTCGGCCGCAGCAGCGTGTATGGCAACGGTGAGCTGGCCAGCGCCGGTAGCTCTTCGCTGCTGGGCCTGTCGGGTAACGCGCTGTGCGAGAAGGTGGTGAACACCGCCAACCCTGGGCAGTGCAACGACAAAGGCTTCTACACCCAGAACTCCTGGGGTTATCGCCTGCGCGCGGGCCTTGAGTACAACGACCTCATCGGCGGCATCTCGCTGCGCCCGAACCTGGCGTTCTCCCACGACGTGGAGGGCTACGGCCCGACCTTCAACGAGGGCGACAAGTCGGTGAGCGTCGGCGTCGATGCCGAGTACCTGAGCCGCTACACCGCGAGCATCAGTTACACCGACTACTTCGGCGGTGATTACAACGTCAACACCGACCGCGACTTCCTTGCCGTCAGCCTGGGCGTCAGTTTCTGACCCCCGCCTGCTCCACTCTCAGTCCCAGAGGTATCAGCATGAACAACAAGCAATGGTTGCAGGCCGGCTGCCTGACCCTGAGCCTGCTCGCCGGGCAAGTGATGGCCGCGGTGGGCGCCGACCAGGCCGCGCGCCTGGGCAATGAACTCACCCCCATCGGCGCCGAGAAATCCGCCAATGCCGACGGCAGCATCCCGGCCTGGACCGGTGGCCTGGCGCCGAACGCCGGCAAAGCCGACGCCGGCGGTTTCCTCGCCGATCCCTACGCGGCGGACAAGCCGCTGTTCACCATCACCGCGCAGACCGCCAGCCAGTACAAGGACAAGCTGACGCCCGGCCAGTTGGCGATGTTCCAGCGCTTCCCCGACACCTACCGCATTCCGGTCTACCCCAGCCACCGCAGCGCGAGCTATCCGCCAGCGGTGATCGACGCGGCGAAGAAGAACGCTACCACCACCTCGTTGGCGGAGGGCGGCAACGGGCTGACCAACTTCAGCATGACCATCCCGTTCCCGATTCCGCAGAACGGCCTCGAAGTCATCTGGAACCACGTCACCCGCTACCGCGGCGACGCCATGCTGCGCACCACCGCGCAGATGAACCCGCAGACCAACGGCGACTACACCATCAGCTACATGAAGGAGCAGTTCGCCTTCCCGTTCGGGCTCAAGGACTACGACCCGGCGAAGATGAACAACATCCTTTATTACTTCCGCCAGGAAATCCTCTCGCCGCCGCGTCGCGCGGGCAGCGTGATGCTGGTGCTGGAGACCATCGACCAGGTCAAGGAGCCGCGCATGGCCTGGATGTACAACGCCGGCCAGCGCCGCGTGCGCCGCGCCCCGCAGGTGGGTTACGACAGCCCCGGCGCGGAAGGCATGCGTACCTACGACGACTTTGACATGTTCAACGGCGCGCCGGATCGCTATGACTGGAAGCTGGTCGGCAAGAAGGAGTTGTACATCCCGTACAACAGCTTCGCACTCGACTCGCCGACGCTGAAGTACGACGACATCGTCAAGCCCGGCCACCTGAACCCGGACCATACCCGCTACGAGCTGCACCGCGTCTGGCACGTGGTGGCGACCCTGAAGCCGGGCCAGCGCCACATCTACAGCAAGCGTGACCTGTACATCGACGAGGACAGCTGGCAGATCGCCGAGGCCGACGCCTACGACGGCCGGGGCAGCCTCTGGCGTGTGTCCGAGGGCCATGCGCGGCCGTTCTACGATCAGCAGTTCACTTGGCTGACGGCGGAGACCCACTACGACGTGCTGTCCGGACGCTACACGGTCTCCGGCCTGCGCAACGAGGAGAAGAGCAGCTACGACTTCGCGGTGAAGTCCAGCAGCAACGACTTCACCCCCAACGCTTTGCGCGCCACGGGTATCCGCTAAGGCGGGCTTTACTGGCGCTCACCGGCGCTCCCTGTGTTATTCAGCGGCCCTCGGGCCGCTTTTTTTCGCCTGCCGATGTTCCTGCCCGGCGGCACTTCGTAGGGCCGAGGGGGATGCCCAGTCCTTGCTCGCGAACCTTGGGTGCAGGCCTTCCATGCCCTCTCCCTAACCCTGGCTGCGCGCCCCGCTCCGAAGGGAGAGGGGACTGTTCGGAGTGAGCGGTGATTTGGGACTTCACCCGATGGCTTCGTATGAGTGCGCGCAGAAGTCTTTCGGCGGCTCGGAAAGTCCCCTCTCCCTGAAGGGAGAGGGGACTGTTCGGAGTGAGCGGTGACTTGGGACTCCACCCAATGGCTTCGTATGAGCGCGCGCAGAAGTCTTGCAGCAGCTCGGAAAGCTCCCTCTCCCTTCAGGGAGAGGGATGGGGAGAGGGCGGTTCAGCATCTTCCAGAGCATTCGCGAGCAAGCTCGCTCCTACTGAACCATGTGAGCGCGACCCGTCGGTCCGCCTCCGTTTACCAACCGTTACTCACGCGGGCCTCGATTTTGCTTTATGTTCCGACCTGTTACCGACCTCCGAGCCGTCGTCCACGCCATGAAGTTGCATCAACTCCGCGCCATCGTCGCCATCTGCGAAAGCGGCAGTATCCAGGAGGCTTCGCGCCTGCTGCACATCTCCCAGCCCGCCCTGTCCAAGAGCATCAAGGAGCTGGAGGCCGAACTGGGCGTGCCGCTGCTGGTGCGCTCCAATCGCGGCATCACCGCCACTGAGTACGGCGAGCGCCTGGTGCGCCGTGCCCGCCTGGTGGTGGAGGAAGTACGCCGTGCGCGGGACGAGATCGAGACGCTCAAGGGCGCCATGGATGGCCGCGTGGCCATTGGTGTGTCACCCGTCACCCCGAGCCAGCAGTTCGCGGCGAGCCTGCTGCGTTACCGCAAGCGCTACCCCAAGGTGCAACTGCAGATCAATGAACTGCGCCCGGCCAAGCTGCTGGAAGGCCTGCGCGAAGGGCAGCTGGACCTGGTGCTGACCTCGCAGCCGGCCTCGCGCAACGTCGATGGTTTTCACTGGCAGGAACTCTACGCGCAGCCCACCACGCTGGCGGTACGCAAGGGCCATCCGCTGCGCCATGCGCGCTCGCTGAACGAGCTGCTGGACGAAGAATGGCTGGTGCCGGACTCCCTGGACGTTTCCCTCGCCGGGCAGATGTTCGAGCAGTACAAGGTGCGCAAGCCCGAGCGCGTCATCGAGTGCGCCTCGGTGGTGCTCTATGCGGAGCTGGCGGCCAACACCGATGCGGTGAGTTTCTGGTCACGCCGGGTGTTCGACCTGCCCATTGTGTCCGGCACGCTGGATGCGCTGGACATCGCGGAAACCGTGCCAGGCACCGACATCTCGCTGGTCTGCCGCCCACCGGAACTGATGACCCGCGAGGCGCAGACGCTGGTGGACGAGCTGGTCTACGCGTTCAAGGGGCCGCACCTGCGCAAGGGGGATTGAAGGCTCTCGATAACCAGTCTTGATAAGCATGCGCGAAGGTCATTATTCAGCGCCGCGCGCGTGGGGCATCCTGCCGGCCACATCAGAACAATGAGCAGGATGCGGCATGAGTCAGCACCCCACGATCGAACGGCTCCAGGCCGGCGCCGAAGCCTTCGCCCGGATTCGCCGGGACCTTCACCAGCATCCCGAACTGGGCTTCGAGGAAGCGCGCACCAGCTCCATCGTTGCCGGTTACCTGCGCGAATGGGGCTATGAAGTCCACGAGGGCGTGGGCGGCACCGGCGTGGTCGGCGTGCTTCGCCAGGGCAGCAGTGCCCGCAGCATCGGCATCCGCGCCGACATGGATGCGTTGCCCATCGACGAGGCCAGCGGCGTTCCCTACGCCAGCCAGCACGCGGGTCGCATGCATGCCTGCGGCCATGATGGCCACACCGCGATCCTGCTTTGCGCCGCCCGCGACCTGGCCGAACAGCGCAACTTCGACGGCACCCTCAACCTGATCTTCCAGCCTGCCGAGGAAACCCTCGGCGGCGCCGTGGCGATGATGGACGACGGCCTGTTCGAGCGGTTCCCGTGCGACGCGGTATACGCGCTGCACAACGCGCCGGGCCTGCCGGTGGGCTGCTTCCTGACCCGCGAAGGCGCGCTGACGGCATCGTCCGATCGTGTGTCGATCCGCCTGACCGGTGTCGGCGGCCACGGCGCCATGCCGCACCTGACCAGGGACCCGATAGTCGCTGCTGCCGAACTGGTGCTGGCGCTGCAAAGCATCGTCGCGCGCAATGTGCCGTCCACCGAAGTGGGCGTGGTCACCGTGGGCATGCTCAAGGCGGGGGAGGCGGCCAACGTCATTTCCGACCATGCGGACCTGCGCCTGAGCGTGCGTGCCACCAAGCCCGAAGTGCGCGAACTGCTCAAGCGCCGCATCGGCGAGATCACCCGTGGTGTTGCCGCCGTGCACGGCATGGAGTGGCAGTACGAATACGAGGAGCTGGTGCCGGTGCTGGTCAACACGCCGGAAGAAACTCGCCTTGCACGCCAGGTGCTGACCGAACTGGTCGGTCCGCAGCGGCTGCTCTCCGAGGTGCCCTCGGGTTTCCTCGGCAGCGAGGATTTTGCCTGGATGCTCGAACGCCGCCCCGGCTGCTACATCGCCCTGGGCAATGGCAACAGCGGCCCCAGCGGCTGCATGGTCCACAACCCCGGCTACGACTTCAACGACGCGGCCATCCCTTACGGAGCCGGCCTCTGGGTACGGCTGGTGGAAACCTTCCTGTCCGGCGGAGACTGCGCATGAACCGGCGCAACGGCGTACTCGTACTACTGATGCTGGTGATGGTCATCAGCGTGCTGGACAAGACCATCTTCGCCTTCGCCGGCGCGCAGATCATCGACGAGCTGAAGCTCTCGCCGACCGAGTTCGGCTTCATCGGCAGCGCGTTCTTCTTCCTCTATTCGATCTCCGGCGTGCTGGTGGGCTTCCTCGCCAACCGTTTCCCGACGCGCTGGATTCTCGCCGGCATGTCGGTGGTATGGATGGCCTCGCAACTGCTGGTGGCGCTGTCCAGCGGCTTTGCCGCGCTGGTCGCCGGACGCCTGCTGCTGGGTGCCGGCACCGGGCCGGGCACGGCGGTGACCCAGCACGCCTGCTTCAAGTGGTTCGGCCCGAAGGAGCGTGTGCTGCCCTCGGCGCTGATCCAGGTGTCGATCATGCTCGGCGCCGTGCTCGGCGCGTTGAGCCTGCCGCTGGCGATCCAGCACTTCGGCTGGCGCACCGCGTACTTCCTGCTGGCGGTGGTCGGTCTCGCCTGGCTGGTGGTCTGGCTGGCCTTCGGCCGTGAAGGCACCCGGACCGAGGAAGAAGGGCCGGGCTCGGCATTGCGCCTGCCGTACAGCCGGCTGCTGCTCAACCGTACCTTCCTCTGGATCACCCTCGCGGGCTTCCTCAGCTACCTGCCCACCGCGCTGGTCTACAGCTGGGTGCCGGTTTACCTGCAGAAAGGGCAGGGCATGACGCCGCTACAGTCGGGCTACACGGTGATGGTAGTGACGGTCGGGGTGATCCTCTGCAACCTGGTCATCTCCAGCCTGTCGCAACAGGCCATGGCGCGCGGCGTCTCGGTACAGCGCGCCATGGTGCTGCCGCCGATGATCTGCGGGCTGATTGCCGGCGTGGCTTTCTGCGCGCTGAACCTGTTGCACGGCGACCGCCTGGCGGTCCTGGTGCTCTACGCCATCGGCGCGATCCTGGTGAATATGCTGCCGACCTTCTGCAACACCATCGTCGCCTACATCGCACCGTCGGCGCAGCGTGGTTCGATGCTGGCGATCCATATTGGCGGGATGACCAGCGCTGGCATGCTCGCGCCGTGGATCGTTGGCCAACTGGTGGAGTGGCGTGGCGGCGACATCGCCCAGGGCTTCGAGATGACGTTGGGGCTGTTCGGTGTCGTCACCGTGGTCTGCACGCTGCTTGGCTGCCGGATCATCAATCCCGAAAGTACCCGCCAGTCTCTTCAGGGCGAGCACAGCCAAACGCCGCTGCCCGGTGCCGTCGGCCACGCCTGAATCCATTGGCCGGCCCAGCGATGTGGGCCGGCCCTTTCTTATTCGAATCCCCAATCATCCGGAGCGGTGATGAATCCGTCTGCCTGCTTTTCCCAGAGCTACGCCGAGGCGCGTGGCAAATTCCTTGCGGCTTGCCTGTCGGCCGGCCTGGTCGTCGAATCCCACCGTCATCCGCTGGTGGGCCGCGACGGCGAGCCCCTGGCACTGGATGTGGCGCGCACTGGCCCGAGCGATGCACGGAATCTCCTGATCATCAGCAGCGGTTGCCACGGAGTGGAGGGCTTCTGCGGCTCGGCGGTCCAAGTTGCGCTGCTCAACGACCCCGACTGGCTGGAGCAATGCGCCAGGACCGATTGCGCCGTGCTCTACCTGCATGCGGCCAACCCGTATGGCTTCTCCTGGTGGCGGCGCTGGACCCACGAGAACGTCGACCTGAACCGCAACTTCCTCGACTTCTCCCAACCGCGTCAGCGTAACCAGGCTTATGCGGCGCTGGACCCGATCCTGGTCCCGCGTCGCTGGCCGTCCTTCGCCAGCCACCTGCGTCTGCTGCGTTACGCCATGCGCCACGGGCGCAAGCAGCTGCAGGCGGCCATCGCCAGCGGCCAGGACAGCCATCCGCGTGGCCTGTTCTACATGGGCGAACAGCCGACCTGGAGCAACCTGGCCGTGCGCCGGGTGCTCCGCCAGCACGCACGGCAGTGCTCGCGGATCGGCTGGATCGACCTGCACACCGGGCTCGGTCCGAAGGGCCATGGCGAGCGTATTCACGTCGGGGAGAACGCCGACGAATCGCTGGAGCGCGCCCGGCGCTGGTGGGGCAAGCAGGTGACGTCCTCGCAGAAAGGCGATTCGGTGTCGGTGCCACTCAAGGGGCAGATGATATTGGCCGCCGCCAGCGAGTGCCCGCAGGCCGAGCTGACCGCGATCACCCTCGAATACGGCACGTTGCCGGGGCTCAAGGTGCTGAAGGCGCTACGGGCGGACCAGTGGTTGAACAACAATCCTGGTGCGTCGGTGGAAAAGGCACAGCGCATCCACCGGCAATTACGCGATGCCTTCTACGTGGATGAGGA
The DNA here is from genome assembly GCF_016919445.1 of Pseudomonas sp. PDNC002. Lineage (NCBI taxonomy): Bacteria > Pseudomonadati > Pseudomonadota > Gammaproteobacteria > Pseudomonadales > Pseudomonadaceae > Pseudomonas > Pseudomonas sp. PDNC002. The sequence continues at coordinate 4,523,157 of NZ_CP070356.1, read as the reverse complement.
TGGCTGGAAGCGCCAGGTACTGGAGCAGGCCGGCGACGTGGCACGGCAAGCCCTGGCCGGGTTGGGCGAGACTCAGGCGGTGCCGGTTCGCGCGTCCAGATAACAGGCCGTGGTGCGCCGCGACCCGTTGGGCCGGCGCTGTGGGTCGGCGAAGGTCTCCAGTTCGAGGAAGCCGGCCTTGCGCATCATCCCGGCGGAGCCGGGGTTTTCCTCATGGCGTTCGATGTAGATGTCCGGCAGGCCTCGGGCGGTCAAATCGGCGATGGCCGCGCGCAGCAGGCGAGTGCCGAGGCCGCGTCCGGCTTCGCCACGATGCACCGTGGCTTCGGCGATGTAGGCGTGGCGTGTGCGGCCCGGCTGCTGGAAGCGGCCGAATGCGTCGCTTTCGTGGAAGGTGACCAGGCCGCGCAGATCGTTGCCATCCACGGCGACCAGTGCCCAGACCGCACCTTCGGCAATGCCCTGGAAATGTTCGCGCACCGGACCTTCGGGCAGGAAATTCCAGTCATTGGGACCGTGCTCGAAGATCAGTTCCAGCATGGCCGGCACGTCATCGGCTTGGGCGGGGCGAATCTGCAGGTCAGCCATGGCACGTTCCTTGAAGTCGGCTCGAAGTCGGGACGAACGACTCTAGCCACTGCCGACCCTGCGAGGCAGGCACAGTGGCGCAGGAAAACTGTACGGGTGAGGGGCGAATCAGCGGCCGGGCAGCATCGGTGTCAGGTGCAGGATGTTCAGCAGATGCGGGACGCGCAGCGGGTAGCACGCCTGCAAGCGCACGCGCGCCTCGGAGAGCGTCATCTGGCGGGAAAACGAACGCAGCACGGTCTTGCCCAGGCAGTGACCGTCCTGAAAATGCACGAGGAATTCATTCATGGCGAAGCAACAACGAGGAAACACGCACGAGGTGGCGCACAGGGCGCGAATAATAGCGACTTCGCTGCGTTCATCGTTGCCATAAATCATCCTTTGCAGGGACTGTCCGACGGAACGCTAGCTCCGCCACCGGCCGAACCGACGACCGGTGGTATCGGAATGGGCTTAAAGCCCTGAAGCGTGCTCGTAAGAATAGTCCAGACGCAGGACGTTGTAGTCCAGGCGCATGCCGAAGGCGTGCATGAAGAACGCCTCCAGTTGCAGCTCCAGCGCTCGCGAAGTCAGCGACGCCAGGCGCGCGCCCTGGCGACGCGTGCGGCGGTTCACCGCGGTGAATTCCTCGTGGACGATGCCCTGGGCGGCCGGGTCGGCGATCAGCCGGTAGCAACTGTCCGGCAAGTCGTCGCGCTGGGTGGCCGAAAGGCTGAGTTCGGGGTGGCCTTCGGCGTTGGTGATCAATTCCACGCTACAGCGCAGACCTCGGTCGCGGGCGAAGCGCGAGGCCTCTTCGAAGGCCGGCAGGGCCTTCTGCAGGACCTGGATTTCGAAGGCGAGGAAGAATTGCTCGTCGAGTTCGACGTCCTGGGTGTTCCGGGGTGCCTGGTTCAACATCGCCGGCATCTCCTGTGTCGATGAAACGAGAGAACATTCGTGAGCGATCGTCGGGATCGCCGAAGTTTCGTCATCGCGGCATTGCGGCAGCACAACGCACACACCTACATCAGTCAGCCGGCAATGCCATTTGCCTGAACGAAAGGCCATCTCACTGAAGCGCCGACAGGCTGTCAACGAGCATTTCTGTATAAGGAAAGGTCCCGGCAATAGCCAAGCGTGTACCAGGCCGGTGCGGCCCCTGTGCGGACCACGGGTAGCGGGATCGACTCCGGGTGTAAAGATGTCGTTACGGATCGAGGCCGCCTGTGGTGACATCGGACAGGCGGCCACCCGCAGCGGGCCGGGCGTTAGAAGGCGGCGTCATCCATGGTCAGGGCGCTGTCGCTGCCATCGACGATACTCTGTGCCAATCCGGGGGCGCGGGTCAGGAAATGCCCGGCGTAGAACTGCGCCGTGTGCAGCTTGGCGCGATAGAAGGAGGCGTCTCCCCGTCGCTCCGCCAGGCACCGCTGAGCGACCTGCGCCGAGCGCGCCAACTGCCAACCGCCGGTGACGATGCCAAACAATTCCAGCAGCGGCACCGAGCCCAGGGCGACCTGGCGCGGCTGTTCCGCGTAATGCTGGACAACGAACTGGACGGCGTCATCCAGTGCGTTGATCGCCGAGAACAACCGGTGACGGATGGCCGCCAGCTGCGGGTCGTCGTCCGGTATTGCCAGCTGGAGCGCGCGCATGTGGGCGATCAGTGCACTGGCGGCGGTGCCTTTGTCGCGGGCGATCTTGCGGCCGATCAGGTCGCTGGCCTGGATACCCGTGGTGCCTTCGTAGATCGGCGTGATCCGAGCGTCGCGCAGGTGCTGGGCAGCGCCGGTTTCCTCGATGAAGCCCATGCCGCCGTGGACCTGCACGCCGAGGGAGGCGATATCGACGGCGTTCTCGGTGCAGCAGCCCTTGATCACCGGGATCATCAGGTCGACGAAAGCCTGGCGTTCCTGGCGCACCGCCTCATCGGGGTGCCCTTGGGCAACGTCGGTGGCCAGCGCGACTTCGCAGGCCAGGGCACGCATCGCCTCGATCCGCGAGCGCATGGACATCAGCAGGCGGCGCACGTCAGGGTGGCGAATGATCGCGGCCTTCTCCCGGCTGGACGCACCGATCTCGCTGCCCTGGACGCGCAAACGTGCATAGGCCACGGCACGCTGGTAGGCGCGCTCGGCCAGGCCGATGCCTTCGATGCCCACCGAGAAGCGCGCGGCGTTCATCATGATGAACATGTACTCCAGGCCCCGGTTCTCTTCGCCCACCAGCCAGCCGGTGGCGCCACCCTGGTCGCCGAAGGCCAGCACGGCGGTGGGGCTGCCGTGTATGCCGAGCTTGTGCTCGATGGAAACGCAGCGCACGTCGTTGCGCTCGCCCAGGTTGCCGTCGGCATCCAGCAGAACCTTGGGCACCACGAACAGCGAGATGCCTTTCACCCCTTCCGGCGCGCCGGGGACGCGGGCCAGGACGAGATGGACGATGTTGTCGGTGAGGTCGTGCTCGCCATAGGTAATGAATATCTTCTGGCCGAATACCCGGTAGCTTCCGTCGCCCTGTGGTTCAGCGCGGGTGCGTACGGCGGCGAGATCGGAACCTGCCTGTGGCTCGGTGAGATTCATGGTGCCAGTCCATTCACCGCTGACCAGTTTCGGCAGCCAGGTCTGCTTGAGCGCCGCCGAGCCGCGTAGCTCGATGGCCTCGATGGCGCCGCGGGTCAACATGGGGCACAGGCCGAAGGCGACGTTGGCGGCGTTCCACATCTCCTCGACCAGGGTGGAAACCAGTCGCGGTGCGCCCTGGCCGCCGAAGTCAGGCGGGCAGGAGAGGGCGTTCCAGCCATTGGCGGCGAACTGTTCGTAGGCCTCCTGCCAGCCCTCGGCGGTGCGCACATCGCCGTCTTTCCAGCGTGCGCCCTGGCGGTCACCGATGACGTTCAGCGGCGCCAGCACGCCTTGGGCGAAGCGCGCGGCTTCATTGAGGATCGCGTCCACCAGTTCGCCACTCATCTCTTCCTGCCCGGGCAGTTGGTGCAGTGCATCGAGCAGTTGCAGTTCGCGGAGGATGAACTGCATGTCGCGCAACGGGGCGAGGTAATCACTCATGGGGAACTCCTGTTCGAGGGATTTGGCGCGGAAGGATTGAGCGAAGTGGCAAGGCGCCGTTCCCTGGTGCGGAAAACGAACGCCTCTGATCGTTCTGACCGGCGTTATACGCCGAAGGTGCCCGTATTTGACGATTCGATTTCCAGCGGCATCTTCAGCTCGCCCACTGCCTGGCACGGAGGATGCCGTCGAGGGTGCGACTGATCGCGGTGCAATTGCGCACCATCTCCATGCGCTCCCAGGTGGCCTGTTCGCCTTCGCGTATCAGTTGCCGCAGCTCGCCCAGCGGCATCGGCGCGAGAAGCTTGATCGGGTTGTGCCAGCGCTTGCCCAGGAAGATGTTGATGTCGGCGATGTAGTCCTGCACCAGCACGCTGTAGCTCAGGTGCTGCCAGCGCGCCAAGGTGGGATTGCGGATGCGCAGGTGGTCGCGACCCAGGCGCAGCAGGTGCGTAGCTACCCCTTTGCTGAGTTTGATCTGCTGATTGAACGCACTCTGCAGCAGGCTGTGCCGCGCGTTCGGGTTCGGGGTGAAGAGCAGGGCGGCCGGGTTGGTCATGCTGGAGATGAAGTGGTTGACCCGGTACAGGCGCCCGAGCCGCTTGGCCGGCAGGTCATCGAGGAAGGAGCCGTCGATCCACTGCTGCTCCGGCAGGTAAGGCACCTGCTGTCCGGCGGCGTTCTTCGCCTGCAGGGTGACGGGCGGATAGATCCCGGCGATGGCGCAGGAAGCCATGACCGCCGAGCGTACCAGTACCGTGGGCGCGGTGATGGCATTGAGCAGGCGCGGCGCCTGGCGCGGCTCCAGCCCGGTGACCGTGATGTTCAGGTGTCGGCCACTGACCTTGTAGGCCTCGGCAAAGGTGAGGTCGGGAATCAGTCGCTCGAGGTAGGCCGCCAGGTCGCCGGCCTCCAGCGCCGGCCGGGTCCGCACCCGGCGTTGGCGCGGGGAACCTTCAGGCTGCATCAGGAGGATTTCCGGTTGCAGTTGATCCAGCAGAGTGGCATCGCTGTGCGTGCAGGCGATGGAGGCGAGGATCGAACCGGCGCTGGAACCGGAGATGATGTCCGGCAGCAGGCCTTCCTCGAACAGGGCCTTGAGCACCCCGGCGTGAAAGTAGCCGAGCACCGCGCCGCCACTGAGCATCAGCGCCGAACGGCCGAAGCATTGGCTGGCACGGACGAAGAAGTCCTTGCGCTCTTCCAGCGGGATGATCGAGTCGTCGAGCCCGTCGATGGTCTTCAGGGCGAGACAGACTTCCTCGATGTAGTGGTGGATCAGGTACTTGGTGCCGAGGTTGGCGTGACCATACAGCGCCGCCCTGCCCATCCCCGCGAGGTTACCGTGGATGCCCTCGTTGAGGGCGAACATCAGGTTGGCGAAGGAGCCGGCGTTGCGCATGCCGCGCAGGCGTTCGTAGCGCTGGCGCACGGTGCGGTAGTCGTATTCGGTGGATACCTCGTTGCTGCGCCAATCGTCCATGCCGGTCGCCCGGTCCAGGGCAGCGGCATGTTCGGCCCACTCCTGGTAGGAATGGGCGTGATCCATCTTGCCCATCAACTGGTTGGATGGCGACTTTTGCCAGAGCATGATGATTTTCCTGTTCGCTAGGGGAGAGTGTCGGCGGGGGTGGTTCATCCCTGTCTGCCAGCCCGCCGACGGATGCCATCATTCGCCGCCGGTAGGGGCGGCGGCAGGGCGTTTGCCACGCGGCGCGGGGGTTGGCTTGGGGCCGGCTTCAATGGCCGACGCCTTCTGTTTTTCGCGTGCCAGCGCCAGGTACTCCTCGGTCGACTCCTGCAGGCACTCCATGTACACGTCCATGTCCGGCAGGGCCTGTCGATCGGCCAGCACGCCGAGGATGATCTGTCCGTACAGGCTGGTGATGCCGTGGCTCAGGCCCATGCCGTCGAATACCGGGACGATGGGGTAGGTGGAGAGGATCTCGGCGCCGGCGAAGTATTTCTTTTCCACGCCATTGGTCGGCCCCGGCACATTGGTGATCAGGGTGTTCTGCAGGTGCAGCTTGCTGACGTAGCGGATCTGGTTCTGCAGCCAGCCGCCGAGCATGCGCATCGGCGCCGGCAGCATCTCGCCCATGGACGTGATCAGCTCGTGCATGACTTCCTTGGCCAGCGGGGCGCCGCGCTGGGTCCGCTCGGTGATGGCCTGCAGGCGCAATTGCGGGTCGCTCATGTCGGTGCCCATGCCGATCAGCATCATGGAAATCAGGTTGCCCATGTCGCGTTGCGCGCTTTCGGGACGCATGGCGACCGGGCACAGCGCTACGAGGGACTGCTCCACCGGCAGCGCCTCGCGACGCAGCAGGTAGCGACGCAGGCCACCCGCGATGATGGCGATGATCACATCGTTGAGCGTGGAGCCTTCGGCGCAGCGGCGGATCGCCTTGAGGTCGCCCAGCGGCCAGCGCGTCGCACCGTAGGATCGATGCGGGGATACCTGGGCATTGAAGATGGTCGTGGGTACACGGTTCTGGTCGGGGCTGGCGTCGCCACGCAACTGGCCGAGCAGTTGCACGCTCTTGCGCGCCACGCTGAATCCGGCCCTGGCGCTGCGGTAGGACTGGCCGAGCAGGCGCGGCATGGTCTTGGCCCACATCTGCGCGCGGGTGGGCATGCGGTCGCTCACCGGTTGCCGATAGGTGTTCTCGTCGAACTCGATCTGGTCATCCATCAGCAGGGTGGTGATCTCCACGCCGGACTTGCCATCGACGTAGGCGTGATGGAAGCGCAGCAGCAGCGCGAAGCTACCGGCGGGAACGCCCTCGACGTTGTTCAGACCTTCGATGATGGTGATTTCCCAGGGCGCCCGCTCCATGTCCAGGGTGCGCGACATCGCCCGCGCGGTGAAGATGCACAACTGGCGCCAGTCGCCGGGTTGCGGCAGACCGACGTGGCGGATGTGGAATTCCAGGTCGAAGTTCTTGTCCTCCAGCCAGTACGGATCGTCCAGGCGGAAGGGGGCGTGCTGCAGGCGCCGGCGGAACAGTGAGGTGCTGCTCAGGCGGCTGTTGATGTAGCGAATGATGTCCTTGTGACGGACCAATCCGTTGGGCGCAGTGCTCTGGTCGCAGATCCACAGACCGCCGATGACCATCGGCTGATGGGGCGCATCGGAGTAGAAGAACTGTGCATCCATGGGGGTGAGTTGCTTCATGGTGTCTGTCCTTGCGTGGCGGTCGGGTCAGGGAGTGACGATGTTGAACTGCGGTGGGAAGCTGTCGATCATGCCGAGCAGTCCGCCGAGAATCTTGCTGTCGCCTTCGAGCTTGATGGCGCCCTGCTTGATCGCGGTGGGGAAGTCCAGCTGACGCAGGCTGATCTGGTCCAGGGTCGCCTTGGCGAGGCGGATCGTCACGTTCGCATCGGGGTTCGTTTCGTTGTCACGGTGCGTGAGCACGCCATTGCGAATGGTTACCGCATAGGACTTTCCGAGGTCCGTGAACTCCCAGTTCATGACCATGTCGTGTCCCTGTGCCTTGTCGGAGTCCAGGCGGATCGCCATGAAGTCGAAGAACTGGCTGGGGTCCATGCTCCTCACTACGTCGGCCTTGGTCGCCGCGGCATCGTAGGTAGGCACGCCGTGGCGCAGTTCCATGGCGCCCGTCAGGTAGATATTGCGCCAGAGGGCGTTCTCGGACTGGTAGCCCATCTGCTCCAGTGCGTCGGCCTGGAGTGCCTTGGCCTGCTGATTCTGCGGCTGAGCGAAGACCAGGTGGTTACCCAGCGTCGCTGCCCAGCGGTAATCGCCCTTGTCCATGGCAGCGTGAATCAGTTTCTCGACGGCCTCCGCGCCACCCAGTGCCTCGACGTAACGGGTTGCGGCGTCCTCCGGGGTGAGCGGATTGAGGTTGGCCGGGTTGCCGTCGTAGTAGCCCAGGTAGCGCTGGTAGACGGCGCGCGAGTTGTGGCTGAGGGAGCCGTAGTACCCGCGGGTGTACCACTTCTGGTCTAGATCGCCCGGCAGCTTGTCCATCTTCTGCGCGATCTCGGTGGAGGTCAGGCCCTGGTTCATCAGGTGCAGCGTGCGGTCGTTGAGGAAGGCGTACATGTCACGCTGGTCGGCGAGCAGGGTGCGGATGCGATCGCCGCCCCAGGTCGGCCAGTTGTGCGAGACGAACATCACGTCGGTCTTGTCGCCATAGCGTTCCAGGCTGGCATCGAGGTACTGCGACCAGGCCTTGGCATCGCGCACCAGGGCGCCACGCGGCGTGAGGATGTTGTGCATCATCTGCGTGCTGTTTTCCGACATGCACAGGGCGCGCAGCTGCGGGAAGTAGAAGTTCATCTCCGCCGGCGCTTCGGTGCCGGGAGTGAGCTGGAACTCGATGTCGATGCCCGCGACCGTATGCGTCTCGTATTCGTTCTTGATCAGGTCGGTCGGCTCGATCAGCGTGAGCGTGCCGCCGGAAGGCAGCACCTTGCCCATGCCTACATCCACCTGGCCACGCTCCCCGCGCGGCAGGAAGGTGCCGAACTGGTACTGCGAGCGACGGCTCATGGCATTGCCGGCGAAGATGTTCTCGCTGATGGCGTGCTCCATGAAGCCCGATGGCGCGAAGATCTTCACCTTCCCGCTCTTCACGTCGGCTTCGTCGATGACGCCGCGCACACCGCCGAAATGGTCGCCATGGCTATGGCTGAAAGCCACGGCGACGATGGGCTTCTTCGGCCGGTGCTGGTAGTAGAGGTCGAGGGCGGCGCGGGCGGTTTCGGTGTAGGTCAGCGGGTCGATGACGAAGAGCCCGTCCTTGCCCTCGACGATGGTCATGTTCGACACGTCCATGCCGCGCAGCTGGTAGATGTGCTCGGCGACCTGGAACAGACCTGCATGGTGGTTGAGCTGCGCCACGCGCCAAAGGCTGGGGTTGACGGTGTCGGGCACCTTGTCGGCGTCGAGGAAGGCGTAGCTGTCGGCGTCCCAGACGACCTTGCCGGCAGCGTTCTTGATCTGTCCCTTGAACGGAGCGATCAGCCCGCGCGTGACGGATTCGAAATCCGTGCGGTCGGTGAACGGCAGCGTCTTGAGGACTGCCGCGTTCTTGGCGGCGGTGATCGCACTGGCCGGTTGATCGGCGAGTGGCTCGTCGGCGCGCAGCGGCTGGCTCAACGAGGCCGCGACCGACGCGGCGAGGAAGACGTGAGGCAGGTTTCCGAGGGACAGCTTCATGCGAAACTCCATGTTCTTGTTATTGGGGAGTGCGCGGTCGCGGCGCCGATGGCCCCCGCGACCGTTGCAGCCGTGCTATTGCAGGTTGCCCGCCACGGCGACGGTCTGGGCGGTGATGTAGTTCGATTCCGGGGAGCAGAACAGGTACACGGCATCGGCCGCTTCCTGCACGGTGCCGGGCCGGCCCAGCGGGTTGCGCTGGGCGAACGACTTCGCTGCTTCGGGGCTGATGCCGACGCGGATGTCGCGACCCTCGATGCTCACCGTGGCACCGGCGTGGGCGTCGGCGCGGGTCATGCGGGTCTCGATGAAGCCGAAGGCCACCGCGTTGACATTCACCTTGAAGCGCCCCCACTCGCGGGCGAGCGCGCGGGTCATGCCGGCGACACCAGCCTTGGCGCCGCTGTAGTTGATCTGTCCGGCATTGCCGTTCAGCGCCGAAACCGAGGAAATGTTCACCACCTTGCGGAACACTTCGCGACCGGCCTCGGCATCGGCCTGAGCCTGGGCCTTGATGATCGGGTAGGCGGCGCGGAAGATGCGGAAGGGCGCGGTCATGTGGCAGTCGAGAATCGCGTACCACTGCTCGTCGCTCATCTTCTGGACCACGTCGTCCCAGGTGTAGCCAGCGTTGTTGACGATGATGTCGATGGCCTTGAAGCTGTCCATCGCGGTGCGGATGTAGCGCTCGGCGAAGTCCGGGGCGCTGACGTTGCCGTGGCAGATCGCCGCCTGGCCGCCGAGGTCGCGGATCATCGCGGCGGTTTCCTGCGCCGGTTCCAGATCCAGGTCATTGATCACGATGCGCGCGCCTTCACCGGCCAGCTTCAGGGCGATCGCCTGGCCGATGCCACGGCCGGAACCGGTGACCAGCGCCACCTTGCCGTCGAGTTTTGCCATGTTCTTGCTCCTCACTGCAGGGCGACGATGGCGTCGCCGACGATCTTGGTTTCGCCGTATTGGTTGGTGGTCTGGATTTCCAGCTTTACGCGCTGTTCGCCTTCGGCCTCGAATTTCTCCACCACCTTGCCGCTGCAGGTGATCTGGTGACCGAGGTGGGTGATGCCAGCAAAGCGCACGCCGAAGCCGCGTAGCTGGCGCTGGTCGACCCACTGGGTGAGCAGCCGGCCGAGGTAGGCCATGGACAGCATGCCGTGGGCGAACACGTCGACCATGCCCGCCTTGCGCGCATAGTCGATGTCGATGTGGATCGGGTTGTGATCGCCGGAGGCGCCGGCGAACAGCGCCAGGGTGGTGCGATTGACCGGTGGCAAGGCCAGTGGCGGCAGGCTGTCGCCGACCTGGACGGAAGCGAAGTTGATTGTGCTCATCGAGGTTCTCCGGTTCAGCCGTTGCGATGGACGAGGGTGGTGCGCAGGGTCGCCACGTGTTCGCCGCGCTGGTTGGTCACCGTCGATTCGCGCACCACGAAACTCAGTGCGCCGCCTTTCTTGTCGTAGATGTCGGTGATCCGCACGTCGTAGCGCAGCGTGTCGCCGGCATAGGTCATGCGTTGGTAAGTGAAGGATTCTTCGCCGTGGAGGATGCGCGAAGAGACGATGCCCAACTCGTCGCGCCAGGCCTGGTTCGGCATCTGGAACGCCAGCGAGAAGAGGAAGGTGGGCGGCAACGGCAGGCCAGGGTGGCCGGCATCGCGTGCGGCCTGCTCATCGAAATAGATCGGATTGGTCTCGCCGATGGTCTTGGCGAAGAACCGCAACTGGCCAGCCTCGGCGGTGGCGCTGAATGACGGCAGGACCTTGCCGATATGCTTCTTGTCGATCATCTGCAATGCTCCCGGCGTCAGTTCTTCTGGTAGACGGTGACCACGCCGGCACCGCCGAGGCCGAGGTTGTGCTGCACCGCGATGCGGGCATTCGCCACCTGGCGATCACCGGCGCTGCCGCGCAACTGATGGGTCAGCTCATAGCACTGGGCCAGGCCGGTGGCGCCCAGCGGGTGACCCTTGGAGAGCAGGCCACCGGACGGGTTGACCACCCACTTGCCGCCGTAGGTGTTGTCGCCGTCGGCGACCAGTTTGGCGCCTTCGCCTTCGGCGCAGAGACCGAGACCCTCGTAGGTCAGCAGCTCGTTCTGGGCGAAGCAGTCGTGCAGTTCGATCACATCGATGTCGTTCACCCCGATTCCGGCCATTTCAAAGGCCTGGCGGGCGGCGAGACGGGTCACCTCGAAGCCGACCACGCGGATCATGTCGTGCGGCTCGAACGATGCCGGGACGTCGGTGGTCATGGACTGGCCGGCGATCAGCACGTCCGTGCGCAACCCATGCTTCTTCGCGAAGGCTTCGGAGACCACGATGGCCGCTGCCGCGCCGCAGGTCGGCGGGCAGGCCATCAGACGGGTCAGCACGCCAGGCCAGAGCACCACGTCATTCATTACCTGCTCGGTGGTGACCACGTTGCGGAACACTGCCAGCGGATTGCGTGCGGCGTGGCGGCTGGCCTTGGCGCGAATGGCGGCGAAGGTTTCCAGCTTGGTGCCGTACTTCTGCATGTGCGCGCGGCCGGCGCCGGCGAACTGGCGAATGGCGTTGCTCGGTACGTCCACACCGGTCACCAGCTGGTCGACGATGGCGTTGGCGCGCTCCAGTGCCGGCGGGCGATCCGGCCAGGCGGATTTCAGTGCGCCAGGATTCATCTGTTCGAAGCCGACCGCCAGGGCGCAGTCGACCGCGCCGCTCTGCACGGCCTGGCGCGCCAGGAACAGCGCGGAGGAACCGGTGGCGCAGTTGTTGTTGACGTTGAATACCGGGATACCGGTGAGGCCGGCGTGGTACACGGCCTTCTGTCCGCAGCAGGAATCGCCGTAGACGTAGCCGGCGTAGGCCTGCTGCACCAGGCGATAGTCGATGCCCGCATCGCTCAGCGCCTGCCGGATGGCATGGTCCGCCATCACGTCATAGAAGTCGCTGGTGCCGGGCTTCTTGAACTGGATCATGCCGACACCGGCAACGAATGCTTTCTGGCTCATGTGCTGGTCCTCGAGGGTGGGTTCAGAGCTTGCGGGAGATGAGTTCGCGCATGACTTCGCTGGTGCCGCCGTAGATGCGGTTGACGCGCATGTCGACGAAGGCGCGGGCCACGGGGTACTCGAGCATGTAGCCGTAGCCGCCGTGCAGCTGGACCATTTCGTCCAGCGCCTTGCCCAGGGTTTCGGTCGCGAACAGCTTGGCGATCGCCGCTTCTTCCAGGGTCAGGCGGCGGCGCATGTGTTCGCTCAGGTAGTGGTCGATCATCAGGCGCACGGCGGTGGCCTGCGCCTTGATGTCGGCGAGCTTGAAGCGGGTGTTCTGGAAGTCCCAGACGGTCTGGCCGAACGCCTTGCGGCTCTTCACGTACTCCAGGGTGTGCTCGAGCACCACTTCCAGGCGCGCGGCGGCGGAGACGGCGATGGAGAAGCGTTCCTGGGGCAGCTCACCCATCAGGTAGGAGAAACCCTTGCCTTCTTCGCCCAGGCGATTGCCAACGGGCACGCGCACGTTGTCGAAGAACAGCTCGGCGGTGTCCTGGGCGTGCTGGCCGACCTTGTCCAGCTTGCGGCCACGCTGGAAACCGGGGCGGTCGGTCTCGACCGCGATCAGGCTGATGCCCTTGGCGCCCGCGTTCGGATCGGTCTTGCAGACGACGATCACCAGGTCGGCGGACAGGCCGTTGCTGATGAAGGTCTTGCTGCCGTTGATCACATAGTCGTCGCCGTCGCGCACGGCGGTGGCGCGCACCGCTTTCAGGTCGCTGCCGGTACCCGGCTCGGTCATGGCGATGGCGAGGATCAGTTCGCCGGAGCAGGCGCCGGGCAGCCAGCGCTGCTTCTGCTCCTCGCTGCCGCAGCGGGCGATGTAGGGGGCGATGATGTCCGAGTGCATGCCCATGCCGTTTCCGGACAGGCCGGCGCGGTTGAACTCCTCGTTGTACACCGCGCTGTGGCCGAAATCGCCGCCGCCGCCGCCGTACTCGACGGGCAGGGTGATCCCCAGCAGGCCTTCGCGACCGGCCTTGAGCCAGGTCTCGCGGTCCCACTGGCCGGCCTGGTTCCAGGCCTCCTGGCGAGGAACGCATTCGCGTTCGAAGAAGCGTCGCACCGTAGTGCGGAAGATTTCGTGGTCGTCGCGGAAGACGCTGCGTTCGATGTGCACGGAGGGCTCCTGATGCCAGCCGGCGGCGCCGGTATTGGTTGTCGTGTCGCGCTGCCGCGCGAGTGCTCAGGTGTCTACGTTAGGGGCGGGCCTGAGCCGGCTACTCCACCCGGGCTGGGTGGCGCCAGGCTCAGCCGCGGTCCCAGTCGTAGCGCGATGGTTTGCCGCCCAGGAAGGCGGATACCGCCTCGCCGTGGTAGGGCGCGGTAGCGGCTACGCCCTGGGCCAGGCCTTCCATTTCAGCCATGGCGTTCCAGTCGGATTCGAAGCTCTGGTTGAGCAATCGCTTGCTCATGGCGATGGCGTCGCGGGGAGCGGAGAGGAATCGCTGTGCCATGCGCTGCGCGTTGGCTGCCAATTCCTCCGGTGCGTGGATCGAATGAACGATGCCCAGCTCGCTGGCTTCCTCGACGCCTACGCGTCGGGCACTGAACAGCAGTTCCTTGGCCTTCTGCATGCCAACTACCCGCGGCAGGGTGTAAAGGGCTCCCGAGTCCGGCACGAGGCCGAGCTTGGCGAAAGGCATGCAGAACGAGGCGCGGTTGGAGGCGAGGATGAAATCCGCCAGCAGGGCGATGGCGAAGCCGGCGCCATAGGCGGGCCCGTCGACCGCGGCGATCACCGGGATTTCCAGTGAGCGCAGGCGCTGGAGCGAAGCATGCAAGCGGCGGATGCGCAGCCGCATCGCATTGGCGGAGTTCACTTCCGGATCGGTGCTGGTCTGGCGCTCTTTGAGTGATCGGATATCTCCGCCGGCGCAGAAGCTGCCGCCGGAGCCGGTAATGATCAGTGCGCGCAGGCTGCGATCGTTTTCCACCCGATCGAGCATGTCGGCATAGTCTTCACGGAGATCCAGTGACAGCGCGTTGCGGGCGGCACTGTTGAGGTGGGTGAAGGTGGCGACGTCGCCGGTGATGACCAGTCGAGACTCGCGCAGCTCAAACGATTCTGTGTTCATGGCGGACCCTGGGAGGCAAAGTCCAACCATGCTCGGCGGCGGGTAAATCAGCGGCGCCCCCCGGTGCGGGTGGCGCCGTCTATTCAGCGACTCGAGTTGTCTGCTGTTTCCGCATCGCGCAAGCGCGCCACGGCCTCGTCCCGGCTACCCACGCCGAGCTTGCTGTAGATGTGCCGCAGGTGCCATTTCACCGTTTCGTGGGACAGGCCCAGTGCGCGGGCAATCTTCTTGTTGGGCAGCGCCTGGGCGAGCAGGCGCAGCACCTCGAGTTCCCGCTCGCTGAGCGGCTCCATGCCAGCGCCGAGCTGAAGGCTGCCCACTGGTCGTGGCGCCGGTTCGGGGGCCTTGCGCTCGGCTGGTTCGCGGCGGGTTTGGCGCAGTCGCTCGACATAGAACGCCAGCAGTGGATCGAGCGGTTGATCGCGGGTCAGTGTCTCGATCAGTTCGAGGGCGTCCGGATGGGCATCGACCAGGCTGCGCAGTTGGCCGTAGCGCTGACCGACGCGCAACAGCGAGAGCACTTTTTTTTGGGCGGAATCGAGATGTCCGCGTTGGGCATCGAACACCGCGCTGAGCATCTTCAGGCGGGTCACCGCCAGTTGCCGGCCATCCTGTTCGCCCGCCTCGATCATTCGGTTCAGGCGCAACGTCGCGCTGTGCAGATCGCCATGGGCGGCGTCCCAGCGAACGTGGGCATTCTCGACGATGATGAAGATGTCCTTGCGATCGCTGGTGACGGCATCGGGATGGCGCGCCGCTATGCTGTCCAGTCGTGCCAGCTTGGTCTCGGCGGCGACCACCTCGCCCAGCAGCAGGTGCCAGTGCACCTGCCAGGCCAGAGCGTGGGCTTTCAACCGATCGAGCTTGTGTCGCCGCGCATATTCGCCCAGGTGTTCGAGGTAGGCGAAGGCCTCGCGGCGGTTGCCGGCCACCCAGTGTGCCTTGCCCAGCACTTCCAGGGCGCGAAGCACGGAGTCCGGAATGGAAATGCGCTCGAGCAGGTCGATCTGGGGCTCCAGCAGCTGCAAGGCGGCTTCGATCTCATTGCTTTCGTAGAGCGTGTCGCCAAGCAGGGCCGTGGCGAGGTGCAGCGCGTCGGCGCAGGAGCGGCCATGCCGCTGGGCTTCGTAGATGACCTCCCGGTAGATGCGCTCGGCCTGGCCGATCTGGCCTTCCATGGCCAGGCTCAGGCCTATCAGGCAACGACCTTGCAGGCTGCCGCCCGCGGTTCCGAGTAGAGGCGCGCCATTGATCAGCAGGGGCGGGCGCTCCAGTTGGATCCGGCGGGCGCGGTCGAATTCGCCGAGGTTCATATAGAGCCAGGACAGGATGTTCAGGCTGCCGCCGATCATCGCGGCATTGATGCCGGGCGGGGGTTCGAGCAGTTGCTGGATGACGCCCAGCGCTTCGTCGGTATTGTCGCGTTGTACGGCGAGCACCGCGCGTAGCATGGCGACGCGGAAGCATGAGTCATGATCGTCTGCGGGGATGTCGCGTTCCAGTTCGCCGATGCTGGCTTCGCAGGAGTCGAAATCCCGGGCGAAGACCTGCATGCGTGCCAGCAGCAGGCGCAGGCGAATGCTGGCGCGGACCTGCTCCCTGGGCAGCAGGCGCGCGAGTTCGATCAGGATGCGCAGATCGCCCTGGGCGTAGAGCGCTTCGAGATTTTCCTCGACCAGGTGCGCGGCCGCCAGGGCTTCGCCGCCGGCAACGGCATGGCGCACGGCGTCGACCAGCTGGCCCCGGTCGCGCAGCCAGCGCCAGGCGCGGCCATGAACGGCCCGCTGGTGCTCCTGGTCACAGCGGACGAACAGGCCCAGAAGCGTTTCCCGCAGCAGTGGATGCAGCCGATACCAGCTCTCCTGGTCATTGCTGTCGAGAGCGATCAGGAACAGGTTGTCCTGCTCCAACCGGGAGAGCAGCGCCATGGCGTCGGCGATCGCATCGGGGCGGTTGACGAGGGCGGCGCAGAGCGATGGGCAGAAACGGTTGCAGACGGCGGTATGTACCAGCAATTCGACGTCCTTCGTATCCAGGCGAGACAGGACGACGGACTCGAAGTAGTTGGCAAAGGCCTGGTGATCGCGCAGCGGCAATTGCGCTTCGCTGCTTCCCCCGGCGTCGGCCGGGGACGGTTTGCGATGGCTGGCGGCCAGCAATTGGAGGCCGGCGATCCAGCCATCGGTCAGGCTGTGAATCTGCCGGACTTCGTCAGCGGACAGCTCGCCCACCTGTTGCAGAAGGAATTGCCGGGTTTCGTCCAGGGTGAAGCCCAGATCGCGCAGGTCCAGTTCCAGCACCTGTTCCTGCATGCGCAGGCGGGCCAGTGACAGCGGGACGGCGCTGCGCGTTCCGAGCACCAGATGGAAGTTCGCCGGCGCGTATTCAAGCAGCCACTGCAGCGCCTGGTGGATGCCAACGTCGGTAAGGCTGTGGAGGTCGTCGAGTACGAGTACGACCTCGCGGTGGCTGCTGGCAATGCCCTGGACCAGGGTGAAGACGGTGCGCTCCACCGACTCGCTGTCGAGTCCGTGAGCCTCCATCAAGGAAGCTTCCTGCACCATTTGCGGATCGATCTGCGCCAGGCTGCCCAGGAGGTAGTCGATGAAGCGGCCCAGTTCGTTGTCCTCGGTGCTCAGGCTCAGCCAGGCAACCTCGAATCCCAGTGACAACAATTGCTGGCGGCACGCCAGCAGAACCGTGGTCTTGCCCCAGCCCGCGGGGCCCTTGATCACGGTGCAACGCAATCGTCGACCTTCGATCAGTCGCTGTACCAGGCGCTCGCGCAGCACCACGCGGCTACCGCTGCGTGGGGGAGACAGCTTGGAACGATCCAGGGCTGTGGTCAGGGCCGGCTCGATGGCGTCGAGCGAGGCATGGGCGATTGTTGTTGTTCTATGTGGTTTTTCCATGGCGCTTCCGAGGCAGTTCCAACTGCCCGCGATCTATTGCAGGGCAGCACGGGCGTTCCCCGGAGCATGCCGTACTTCCGACGTCCTTCACCAGTGCCGTGCGACACCTGATGTCCGGCTACGGCATTTGCCACCCAACGTGGGTGGCGGCCGCCATTGCCGGGCAATGTTCCATTGATGAAAAGCCGCAGTTGCGCGGTATCGCCAAGGCGCGTCGAGCGCCGGTCAGGAACGGGACGACGTCGATGGGTGTGCTGCGCGGTATTCGGGTTCTCGAGTTTGAAGCCATTGGTCCGGCGCCTTTCGCAACCATGCTGCTGGCCGACATGGGAGCGGACGTTATCCGTATCGATCGCCCGGTCGCGCATGCCGACCTTGGGCCGAAGATGGACAGCCCCCGGATCGACATCACCGGTCGTGGCCGTCGTTCCGTGACGCTCGATCTGAAACGTCCCGAGGCGGCGGCCGTCGCTCTTGATCTCATTGCCCATGCCGACGTGCTGATAGAAGGATTCCGCCCTGGCACGTTGGAGCGCCTCGGGCTGGGCCCTGCGCAGGCACTCGAACGCAACCCGAAGCTGGTATACGGCCGCATGACCGGCTGGGGCCAGCACGGTCCGCTGGCGCAGCGTGCCGGCCATGACATCAACTACATCGCACTCTCCGGCGTGCTTTCCGGTATCGGTCCGGTGGCGGGGCGCCCCGTGCCGCCACTGAACCTGGTCGGCGATTACGGTGGTGGCGGCATGCTGCTGGCGATGGGGGTGCTGGCCGCACTGGTCAATGTCCAGCGCGGTGGCGTGGGGCAGGTGGTGGATGCCGCCATGACGGAAGGCGCGGCGCAGCTGGGCTCGGTGATCTGGGGGCTTCTCGCCTCGGGAAACTGGAGCGAGGAGCGCGGCAGCAACCTGCTCGATGGCGGTGCTCCCTGGTACGACACCTATCGCACGCTGGACGGCGGCTACATGGCCATTGGCCCGGTGGAGTCGCGTTTCTACGCCGAACTGCTGGACAAGCTTGGACTCGACGCGGCGCAACTGCCGGAGCAGCACGATCGCAGCGGCTGGCCACGTCTTCGCGAGGCCTTCATCCGTGCCTTCATGCAGCGTACCCGCGACGAGTGGTGCGACATCTTTGCCGGCAGCGACGCCTGCGTGGCGCCGGTGCTTGGTTTCGCCGAGGCCGCACGCCACCCGCACGCAGAGGCGCGCGGTAGTTTCATGGAAATCAACGGCGTCGTGCAGCCAGCGCCGGCGCCGCGCTTTCTCGGCACCCCGAGTCCAGTTCCGCAACCAGCGCCCGCACGAGGGCAGGGTGGGCAATCCGCGCTGCGCGACTGGGGGCTGAGCGACGAGCTCATCGGCCGGCTGCGCCACGACGGCCTGGGCATGAGTGCCTGATCCCATAACAACGAAAATACCTAAGAGACAGCCATGTCCAATGCCTACATCATTTCTCCCGTGCGCACGCCCATTGGCCGCTTTGGTGGTTCCTTGGCCGCTGTGCCGGCGGCCAACCTGGCCGCACTGATTCTTCGGGAATGCCTGCAACGCAGTGGTGTCGACGACGCGTTGGTCGATGAGGTGATCGTCGCCCAGTCCTACCAGTCCAGCGAGGCTCCCTGCATGGGGCGCTATGCCGCTTCCCTGGCAGGCCTGCCTGACGAAGTGTCCGGCTACACGGTGGATCGCCGCTGCGGTTCCGGCTTGCAGGCGCTGATCGATGCGG
The DNA here is from genome assembly GCF_016919445.1 of Pseudomonas sp. PDNC002. Taxonomy (NCBI): domain Bacteria; kingdom Pseudomonadati; phylum Pseudomonadota; class Gammaproteobacteria; order Pseudomonadales; family Pseudomonadaceae; genus Pseudomonas; species Pseudomonas sp. PDNC002. Next base: position 4,504,583 of record NZ_CP070356.1, on the reverse strand, counting down.
CCATGCAGGTGCAGACCGGTGTGGCGGAGTGCCTGCTGGTGGCGGGTGTCGAAAGCATGAGCAACATCGAGTACTACAGCACCAGCATGCGCTGGGGCGCACGCCTGGGTGACGTGAAGCTGCATGATCGCCTGGATCGTGGTCGGGTGAATTCGCAGCCCATCAGCCGATATGGCGAGTGTCCGGGCGGAGCGGTGGAAACAGCGGAAAATCTGGTGCGCGACTACGGCATCAGCCGGGAGGCATGCGATGCCTGGGCGGTGGGAAGTCACCTGAAGGCAGCTTCCGCCTGGGCCAGAGGCTGCTTCGACAGTGAAGTGATGGCGGTCGAAGTACCGCAGCGCAAGGGCGAGCCACTCCTGTTCCGACGCGACGAAGGCATCCGTGAGGATGCCACCCTGGAAGCCATGGCCCGCCTGGCGCCAGTGCTCAAGGGCGGCACCGTGACAGCCGGCAGCGCCAGCCAGCAGAACGACGCAGCCGCTGGTTGCCTGGTGGTCTCCGAGCGTTTCGTCATCCAGCACGATCTTCGCCCCATGGCGAGGCTCGCTGGTTGGGCCTCCGCGGGTTGCCACCCGCTGCGCATGGGCATCGGACCGGTACCCGCGGTCGCCAAGCTGATGCAGCGCCTGAATCTGGACCTTTCCGACATGGACCTCATCGAGGTGAACGAAGCCTTCGCCGGCCAAGTGCTCGCTGTTCTGCGCGAGTGGGAGCTGGAAAGTGACCCGCGAGTGAACGTCAATGGCTCGGGTATTTCCCTCGGGCATCCCATCGGTGCCACCGGCTTGCGAATCATGACGTCGCTGCTCCACGAGATGCAGCGGCGCGATGCCCGGTACGGCCTGGAAACCATGTGCATCGGTGGCGGGCAAGGTCTTGCCGCCGTATTCGAGCGAGTCTGACCCTCGGGGAATCCCAATGAGCAACCAAACCGAAACGACGCCAGGTATCGCCGAACGCCCCTGGCGTGAAGTAGGCGGCCGCGTGGTGCTGCTGGCCAGCCGCCGGGCAGGCCATCCGGGTCTGCATTTTCCGCCGCTGCCGGAAACCTCACCGCTGCGCGACGGCAGCGAACTGGTGGAGCTCGATTCCCCAGTGCGTCTCTACAGCTACACCATCGTCCATTCCAGCCCGAAGGCCAACAAGCCGCCGCAGCCGCTGGGGCTGGCCGACTTCGATGAAGGGCTGCGGGTTTTCGCCCGCCTGGAGTATCCGGCGGATCGCCGTCCGCGTATCGGCGACATCCTCGTCCTGTGCCTGGTCCAGACCGACAACGGGCCTATCTATGCCTTCCGCCCGCAGGAGGGCGCATGAACAAGCCTGTCTACATTTCTGGCGTGTCGATGACCCCATTCGGACGCCACGCCGCGTCCATGCAGGACCTGACACAGCGAGCGGTGCTCGACGCCCTGGCTGACGCTGGCTGCGAACTGCACGAGCCACAAGCCTTCTACGCCTGCAACGTATTCGGAGGCATGGTTCTGGGCCAGGTTCTGCTGCGCGACCTCGGTCTCTCCGGCCTGCCGATCTACAACGTCGAGAACGCCTGCGCCAGCGGCGCCACCGGCGTGCACCTGGCGTGTCATGCGCTCCAGGCAGGCGTCTATGACACCGTGGTGGTATTCGGCGTCGAGAAGCTTACCGCGCTGGGCGGCGGGACCATCCCGCTGCAACGTAACGATTACATGACGGAACTGTACGCGCGCGCCGGCATGGCATTGCCGGCGATTTACGCGATGCGCGCTACCCGCTACCTGCACGAGTTCGGCGTGGGTGCCGACGTGCTGGGCGAAGTGGCGGTGAAGAACCGTCGTCACGGCGCGCTCAACCCCTATGCCCAGACGCGTACCGAGGTCTCCCTCGACGAGGTGATGAACTCGCGGATGGTCTTCGATCCGCTGACCTTGATGCAGTGCTGTCCCTCTGCGGTGGATGGCGCGGCGGCGCTGGTGTTGACCACCCGCAAGCCGAGCGAACCACGGGCCGTGAAGGTGCTCGCCTCGGTGATCCAGTCCGGCCGCGCCGAGGAACCGGACGATGACATTCTGTCCGCCGAGATCACTGCGCGTGCGGCCTCGCTGGCGTACCAGCAAGCGGCTGTCCGCCCGGCTGATATCAACGTCATCGAGCTGCACGACGCCTTCAGTATCGCCGAACTTATCTATTACAACGCCCTGGGCCTGTGTGGTCGTGGCGAGGCTCACGACCTGCTGAAGAGCGGCGCTACCCGCCTGGGCGGACGGACCGTGGTCAACCCGTCCGGCGGCCTGCTTGCCAAGGGGCATCCGCTGGGTGCCACCGGTGTCGCGCAGATGGTCGAGGCGGTCTGGCAACTGCAACACCGCGCCGGCGATCGACAGGTCGCCGGCGCCGAGCTGGCACTGACCCAATGCACGGGCGGTGGCATCGCTGGTGTCGATCACGCGGCGTCCGCCGTACACATCCTGGGCGTCTGAGGAGACCCACATGAGCAAGCCGTCCCCCATGAACAAGCAAGTTGCAATCGTCACCGGTGGCGCCCAGGGCATCGGCCTGGGATTGACTCGCGCGCTGTTGAATGCCGGTTATCGCGTGGCCATGTTCGATCTGAACGGCGAGGCCATGGACAAGCTGGTTGCCGAGGCGGGTGAGCACGCTGACAGCCTGATGGGCGTGAAGGTCGACGTGACCAACGCCGATCAGATAAGCGCCGCCGTCGCCCAGGTCGCCGGACGCTGGAAGACCCCGGACCTGTTGGTCAATAACGCCGGCCTGACCCGTGACAAGCGCCTGGTGAACATGAGCGAAAGCGACTGGGACCTGGTGCTGGACGTGAACCTGAAGTCGCAGTTCCTCTGCGCCAAGTGCGTGGCGCCGGGAATGATCGAGCAGGGCTTCGGGCGTATCGTCAACATCTCCTCCCGCGCGTGGCTCGGCGGTTTCGGTCAAGCCAACTATTCGGCGGCGAAAGGCGGGGTGATCAGCCTGACCCGGACCCTGGCGCTCGAACTGGCCAAGCATGGCATCACCGCCAATGCAATTGCGCCCGGTGCCATCGATACCCCCATTCTCGCCCCTCTGTCGGAAGAGCAGCGCGCGCGAATCATGTCCACCATCCCGGTGGGACGCATCGGTAAGCCGGAGGACATTGCCCACGCGGTGCTGATGTTCGCCGATCCGAAGGCGTCCTACATCACCGGGCAGACC